>MEYF01000031.1:2542-11660 GCA_001775755.1 Candidatus Aminicenantes bacterium RBG_19FT_COMBO_65_30 | reverse complement strand
GCGAAAGGTCAGCCCATCACCAAGCCCGGCGCCTCTGATAAAAAGGCCTAGGCTTCGCCTCGGTCAGGTTTCTTGTTTTTAGCCAGAAAAAACCCGGGTTAGGGCCAAAAAACTACCGGGTTATCCTGTTAATTTATTTGTTACGTATATGTTAGGACAGCCAAGGCACTACTCGGATATTACTGTTGCTGTGGTCCGACCCCTTTTTTCTTCTTCCCGGCGAGCTTGTCCGATACGACGTAGAACGCGGGGACGACGACGAGACTCAGCACCGTCGACAGGACCAGTCCGCCGATGACGGCGATGGCCATGGGCATCCGTATCTCGGCGCCCGCTCCGATGCCGAGCGCCGGCGGAATGGCCGCCATCAGGGTCGCCGTGGCCGTCATCAGGATGGGCCTCAGCCGGATAGGCCCGGCCTTCTCCATCGCCTCCCGCGCCGCAAAACCCTTCGCCCTGAAGGCGTTGGCGTAATCGACGAGGATGATGGAGTTCTTCTTGACGATCCCCATAAGCAGCAGCAATCCGATCATGCTGAAGATGTTCAGGGACTTGCCGGTGACGAGCAGGGCGAAGGCCGCCCCGGCGATCGAGAGCGGCAGGATGGTGATGATCGTGATAGGGTCCTTGAAGGAGTTGAACTGCGAGGCGAGGATCATGTAGGCGATGAGGACGCCCAGGACCATGGCAAAGAGGAGGCTGCTCATGGATTCGCGGAAGGCCACGCTCGACCCGCCCAGGACGACCCGGTAGCCCACCGGCAGGTCGCCTCCGAGCCCTTCGATCACCCGCAGGGCCTCGGCCTGGGAATGGCCCGGGGCCACGTTGGCGTAGATCGAAATGGCCCGTTCCCGGTCGCGGCGGGTGATGGCCTGAAGGGCGGCCTGCTCCTCGAAGAGGATGAGAGAGGACAGGGGGATGAGCTCGCCGTTCCGGGCCCGGACGCGCAGGCGCGAGATGTCTTCGGGCCGCGATCTCTGCCCGGCCATGAGCTTGAGCCGGACGTCGAGACGCCGGCCGCCCGTGCTGTACTTGCCGACCCGGATGCCGCCCACCAGGGCGTTGATCGTAGTGGCCACGTCGTCAATGGATACGCCCACATCGGCGGCCACGGCCCGGTCGGGAGTCACCCGCAGTTCAGGCATGCCGACACGGTAGTCCGAGTCGAGGTCGACGACGGTCCCGCTCGCCGAGAGCTCCGCCATGAGCTTCTGGCTGAAGGGCACGAGCTGGTTCCAGTCGGCGCCTCGTACGGAGAACTCGACGGGGAAG
This sequence comes from Candidatus Aminicenantes bacterium RBG_19FT_COMBO_65_30, assembly GCA_001775755.1. Taxonomy (GTDB): domain Bacteria; phylum Acidobacteriota; class Aminicenantia; order Aminicenantales; family Saccharicenantaceae; genus RBG-16-66-30. The sequence goes on along the minus strand of MEYF01000031.1, from coordinate 10,388 downwards.
CCGCGCTGGGCCGTGAAGCCCTGCTGGGACGTGTCCTGGATGACGGCCCGGAGGCCCGGGATGGAGTTGAGCTCCCGGCGGAGCACGCTCGAAAACTCGGCCTGGTCCATTTTTCGTTCATCCGGGGGGACCAGCGCGATGTAGAACATTCCGGCGTTGACGCCACCGCCCCCGCCGAACCCTCCGACCATGCTGAAGAGCTGGTAGACCTCGGGATGTAAGTTGACCATCTCTTCCGCTTTCATGACCAGCGCGCCCGTCTCGGTGATGTCCGAGCCGACGGCGGTCTGGAAACGGACCATGATCCGGCTTTGGTCCTGGGAGGGGACGAATTCGCTCGGCAACATCGTGAAGACGACGACGGCCCCGGCCAAAAGGACCGCCGCCAGGACGAGGACCAGGCCCGGCTTGCGGAGGCCGCCATGAAGGACGCGGCCGTAGAGCTTCTCCAACCGTCCGAAGGCGCGGTCGACGGCCAGGCCGATCTTGTTCCGTCCTTCGCGCGACGTCCTGAGGAACTGGGAACAGCGGGCCGGGGCCAGGGTGACCGCCTCGACGTAGGACAGGAGGACCGCCAGACAGAGGGTGATGCCGAACTGCAGGAAGTAACGGCCGATGATGCCCTTCATGAAAACGACCGGGACGAAGATGGCCACAACGGCCAGCGTCGCGGCCAGGGCGGCGAAGGCGATCTCCTTGGTCCCTTCGAGGGCTGCCGCGACAAGGCCTTTCCCGCCCTCGCGGTGGCGGAAGATATTCTCCATGACCATGATGGCGTCGTCGACGACGATGCCGACGGCCAGGGCCAGGCCGAGCAGAGTGAAGGTGTTGAAGGTGAATCCGAGGAAGTAGATGATGGCCACCGTGCCGAGGAGGGACATGGGGATGGCCAGGATGACGTTGAGCGTGCTGGACAGAGAGCCCAAGAACAGCCAGCAGACGAAGGCCGTCAGGATGACGGAGAGGAAGAGCTCGAACTGAATTTCGCGAACGGACTCGCGGATGAACTCCGTGCTGTCGTTGGTGATCCCGATGGTCATGCCTTCGGGCAGGGTCTTGCGGTACTCGTCGATGGCCTCGCGGACGCGCTTGGCCACGGCCACGGCGTTGGCGCCGCGCTGCTTCCGGATGCCGATGCCCTGGGCGGGACCGCCCTCGAACCGGGCGATGCGGCGGACGTCCTCGAAGCCGTCCTCGACGAGGGCGACGTCGCTGAGGTAGATGGGGCTCCCCGCGCTTTCCCGGACGACGATCTTGCGCAGGGTTTCGAGGTCGACGGCCTCGCCGAGAACCCGGATGTTGACCTCGCGGCCGGGCGTCTCGAGGCGGCCGGCGGGGAGCTCGATGTGCTCGCGCTGAAGGGCGGAGATGACGTCGCGGACCGTGAGCCCTTTCTCGTCGAGCCGGGCGGCATCGAGCCAGATGCGGACGTTCCGCTCCAGGGTGCCCATAAGGGAGATCTCGCCGATGCCGGGGATCGTCTGAAGCTTCTCCTTGAGGCCGTAGCGGACGTAGTCGCTGAGGACGCGCTGCGGGTAGGGTCCGCCCAGCCGGGCCATCATGATCGGCTGGTCCTCCGGATTGGACTTGGAGATGATGGGCGGGTCCATGTCGCGGGGCAGGCGGCGGGCGGCCTGGGAAACCTTGGCCTGGACGTCCTGGAGGGCCAGGTCGACGTTCCGAGAAAGCTCGATCTCGACGGTGATGTTGGCCGAGCCCTGACGGGAGCTCGAGGTCAGCGTCCGGACGCCCTCGACCTGGATGAGGGCCTCCTCCAGGGTCTCGACGATCTCGTTCTCGATGACTTCGGGCGCCGCGCCCTCCCAGGAGGCGGAGACGTTGATGGTCGGGAAATCAACGTCGGGGAACTGGCTGATGCCGATCCGGCCGCCGGCGACGACGCCGAAGACGACCGTGGCGGCCATGAGCATCCAGGCGAAGACGGGTTTTCTGACGCAGGCTTCTGTCAGGTTCATCGGGCCTATCCTTTTTTGGCCGGCGTGGCGGACGTGTCGGCGGTTTTTTCGGCCGGGACCTGGCCCGGAACCGTCACCCGGACCGAAGCTCCGTCCTGCAGGGCTTCGCCGCCCCGGACGACGAGCGACTCCCCGCCCTTGAGGCCGGACAGGACCTCGACGCGGCCGTCGGCGGACCTCATGCCCAGGGTCAGGATGCGCTCGACGGCCTTGTCCCCTTCGACGACGAAGGCGACGAAGCCCCGCTCGCTCGGCCTGACGGCCGAAACCGGGATGACCGGGGCCTCGGTGGCGGAGGCCACGGGAACCGTGATCTCGGCGAAGGAGCCGGGCCGGAGGGTGCGGTCGCTCGGGTCGTCGATGTTGGCCGTGATGTCGACGAGGCGCGAAACGTCGTCGGCGGACTCGGCCACGTGGACGACTTTGGCCGTGAACTCGCGGCTGTCCTCCCGGACGCGGAAGCGGGCTTCCTGGCCGGGCTTGATCCGCGCGGCATCGCGCTCGGGCACGCGGAACCTAAGAAGGAGCGGGTCGCGACGGACGAGCGTCGCCAGGACCGTCCCGGTCTGCACGTATTGGCCGGTCTGGACCGTCCGCGTCTGGATGATGCCCGCGATGGGCGCCCGGACGAAGGCGTCCCGGAGGTTGAGCTTGGCCTGGTTGAGGGCCGACCGCATCTGGGCGACCTCGGAGGCGGCGACGAGGACTTTCGTCCGCCAGGCCTCGACTTCCTCGCCGGGGATGAGGCCGGGATTCTGGGTGATGACCGTCTCTCGGCGCTTGAGCCCGGCCTCGGCGTCGGCCTTGGAGGCTTCGGCCTTGTCGTGGGAGGCCTGGGCGGATTCGAGGGCCAGGCGGTAGCGCTCGGTCTCGATCTCGACCAGGACCTGATCCGCGGCGGCGAAGCCGCCCTCGCTGAACCGGACCCTGTCGACGACGCCTGGGACCCGCGCCGTGACCTGGACCTTCTCGAAGGCCTCGATGGAGCCGACGGCCGTGACGGAATAGACGAGGGAGCGGACCGGGACCTCTTCGACGTCCACGGGGAACTGGACGCGGCCGCGCGGATTCTGTCCGGCGGACGACGTGCCGCCTCCCTTTTTGCAGGCGCCGGCGAAGACGATGAGCGCCGCGGCCGCGGCGATGACGACGAGCTTCCGGTTCTTCAAGCTGATCACGTGCGTGGCTCCTTCCCGAAGGGATCGAGTCCCAGGGCGGCTTCCAGGTTGAGGAAGGTGACGCCCAGGCCGTAGCGTTCCTGGACGAGGGCGACCTCGGCTTCGAAGAGGCTGACGTTGGCGTCGGCGACCTCGAGCGCGGAGGCCAGGCCTTGTCTGTAGAGTTCGGCCGTTTCGGCCGCGTTCTTTTTGGCGACTTCGTGGGCGACCGAAGCCTGCCTAAGCGAGGCCCGCTGGTTGGCTAGGGAGACGAGGGCCTCCCGGACTTCGACGTCCACGCGGCGCGTCGCCGCCTGGACGTCGAGATCGGCCAGCTTGGCCAGGGCCTTCCGTTCCCTCTGGTCGGCGAAGCGGGCCAGGCCGTCGAAAAGCGTCCAGCTCAGGGTCGCGCCGACGTTCCAGTTCCAGGTCCGGTTATTGAAGCTGGCCTCGTTCGTCATCCTGTACTGGCCGCTGGCGTTGAGCGAGGGGATCCAGCCGAGCAGGGGCACCTTGGCCAAGGCCCGCAGGGAGGAAGCCTGCCAACGGAGCGACCCGACGTCGAGCCGGCGGGCGAGCGCTTCCTCGACGAGGGCTTCGGAATCCGCGGCCTCCGCGGCGGCGGCTTCGATCAGGAACTCGGGGACTACGAGCGGGCCGCGGACGGCCTCCGGGGCGTCCAGGAGATAGCCGAGCTGGAGGATGCTCGTCTCCACCTGGCCCTTGACCTGGGTGAGCCCGACTTCGGCGGTCGCGTATTCGAGCTCGGCGCGCGTCACGTCGTTGACCGAGGCCAGCCCGGCCGAGTAACGGGCCTTGGCCGCCTCGAGATTCTGCCGGGCGAAGGAGAAGCGCCGCTCGGAGGCTCCCTGAACCTGGGAGGTCCCCAGGGTGGCCAGGAAGGCCTGGCTGACTTCGAAGGCCAGCTGTCGGCGGCTCTCGGTGGCCGCGGCGACATCGGAATTCCGCTGGGCCCGGACGGCCGAGAGGGTGGTCAAGCTCCGGGCGTCGAACAGGGTCAGGTTGAGGCCGAGCGTCTCCGAGAGGCCGTTATAGCGCTGGATGACGACCTCGGTGTCGCCGACGAGTCTCTTGACTTCGTAAGCGCGGCGCTGATATATGCCCGTCGAGGTGATCGTCGGCAAGAAAAAGGACCGCGCTCGAGCGACACGGGCGTCGGCGGCCTTGACGTCCTCCCGGGTGGCCAGGGCCCGCTCGTTGCGATCGAGGGCCAGGTTGACCGCTTCATCGAGCGTCAAGGGACGGTCCTGGGAGGCCAGCAGGGGGACCAGGAACAATGTCAGGCCGAGGGACGCCGCCGCGAGGCGCTTCGCCCGGCCCGGTCGCGGATATTCTGCCATCGTCATGTCTCCTGAAGAGAGGGGATCACTCCGGGGGAGCCCGGAAGCCCGGATTAAACACAGAACTATACCATAATGTCTTTTGACGCCCAAAAATCGCCTTTCTTCCCGGATGCCGCCATGTTCAGCGGCCCGAGGGGAGGCCGGGCCGGGAAGAGGGCGAGGACCCGGGCGTCTAAATAATGGCAGGTAGTCCGGTTTTCGCGCGATGGAGGTGGCCATGAATGCGAGATCCCTCGTCACCGCAGGACTCGTCCTCATCCTGATCGCGGCGGCCTCGCCCGCCCCGGTTCCGGGGGCCCAGGACGGGCAGGCCCTCGACCGGAAAGTGCAGGCATTCCTCGGCGAACACGCCGGCCGGTGGCGGGACATGAACGTCCCCGAAGCCGACGGAAAGATCCTCTATGACCTCATCATCAAGAACAAGTACACCCGGGCCCTAGAGATCGGGACATCCACCGGGCATTCGGGCATCTGGATCGCCTGGGCCCTGAGCAAGACGGGCGGCAGGCTCATCACGGTGGACATCGACGAGGGCCGTTATCGGGAGGCCGTGGCCAACTTCCGTGAAGCCGGGCTCGACGCCTTCATCGACGCCCGCCTGGCCGACGCCCACGAGCTCGTCCCCGACCTCTCCGGCCCGTTCGATTTCGTCTTTTGCGATGCGGACAAGGACTGGTACAAGAACTATTTCGTCGCCGTCCTGCCCAAGCTCACGGTCGGCGGTTGTTTCGCCGCCCACAACGTCTCCGCGCGCCAGCGCGGCCGGGGCTGGGGAAGCGCCGGTTTCGTCGAGCACGTCCTCGGCCTGCCGTTCATGGAGACGACCTTCGCGGAAGGCAGTTGGTCGGGACTATCCGTCAGCTACAAGCGCGCGGAGAAGTGACCCGGTGGGCGCCTATTTCGCCTCTTCAGTAGTTTACGCGCCACACAGAGCAGTCGTTTAGCGTCACGTAGTCCGGTGATTTCTTGTCAACACATATGAGCCACGAGAATCCCATCTGGAAGCTCTGGCCGTCCAAGAGGAAGGGAGAGATGTTTCTTGAGGTGCACAAGATAGCGACGGGCGTTCTTGGGCGTCCGTTCGTTGCCGTCACCGAGTACGGCGTGAATACGCTCCTCCGATTTATCCATATGCTCTCCCTTGCTAACGCCGGGGCTGACGGGTGCTTGGGCGTTTTCCCGCGCATTCTTGCCCAGCCCAATGTTAGGATTTTGGTCAATCCTTTCTGCGAATTTTCAAAGTTGCCTCGTGAAGTTTTTCAATGAAATTACCGAATTCTCTAATTGCTTCAGCCGCAAGTTCTTTCTTGGGAAAGACCGGTTCATCTGGGGGAACCTCGGGTTGGTTTAGCATGCCAAGTAGGGCAGAAACATGGATTATTCTGTGGCGGTATAAGATGAATTTCTTTATCTTCTCTGCGGTCGATGACTGTAAATCAAGATTTCCGAATTTGATTTCATATGCCTTATTGTATGCGAGTTTGCATTTCTGGTAGTTTTGAAAATTGATATTATCTCTATGCACTATAAGCTGGAGGACCGTTTTTTGTGCATCTTCCGCCTCGGATTTCAGCATTTCAGTTGTTCTCGCATCTCTCTCTTTGCGCGGAAAAAAGGAATTCACAACGGCATCTATATCAGGTACGATTCCCTCTTGTTCTAGTTCTAAGAATCTTTTCTTAGTGAAGGCTTCGAACCCTGTAACCAATACTGCCAATGTTAGGTTAGTCACTGCCGTTTCAAAAATATATCCCTGATCAGATTTACCAGTTCCTAAGATCTCTGTTGCCTTGATAGTCTCTTTCCAAGCATCAATTGCCGTCGGTTGCAAGACAGGTTTCCCGCCTTTGTATACAGATGCACCCATTATTTCCATTCCAGAACCGCCAATTTCGTATATACATCCATCTTTCCCGACCCTAAGCTGTCGTTTCGCCAAAGCACCTTTGGAACTGATCAGTTCGGCCCCAGGAATTTGAGGCCCCAGATGGAAACTTATTTCTTTAGGTGACCAAGCAAACGCTAAGAAAACCGTATCAGATGGGGTCACTTTCTTCAAATCAATGGAAGCAACTCTTGTACCTGTGCCTGGGGATGAATGGAGGAAATGAATCATAAGATCCTCATCCCTTTCAATCCGAAAAAGATGTCCCCTTGAAGGGATTTCAACTAAAATGCCTCTGCCAACAACAGGATCGAAGAGCTCTTTACATGTATACATAAACGATACTGTTCCCTCTGGTCTGCAAATGGCTTCTTGGATCTGCATATATATGTCTAATGGAATATTTTTCATAATTATCCTAACATCACACATGAGGCTCGAGGAATCCGCCGCGGGTTTCGAGTAGCCTCCATGCGCTGGTTCGCTTATTTCTTTTTCTGGTACGCCATGGTTTCAAACAGGAAGTTGGCCATGGTCTTTGACGCATTCACCACGAGAACAGCGTGATGTTTCATGGGCTTGTACGATCGAACGTGGGCATCGCTCATCTTGTTTCTCAGCCCAGCGAGCCCGGAGGTGACGCTAACCAATCCGCTCAGAACCTGCTTCAAAGTCGAATCGATATCCGCTCGACTTGGATCGAGGTTAAGGTGCTTTTGGACTCGTCGGTAGAGCTTGATCATGTCCCCGTCGTATTCTGGTGCAGCCGAAACGAATTGCGTCTCAATCTCCGTCAATACGGCCTCGAGCAGTGCCCTCGCGTTTGTGATCGCCCCGTCATAATCCCTTTCCTGTATCTTGCTTTCCGATTTCTGGATTTGCTCATCGATAAATACGTGAGCGTCATCATCAGAGCCCTTGAAGGGATTCGTTATGTCAACCATGACCCCGTTGACGTCTCTGACCTTTACGAAGTCTCCGTCTTTCACGAGCTCATAGCCATCATATTTCAGATGTTGGTTGAGGTGGTCGATTGCCGGTTCGACTTCCTTCTTGGCGTCAAGGAAGTCCCTGGGATCGAAGACGCTTCGGATAAGGGCGGGCAACATCTTCGTTCCATTGATGGCGTGGAGTTTCTCTTCGGCATACTGCCATCGCGAGGGGAATCCTTGGCCGTACCGGTCGCTTGCGCCAAAGTCGTTGAACAGATTGACGAGTTTGGGACCGCTTCGGTAGGGCGAAAGCCCCGCATCTCCTGTAACGATCTTCCCGAGGGCTTGAATGCTTCTGGCGCTGAGTTTCATTCTCGTTGAGCGAATAATAATTAGATTGATCCGTATAACATGCGGAATTTTGATTTTCTGTCCGCATAACGCGCCCTGGGATCTCTTGCCGAAGGCGTGTTAAAAGGAGAGAAATTTCCTTTTTTCGCGCTGTGGGTAATTCCCCCTTTCGGCGCTGAAT
>MEYF01000031.1:1496-2439 GCA_001775755.1 Candidatus Aminicenantes bacterium RBG_19FT_COMBO_65_30 | reverse complement strand
GAATCCGGCCGCCCTGGCTAAAAGACGATAGACTCCCGCTCCCCGTAATCACGAATAATCAGAAATATTCCCCGTTCTCCTCGGCCGCCGCGAGAGCGACCTGCTTGAAGACATGGGACGGCGGAGGCTTCGCCCTCCTCGTGCTCTTGGCGTCAGTGCATGGGCATGATGAATCCTCGTTTCTCTCCAAGGAAAAAGCAGACCGCCCCGCCGTGTCACAAGATACGCGTAAACCCGCCTTATTCTGACTAATGGGGCATAAAGGAAAACAAGACATTTCCCTCTGGAAACTGGGATTTCCCTAGATGCTCGAGGGGGTAGGGTAGGGGACTCCGGATCTAAAAGTCGGAGGTCCGAAAACACGGCAGCCAGAGCTCCGACACAACCTTTATTAAGGTCCTTGACATAAATTTGCAGCCGGCTATATCATCATTTAGTGATGGGAGAACTCAATTCCGAGCCTTGTGGCCTGGGTTCGCGCGCCGCGACAAAGGAATCTCCTCCACAAGAATGCCCCAAGAGCGCCGGCGATGCCATCCAAACCCAAGAGAACTAGAATCGCTCGCAGGATATCGCTGTTTCTGGTTGCTCTGTTGTTTGCCTGTATCGGCATATACGTCGCCACTAACAGAGAAACGAGGGTGTTGAACACGGAAACCCGCGCGCAGTTGGGCGGAACCTACGCTGTCTTGAGCGATGGTGTGACGCACTACCGTTTGGAGGGGCGGGAAATCGGGCACAGAGTTGTGCTCCTCCATGGCGGCACCATCCCCATGCTTACCTGGGACGCGCTTGCCCCCGATCTCGCGGACTCGGGGTTTCGCGTCCTCCGCTACGACATGTACGGCCGCGGGCTGTCGGACCGCCCCCGTGTCACGTACGGCCGCAACCTCTATGTAGGCCAGTTGAAGGATCTTCTTGACCAGCTGCAATGGGAAGAGCC
>MEYF01000031.1:1041-1479 GCA_001775755.1 Candidatus Aminicenantes bacterium RBG_19FT_COMBO_65_30 | reverse complement strand
ATTCCTTCGGCGGGGCCATTGCGACGTCGTTCACAGCGCAATACCCGGAACGGGTCCGGCGCCTCGCGCTCATATCCCCGCTGACACAAAACTACAAGCGGCCAAAAGTGTTTTTGGTGCCGGTCCTGGGGGAGTTCCTGGGGCGCGTTTTCGGTTCAAAAGAGATCGAACGCCGCGGCGCATCCGAGATCCAGACCGACAAGTTTCGAGGCGACCTGGACCTCTTGCGTCGGCAGTTCCGGTTTGAGGGATTCGTGCAGTCCGTGCTCTCGATGTTCAGAAGCGACGCGTTGCGGGACTACACCAGAGAATATGCGATCCTGGGGTCGCAGAGACGAGAGATCATGCTGTTATGGGGGACGGAAGACCAAGAGATCACACCTCCGATGATCGCCACGGTCCGGCGTCTCGTGCCGAGCCTTGAATACCATTCGATGA
>MEYF01000031.1:223-1024 GCA_001775755.1 Candidatus Aminicenantes bacterium RBG_19FT_COMBO_65_30 | reverse complement strand
ATCGTGTTTCAGAGGCCGAAAGAAGTCTACGCTTTGGTGAACGACTTCTTGAAAAGATGACGTGAGGCCCGCCGCTCAGCGCGGAGGGCCTTTCGCCCTGTCGCGGGAGCCCATCCTCCGATGGGCTCCCCCCACATCCGTAACAGGCTTATTTTTTCGGGATCAGGTTCTTGATCAGGTTAGTTTCAGAGATGATCTTCATCGTGTCGTACGCGATCATCTGTCCGTCGGGAGACCAGTCCAGCGTGAGCATGATCCGCATTCCCCGGGGAAAGTACCGGCTGACGTCGAGGCTTTTCACTTTCTTATCAGCGAGGGAGACGATGAAGATTTCATTGAAATCTCCATCCTCCTTGGTTCTCCCCGCGGCCAAGAGATGCTTTCCATCTGGAGACCAGGCGGGAAACCTGAGGTTTTCTTTCTCGAACTCGAACCGTTCGACGCGCCCGGAATCGACGTCAATAATCAGTATCTTTCCCCACAGGCCCGCAACCAAGCGCTTATGATCGCGCGAGGCGTTGACGGTAAGATACCGGGGGTCATCCGGCTGGTTGCGGAAGAGATACCGTTCCTTCCCCGTTTCCAGGTCATAGGCGATGATGCCCGGGTCTGATCCGTCCATTCCCATCTTGGCATAAAAAAAGGTCTTCCCGTCGCCGCTAAAGGCCATGCTGGGAACGTTGGGTTTCGGAAGCTCGGCGCCTGGGATCGACCTGGTCTTCCACTGTCCGGATTCCAACTCAAGTCGCTTGAAAAGGGGCCGTTTTTCTTCGTCCTGTCCAAAAAACCACAAGCTGGAGC
>MEYF01000031.1:0-133 GCA_001775755.1 Candidatus Aminicenantes bacterium RBG_19FT_COMBO_65_30 | reverse complement strand
ATTGTCGAGGAGGATTTTGATATGGAGCGAATGCCAGGTACTTCCCGTCCGGGGACCATTGAGGCTTAAAACTCGATCCGGAAGGAGCGAAGTCCAAGACCCGGGGCTTTCCCCGCGCTTCGAGGCTCCGGGG
>MEYF01000030.1 GCA_001775755.1 Candidatus Aminicenantes bacterium RBG_19FT_COMBO_65_30 | reverse complement strand
CAGTACGAGGACCTGGTCAAGATCTACATCGACTACATGAAGTCGGAGCCGCTGGCGGTGTAGTCCCTTCTTAGCCAGCAAGGAGCGACGACATGACCTGGACCATCGCCCGGAAAGAAATCCTTTCGAACCTCCTGAGCTATAAATTTTTCATCGTCCTGCTCCTCATCGTCCTCCTCGTAGCCACCAGCCTCTTCATCATGCACCGGGACTTCAGGGAGAGGATGGCCGACTACCAGGTCGTCCGGCCCAAGCCCGGCGACCCGATCGCGCTCGTCGCGCCCAACCCGATGGCCATCTTCGCCAGGGGCCTCGACGACGCCATGACCCGCTCCTTCGAGATCAGCGTCATCGGCATCGAAGTCCGGGCCGGCCAGGCGTCCGGCAACATCATCTACTCCTTTTTCCCGGCCCCCGATTTCCTCTACGTCGTCAGGGTCGTCCTGTCGCTCGTGGCCCTTCTCTTCGGCTTCGACCAGGTCAGCCGGGAGCGGGAGCAGGGGACGCTGAGGCTCGTCCTGGGAAGCTCCGTCTCCCGGGCCAAGGTCCTCGCCGGCAAATGGATCGGGAACTTTCTGAGCCTGGCGGTCCCTTTTCTTCTCATAACGCTCCTCGCGTCCGCCCTCCTCATGCTCGACACCAACGTTCAATTCTCGGCTGGGCAACTAGGGCGCCTGGCCCTCATCCTGGCGCTGTCTCTCCTCTACATTGGCTTCTTCCTGAGCCTGGGCGTCCTCGTCTCGGCCCTGACGAAGCGGGCCGCGACCTCGGTCGTCATCCTCCTGTTTCTCTGGTCCCTGCTCGTTTTCATCATTCCGAACCTCGGGACGCTGCTGGCCCGGCAGTTCGTGAGCGTTCCCTCGGTCCGGGCCCTGAGCGAGAAGCGGCAGCAGACCTGGACCCGAGAGGTCCTGCTCGGCATCGGCAAGGGCGGGAACTGGGCGGACCACATGCGGACGATCAGCAGCGAAAACGACCGGCTGGAGCAGGACTACCGCCTGAAGTTCGAGCGATTAGTCCGGCTCTCGCGGAACATCAACCGGGTCTCGCCGGCGGCGAGCTTCCTCGACGCTTCGAGCGAGATAGCCGGGACCGGGATCGGCGAGCAGAGCCGCCTCAAACATGAGGTCGTCCGCTACAAGGACTCGATCATCGACAAGATCATCTCCGACCAGGACGCAGAGAAGAGGGGCGCGCAGTACCCGGCCTTCATTTACGCGCCGAGGCCGCTCGCCGAGATCTTCGCCGGGGGCGCCCTCTTCGACACGGCCTGGCTCGTTATTTTCAACATCCTCTCGTTCGCCCTGGCCTATGTCGCCTTCGTCCGTTACGACGTGAGGTGAGAACATGATAAAGACGCTCATCGCCAAGGAAATCCGGACGAACATCCTATCCTTCAGATTCCTCGTAAGCTTCGCCCTCCTCTTCGTCATCGTCGCGGTCACGAGCCTGGTCCTCACCGGCGACTACCTCAGGCGGCAGGACGAATACTCCCAGCGGCAGGCGGAGCTCGAGCACTACCTGCGGAACTACGCCCATTTCAACCGGATCGGGAATATCCTCCAGGCGGCCCAGCCGCCCATCCCCTTTCAGACCCTCGTCCGGGGCCTCACGGCCGAGGTCAATCTCGAGCAATTCGACAACGACCCCCTGCCGGTCATGTTTCCCCTTATCGACCTGACCTTTATCGTCACGATCCTCGTGAGCCTCATGGCCCTGATCCTATCCTACGACGCGGTCTGCGGGGAGAAGGAAGACGGGACGTTGAAGCTGATGCTCGCCAACGGCCTGTCCCGGTCGAAGATCATCCTGGGCAAGTTCGCCGGAGGCATGCTAACCCTCCTCGGGCCGTTCCTCCTTTCGGTCGCGGCGGGGATGCTGATCATCCTTCTCCACCCGCGCGTGACCTGGACGGGCAGCGACTGGGGAGCGCTCGGCCTGATTGTCCTGGGAGCGGCCCTTTATATCGCCGTATTCTATCTCATCGGCATCCTCATCTCGTCCATACATAGATCGAGCTCGTCCTCGATCATGACCTCGCTTTTTGTCTGGGTCCTCCTCGTTCTTGTCGTTCCGAACCTGAGCCCTTATGTGGCTGCTTTCTTTTCGCCGACGCCGTCGCGGATTAAGGTCTCACGGGAAGTCGATCGACTATCGGACGTTGACAGGGACCAGCTCGGCCAGAAGCTCGCCGAGGAAAAGAGGCGGAATGTCCTCGAGCAGTATCCGGTTCTGGCGGAAAGGCTGCCGGAGACCGAGGTCAAGAAGCGGGTCGCCGAGGACCCCGAGTACAGGAAAGCCTACGAGGCGGCCAGGGCGGCCAACCAGCAAGCTTGGGACGAGGCCAACCGCATCCAGGGCGCCAAGGTGGAGGTGCTCCGGCAGGACCTCCGTCAGAAGGAGGAGGCTCAGACGGGCTTGGCTCGTTCGATCTCGATGGCCTCGCCGATGGCCGATTTCACCTACCTGGCCGCGGAGCTTTCTTCAACCGGCATGCGGAACATGCTGCACGTCAGGCGGCTGGCGGAGGTCTGGGGCCGGTCTTTTTATCGCGAGTACCAGCCGAAAAAGATGGCGGGGATAAAGGCCAAGGACCCGACCGCGGACCTCTGGAACACGGCGGTCGACATGACCGATTCGCCGAGGTTCCGCTACACCGAGGAGGGGCTGGAGGGGAGGATCAGGGCCGCGCTGGGCGCCTTCGCGGTCCTGGCCGTCTATGTCGTGGCGCTTTTCGCCGCGGCTTACATATCGTTTATCCAATACGATGTGAGATGATTTTAATTCGGGGACACAATATCCGTTTCCGAATTAGCTGAGTTCGTCCCACGTCCGTAGTCCAGGCACCGCGGCGAAGTGCGTATCGTAGGTCACGAGTATGGATCCCGTCTCGAGGGAGTGGGCGGCGATCCAGACGTCGTTGAGAGGGATCGGCTGGCCGGATTTCTTCAAGGCAGTCTTGATCAGCCCGAAGTATTCGGCCGTCTCGCGTGTCGCATCGAGGACCGCGACGCCGGGCTTGGCCAGGAAGCTGTCGAGGACCTGCCTGTTCTGTTTTTCCCGGGTCCCCGCGCGAAATCCGGCAAAGAGCTCGCCCAGAACGAACGCGGACATGTTGACGCGGCCTGCCTGAGCGAGGTAGTTCAACACCCTCTCGTCCCCGGCCAAAAAACGGGCATAAGCGTTCGTATCGAGCAGGATGGCTCTCATTGCCAATCCTTTGCGTCCGTGATCTCGAGGTCGGCTATGAGCGCCAGGAATTCGGCCGCCTCGGCCTCGGTCCAAACGCCGCACAGGTCCGCGAACTCCGCCCGGTTGTCGGGGGGCTTATCACCCAATCCAAGCGCCTTAGCGATAAGCTCTTTCACGACTTTATTGACGCTTTTCCCCTCGTTTTTTGCTCGCTCCAGGATTGCTTTTTCCATTTCCTCATCAATTCCGTGAACGCTGATTGATTTCATGGCTTCCTCTTGATTCATATTTAGATTCATTGTTATTCATTATATGCATTATTTTCAGATAATAGTCAAGGCCCAGGTCATAGAGGCATCAGGGTTGCCGGTGGAAATTCGGAAACAGGTATTGTGTCCCCGAATTAGCGGGCGTAGGCGTCGAGGTCGAGGTCCGTGACCAGGGCGGGGCGGCGGGCGAATTTCTTGAGGGCGATGGCCCCGACCATGGCCGCGTTGTCCGTGCAGAGTTTCGGAGAGGGTACATACGCGTCGAGGCCGGCTTCCCGGGCGAAGTCCTGGAACCGGGTGCGCAGTCTCGTGTTCCGGGCGACGCCGCCGCATAGGACGACCGACTTCGGCTGGACCTGGTCCGCCGCCGACCGCACATGGTCGACGAGCGTCCGGGCGACGACCCCCTCGAAGCTGGCCAGGAAATCGGGCAGGCGCGCGTCGTCCTTGACGATCCCGTGTTCCCGGATGTGTTTCAAGGCGGCGGTCTTGAGCCCGCTGAAGCTGAAGTCGAGGCTCCGGTCCTTCGTCCGCGGCACGGCGAAAGGAAATGTTTTGGGGTTGCCCAACCGGCCGAGCTTCTCGATGACCGGCCCGCCCGGGTAGCCGAGGCCGAGGAACTTGGCGATCTTATCGAGGGCCTCCCCTGCCGCGTCGTCGCGCGTCTTGCCGAGCAGCTTGTAGGAGAGCGGCTCGCCCATCAGATAGAGAGCCGTGTGGCCGCCCGAGACGAGGAGTCCCAGCACAGGATAAGCGATGCCCGGATTCTCGAGAAAGCAGGCTTCAAGATGGGCCTCGAGGTGATCGACGCCGACGAGCGGTTTCTTGTGATAGTAGGCCAGACCCTTGGCGAAGGACAGGCCAACGAGGAGCGAGCCGATGAGGCCGGGACCTTGGGTCACGGCATAGAGGTCGATCGCCTCGAGTCCGACACCGGCCCGGGCCAAACCCTCGCTGACGATGGCCGCGATCGTTTTGATGTGCTGGCGCGAGGCGAGCTCGGGCACGACCCCGCCGTACGGCGCGTGGACCTCGTCTTGGGAGAGGACGATGTTGCTCAGGACCTCGGGGGCGGCTGCGGGGACATCAATTGCACGCAGCACGGCCGCCGACGTCTCGTCGCACGACGTTTCAATGGCCAGAACAAGCAATTGGGGTGACCTTTCCCCGCAATCTTAACAGAAAAGCCCCTTCCCGTCAGTTGTCCCGAAAAACGGACTCGAAAAAAGGACAAATCAGACGGCCGGCGGGGTCTTTATACGAGGTCCTCTGGGAGACATTCTGCCGGTCCGCGCGCCATACGGTTGTTTTCGCCTGAAACGCTCGCAACATTCACGGCCGGTCCGGCGTATTAATTTCGAATGCCGTGGGAATTTATCGTCTTGCCGGCTGTCTTATTTTTAGGTGGTTTTATTGACAAAATGGCCCGAAAGTTGCTTATTCTAGGCTAAGAAAGTAAGATTCGGTCAGCCTTTGACTTCTCAACACTGAACGCGTCCTTTTCTTAATCATAAAAGGAGGTGGGCGATGCGCATTCCCAAAGCCGTTCTGGGCGGATCCCTGGTCCTCATCCTGGTCGCCGCCGCGGTCTGGTTTTTCGTCCTCGACAAGAGCCCGGCCAAGCCTGAAAATCAGGCGGAAAACGCTTCCGGCGAGTCCTCCGGAACGAGTGCCGCTCCCTCCCCCGATCAGAAGGTCGAAGCCGCCCCGCTTCCCGTCAAGGTATCCAAGGCCGTAATCGGTGACCTGGTCATGACCCTCAAATCCCCCGGCGAGGCCTACACCGAAAAGCGCGTCGCCATGAAGGCCGAAGTCGGAGGGGTCGTCAAGAATCTTTACGCCGCCGAGGGCCGCCACGTCCGCGAGGGAGACCTTCTTGTCGAGCTCGACGACCGCGAATTCCGCCTGACCCTGGAAAGGCTCGAGGCCCAGCGCTTGCGCTATCTCTCCGAGCTTTTCCTCGAGAGACAGTTCTCCGTGGCCGACGAACCGCCGGCCCAAGCCATCGTCGACAGGCTCGCCAAGGCCCAGGCCGATTACGACCGCATCTCCGAAGGCTTTAAAAGCGGCGTCGCCTCCCAGGCCGACCTGGAAAAGGCCCAGTCCGCCCTCGAGCTCGCCCTGATCGAAGCCGGCCGCAAGAAGGACGAGGTCCAGGCCGCGACCAAGGGCCTGACCCAAGCCGAGGTCGAGGTCAAGATCGCCCGCCTCAACCTCGAGAAGACCCGCATCCGCGCCCCGTTCGCCGGCATCGTCACCGACGTCAAGCTCTCGCCCAAGGAACGGCTGGACCCGGGCCGCGAGCTCTTCACCCTCGTCGACATCAGCCGGATCAAGGTCAAGGCCAAGGTCCTCGAGAGCGAGGTCGGCAAGGTCGTCTCCGGCCGCGAGGTCGACCTCCGCTTCAGCGCCTTCCCCGGCCGGGCCTTCCGCGGCCGCATCGAGGCCGTCAGCCCGGTCATCAACGCCGAGGACAAGACCTGCGGCGTCTACGTCGCCATGGACAATCCGTCCGAAGAGGTCAAGCCCGGCATGCACGCCGAGGTCGAGTTCCCGACCGAGATCTTCAAAGAACGGCTGCTCGTCCCCCAGCAGGCCATCCTCGTCCGCGGCGGCCGCAAGCTCGTCTTCGCCGTCGAGGGGGACGTGGCCAAATGGCGCTACATCGAGGTCGGCCTGGAGAACGAGCGCTTCGCCGAGGTCCTGCCGGGCAAGGAGCCGGGCTGGGGCGTCTCTGCGGGCGAC
>MEYF01000029.1 GCA_001775755.1 Candidatus Aminicenantes bacterium RBG_19FT_COMBO_65_30 | reverse complement strand
GTCGAGGTCCCAGACCTCGAGGTAATCCGGCAACTCGACCGTCCACCCCCGTTCCCGGCGGGCCCGTTCGGCCGTTTTAGCGGCGACGTCCGCGTCCCCATGGGTGACGAACAGGCGTCGTGGCGGGGTCTTAAATGCGTCGAGCCAGCGGGCCAGGCCCTTGCGGTCGGCATGGGCGGAAAAGCCGTTGATCTTGGTCACCCGGGCCCGGACCGGGAGGGTTCGGCCGAGGACGCGGACTTCGGGCGCGCCCTCGAGGATCTGTCGGCCTAGGGTGTCGCGTGCCTGGTAGCCCACGAAGAGGATGGTCGACTCCGGCCGGCCGATATTCAGGGCCAGGTGATGCTTGATCCGGCCTCCCGTGACCATGCCCGAACCGGCCATGATGACGGCCGGCCCGCGGGCGGAGTTGATGGCCTTGGATTCCTCGGGCGTGCGGACGATGACCAGCCCGGGGAAGCGAAAGGGATTTCGGCCCGAGGCGAAGAGCCCGCGGGCCTCGTCGTCGAGGAACTCGTCGTGGCGCTCGAAGGCCTGGGTAACTTCCCGGGCCATAGGGCTGTCGAGGTAGACGGGCACGGGGGGGATGGCCTTGGCGTGGACGAGCCGGCTGAGGTGGAACATCAGGTCCTGGGCCCGCTCGATGGCGAAGGTGGGGATGACGACGTTGCCTCCCGCCGCGGCCGTGTCGCGGACCGTCCGGCCGAGGAGCTCGCCGATGCTGCCCGGGTCCTCGTGGTCCCTGTCGCCGTAGGTCGATTCCATGACGACGTAGTCGGCGCTCTCGAAAAGCGAGGGGTCGCGGACGAAGGGCATATCCCGCTGGCCGATGTCACCCGAAAAGACCAGGGTCCGGATGTTCCCGTTCTCCCTGACGCTGAGCTCGACCATGGCCGAGCCGAGGATGTGGCCGGCGTCCCGGAAGCGGACCGAGATCTCGTTATTGAGCTGGACGGGCGACTCGTATTCGACCTCCTCGACGAGCGGCATGGTCATCTGAACGTCTTCCGTCGTGTAGAGAGGGACGACCGGATGGCTCGCCGTCCGGCCCTCCTTCTGGTGGCGCCTTTTCTTGAAGGCCGCGTCTTCCTCCTGGATCTCCGCGGAATCCATGAGGGCGATCGACAGCAGGTCGGCCGTCGCGGCCGTGGTCAGGATCGTCCCGGAGAACCCGTCGCGGACGATCCTGGGGATGAGCCCCGAGTGGTCCAGGTGGGCGTGGGTGAGCAGGATGAAATCAAGGTCCTCCGGCGGGACGGGGAAGGGATCCCAGTTCCTCTCGAGAAAGGACCTCTCCTGAAAGAGGCCGCAGTCGACGAGGATGCGGAGGCCGTTCGCCTCGATGAAATAACACGATCCCGTGACCTGCCGGGCCGCTCCGAAGAATGCCAGCTTCATGACGCCTCTCACATTCAGTAGGGATGGGACCTGTAGAATTCCGCCTGGGCCGAGACGAATAGGATCCTGACCCAGATCCGGAAAATGATGTAGAGCTGCATCCAGACAAGGCCCATAAGGACCAGGGGGACGCTGGGGCCGCCGAGGGCTCCGAGGACGGCGTAAAAAACGACCGTCCCGGCCAAGGTTCCGGCGACGATGACGAGATAGATGGCCCAGGCCCGGAAAAAGCGCTTCTTGAGGAAGTTCAGGGCATGGCGCAGGGCCTTGAGGACCTTGGCCTCTTCGTCGGCGATAACGGCGATCCGGGCGTAGTCGACGATCATGTGGACGATGGAGAGGAGGAGGAGTGCCGCGAGGAGATGGAGGTTCGACAGGATGAGCGGCAGCCACTCCGTCACGGCGCTCTCGATCAAGGGGTCGAGCAGGGCCGAGAGCAACCGGAGGCCGATGCCGAAGGTCAGGAGCAGGAAGACGAGGGAGACGAGGAACAGGCGGACGAACCTCCAGAAATAGCGGCCGCAATCGCCGAAGAACGTCGGGAGGGTCGTCCGGCCTTCCCGGTCGAGGAGGCGGCCGAAGACGCCGCCATTGAGGAAGACATGGAGGGCGAGGCAGAGGAGGGCCGCGACGAGGAGCCCGCCGAGCAGGGCCGGAAGGGCGTCCCCGTACTTGAGCGCGGCCTCGCCCAGCCACATCAGGTCCACCGGCCGGACGCTCGAGCCGAGGAAGGAATGACCGAGCTCCGTCTGGACGATGATAAAGAAGGGAAAGGCGACGGCCGCGGCGAAGACGATGTTGATGACGTAGAGGATGACCAGGAGCCGCGGCTTCCGGAACGTCGTCCCCATGCCATTGGCGATGGCCTTGAGCACGCCCATGGGATCCTCCTCAGCTCCACGAGCTGACGAAATGGAGAAAGCTCTGTACGGTGAACAGGAGCTGGGTCATCAGCTTGACGACGTTGCGCCGGAGCCCGTCGGCGCCGCGGCTGTTGTTGGCCAGGTTGGCGTCGATGAGCCAGACGCCTTCGGGGTCGATCTGGGCGCTCTCGGCCGCTACCGGCTTGATGAACTCCAGGCGGGCCCAGCGCGCCTGGCCGTCCCATGAGCGCGTCTCCATCGTCCCGTCTTTGAAGCGGACGAGGACCTTGACCTGGGCGTCGCCCCGGACGCGGGCCTCCCCGAAGCGCCTCAGGACGACCGTCGTCCGATAGGCCGGCCCGGCCCCGTCCCTGTCCGGGGATTTGGCCTGCTCGGCCTCGAGGTCGGCGATCTTTTTCGAGGTCATTTCTTCGCGGGCGCCGTTCGCGTCGTAGACGCCGCGGCGGCGGGCGGGGACCTTGACCGACGAGATCGCGGCGACGCCGTAATCGAAGGCCTGCGTCGCGTCGAGGAGTTCGTCGAAGAACCAGGTCATGTCCTTGCCGGCGATCTCGTTCACGACCCCGATGAATTCGGCCTTCCCGGGATGCCTGAAACGGTAGCGCATGTGGTAGGTCCGCATTATCCTGGCCCAGGTCTCCTCGCCGAGCAGACCTTCGAGCGTGCTGAGAAGGGTCGCCGCGCGCATGTAGACGTTGGCCCCGTAGCTCCCCGAGTTGTAGAACTTCCAGGACCAGGCGGTCACCGGGTCGTAGCGGACGTTGTTGATGGCCGCGGCCCGGTTGAGCTCGAAGTCGAAGTTCTTGGGGATGCGGAGGAGCCACGACAGCGGGATGCCCTTGAAGACGAGCGGCGGGGCCCCGGGGCCGTAGGCCCGGGCCAGGACCCGGGCCGTTGAGTAAGTGTTGAGGCCCTCGTCGAGCCAGGCCGCTTCGAATTCGTTGTTGGCCACGAGCCCGTACCAGTAGCCGTGCCCGAATTCGTGGACGATGACTCCCTCCGGGGAAAGGACGTCCTTGCTCGTCAGGATCTGCGTGCCCGCGGTGAACAGGGTCGGGTATTCCATCCCATCGCTCCTAGTGCGGAACGGGGGATCGACCATGGTCACGGTCTCGTAGGGGTAGGGGCCGTACCAAAGGCCGTAGTACTTGATGGCCGCCCGGAGGGCGCGGAAATGGCGCTCGATTTGGCCCTTGTGCGCCGGGGCGATGAGCAGGATCATCTTGACGTTGGGCAGCCGGACGTCTTCAACGGACAGGCCGAGAAGGCGGGCCGTTTCCCGGTATTCCTGCGCGGTCACTTCCCTGTCGGCGATGAAATCCCTTTCGATCTTCAAGTAGTGCGGGTCGGCCATCCAAGCGAAATCGTGGACCATGGCCTGGCGGAAGGTGTAGGTCGTTCTTTTGGTCGACTCGTCGACAGTGACCTCGGTCTGCTTCCCGGACGAGCCGACGACGAAATTCTGGGGAACGGTGATGTGGACGACGAAGTCGGCGAAGTCGGCGAAGAACTCGGAATTCTGATGGTAGGCGTGGGCGTTCCAGCCCCTTCCCTCTTCATAGACCCCGGGCTTGGGATACCACTGGGCGATGAAAAAGGAGTTCTTGTAATATCCCGACCGGGTAACGGTCCGGGGGACCTTGCTCCGGAAATCGAGGCGGAGATGGACGCTTTCCCCGGGCTGGACGGGCGCCGGGAAAAGGACCCTCGCAACGGTCTGGTCGTCGGGATTCTCCGGACCGTCCGGCGTGACGAACTGGAGGCCGGGCTTGAGATCGGAACCGTCCGCCAGGCGGATGTCTGTGATGTCGACCCAGCCCCATTCGCCGTCGTCGGGCGCGGCGCCCCGGCCGGACATCCCTTCCGCCGCGGCCTCACGGAGCAAGGCGCTGTCCTCGTTCTTGAAAGCGTTCCAGTAAAGGTGGAGGAGCATGTCGGGGACCGCTTCCCGGGAGGGATTCGTCCAGACGATCTCTTCCTTGCCGAGGAGCATCTTTCCCGCGGAGTCGAGCTCGACCCAGATCTCGTAGCGGAGGCCGGGCGCGCCGCCGGCGGCGGCCGGCTCCTGCCAGGGACGGGTCGGCGCCGGCAGGAGGAGGAGCGCGGCGCCCAACAGAGAGGCCGGGACGATTCGGTTTTTCATAATGGTCCCCCTTGGTTCGTCAATGTCAGCCCTTCAGCCATTCCTCCCAGGCGGCGCGCCGTGGAAAATACATGAAGACGAGGAGGAGGGAGGCGAAGGCGAGAACGTAGAAGTCGATGTTATACCCGCTGACGAGGAACCAGCCGAGGCCCAGGGTCCCCGGGACTTCGCCAAGCACCATGGTCAGGAGGGCGGCCCTTTGGAGCCTGGGGAGGACTGTCTTGGCGTCGTCCCCGGTGCCCTTTCGGAGAAGCCGGGGCCGGAGGATGCGGATGAGAACGATGACCGCCGCGGCCGCCCCGAAAACCGCGTAGCGGACGGGACGGATGTCGGCGATCGAAGCGAAGCCGCGGAAGGGCTTGTAGGCGGCCCGCAGGACTTCGACGAACCCCAGGTAGATGACAAGGCTGGCGATGATGGTCATCCCGACCAGGGACGCGGACCTGAGATGGTGCCGAAGATCTTCCTGGAAATCCATGTCGGCCTCCTCGCGCGGGCGGTTATCCGTGCGCTTCGCCCGAATTATATGAGAATACGGGGCGGCAAGCAATCGCAGAATCCGGGCCCCGGGAGGGCGCCGGCCCGGGTTCAATCGACGTAGAGCAGGAAACCCTTGAGGTAGGCGGTTTCGGGGTGATAGACGTTGACCGGGTGGTCGAACGCCTGGCGGTGCTTCTGGAGGATGCGGACGCGTCTCCCCGCCTCGTGGGCTGCCTGGAAAACGACCTGCTGGAAGAGGGCCTCGTCGACGAAATGGGAACAAGAGAAGGTCAGGACGAGGCCGGGGGCACGGACCCGCTGCATGGCCAGGCGGTTGATGTCCTTGTAGCCGCGGCAGGCGGCGACGACGTCGGTCCTTTTCTTGGCGAAAGCCGGCGGATCGAGGATGATGAAATCGTGGTCGAGGGCCGGTTCGCGGAGAAATTCGAAGACGTCCGCCGTGAAGAACAGGCCGGAGTCGGCGGAGAGACCGTTGAGCTCGAAGTTCTCCTGGGCCAGTCCTATGGCCGCCGCCGAAGTGTCGACGGAATCGGCCCGGACGGCTCCGCCGAGGAGCGCGCAGACGGAAAACGAGCCGGTGTAGGAGAAAGCGTTGAGAACCCGGCGTCCCGCGGCGAGTTCCCTGACGAGCCGCCGGGATTCCCTCTGGTCGAGATAGAAGCCCGTCTTCTGGCCCTGGGCCAGGCCGACCCAATACGGGATCCCCGCCTCGAGGATGCGCACCTTTTCGACCGGCTCGCCCGCGAGAAGCGCTTCGGATTCCTCGAGGCCCTCCTCGCGCCGGGTCGGCAGGTCAGATCTCTCGACGATGGACCGGGGCCGGACGGCGGCGGTGAGGAGCTCCAGGACGAGAGGCTTCAGCTTCTCCATGCCCAGGGTCGCGACCTGAAGGACGAGGACGTCGTCGTAGAGGTCGGCGATGAGACCGGGCAGGCCGTCCCCTTCGGCGTTGATGAGCCGGCGGGCGTTGGTTACGGCCGGGTCGAAGAACCCGGCCCTTAAGGCTAGGGCCCGCTCGACGCTCCTGCGGATCGCCGCCTCGGGAGGGTCACTGCCGAAGCTGACCATTCGGCCGGTGATCGAGCTTTTCCGGTTGAAATAGCCATGCCCGAGGAGGTCCCCCCCGGCGCCGCGGACGGGCAGGACGGCGCCGTTCTCGAAGTCGGGCAGGTCGCGGATCGCGCCCGAAAAAATCCAGTGGTGCTTGTTGCGGACGGCCTTATCCCGTCCGGGCTTGAGGACGACGGCGTTCATGACGGCTTCCCCGCAGTTCGATCCCCGGGCGCGGCCTGCCGGGCGAGCATCCGGACGACCGGGCGGTCCGGCTTCGAGAAAAGGGACTCGTCCATCTCCTCCGGCCCGAGCCAACGGATCTCGTCGTGGTCGGTGAGACGGAAATCGTCGCCGAGAAGCTCGGCCCGGAAGACGATGAGCTCGAAGCTCATGAGGGAGCCGGAGAATGGCACTGAGCACAGGAACTCCCCGACCCGGGCTTCCACGCCCAGCTCCTCCTCGAGCTCGCGCCGGAGCCCCCGTTCGGCGGCTTCCCCTTCCTCGAGCTTGCCGCCGGGGAACTCCCAGAGCCCGCCGGCCGCGAGCCCCGACTTCCGCCGGGCGCACAAGATCTTGCCGTCCCTCTCGATCACCGCCGCCGTCACCGTTCTTGGTTTCTTCTCTTGCGCTTTCATGGCCCGGCTTTTCCGCACTATCTTATTCCACCATCGAATTGTTGACAAGGGCGCGTCGAGGAGGTCGCCCGTAAGGGGGCTGAGGGAATCGTCTGAGTGAGCATAAAGCGGTGATTTAGCCGGCGCGGAACGGAGACGCCCCATCGGCTCCGGACCGGGACCGGCGTCAAGAATCACCGCAGCGAACGGAGATGATTCCCGAACCCACCGGGCGACCGGATGACCGTTGGTAGGACTTGTGCTAGAATAGCCGGGTTATGAAAGTCGCATTCCTCGCATCCGAAGTCATCCCCTTCGCCAAGACGGGCGGCCTGGCCGACGTGGCCGGGGCCCTGCCCAAATTCCTGGCCCGGCTCGGCGCCGACATCAGGGTCTTCATGCCGCTCTACCGGGAGGTCCGGATAAAGAACCTGCCCCTCGAGCCGGTCCTCGCCGGCGCCGCCCTCGACCTGGGAGGCCGCCAGGTGCCGTTCTCCGTCTTTGCCCACCGCGCCGACGGCGTCACGGTATTCTTCATCGACCAGCCGGCTTATTTCGAGCGGGACCAGCTTTACGGGACACCGGCCGGCGATTATCCGGACAACGCCGAGCGCTTCGCCTTTTTCTGCCGCGCCGCGCTCGAAACCCTGCGAGCCACGGGCTTCCGCCCCGACGTTGTCCACGGCCATGACTGGCAGGCGGCCGCGGCCTTCGCCTATCTCAAGTTCGTCTACGCCGACGATCCCTTTTTCGCCCGGACGCGCTCCCTCTTCACCATCCACAATCTGGCCTACCAGGGCCTGTTCGAAAAGGACGTCCTCGGCCGCATCGGGCTCCCCGAGTCGCTGTTCAACATGAACGACCTCGAGTTCTTCGGCAAGGTCAACACGCTCAAGGCCGGCATCCTCTACGCGACGGGCGTCACCACCGTCAGCCCGCGCTACAGCCGCGAGATCCAGACCGCCGAATTCGGCTGCGGCCTCGACGGCCTCCTCCGCCACCGGGCCGGCGCCCTTAACGGCATCCTCAACGGCGTCGATTACCGCGATTGGGATCCTGCGACCGACCGCCTGATCCCCCGCAATTTCGGGCCCGCCGACCTGGCCGGTAAGAAGGAATGCCGCGAGGAGCTCTGCCGCATGTTCGGCCTCCCGGAGCCGGCGGACCTGCCCGTCGCGGGCATGGTCACGCGCCTGGCCGGGCAGAAGGGCCTCGACATCGTCTGCGAAGCGCTGGATTCCCTCCTCGGCCTCGGCCTGGCGCTCGTCATCCTGGGCACCGGCGACCAGAAGATCCAGGATTTCCTTCTGGCCGCCCGGAAGAGACACCCCGTCCGCATCGGGATCAAGATCGCTTTCGACGAGAGGATCGCCCACACGATCTACGCCGGGAGCGACATTTTCCTCATCCCCTCGCGCTACGAGCCGTGCGGCCTCGCCCAGATGTACGCGATGAAGTACGGGACCGTCCCCGTCGTCCGGGCCACGGGCGGCCTCGACGACAGCGTCCAGGAGTTCGATGCCCGCGCGGGGAGCGGCAACGGCTTCAAGTTCGACGAGGCCGCGGCCGGGCCGTTCCTCGAGGCGGTGGCCCGTTCGGTCCGGATTTTCCGGCGCCCCGCCGAGTGGCGGAAGATCGTCCGGAACGCCATGGCGGCCGACTTTTCCTGGGAGCGCTCGGCGGCGGCCTACCTCGCCCTCTACGAGAAGATCGCGGCGGCGGCCTGACCTAGGTCTGCCGGAGGAACTGCGCCGCCGTCTCCGGAGGGACGGGATTGATGTAGAATCCCGTCCCCCACTCGAATCCGGCGACCTTGGTCAAGATCGGGAAGATCTCCAGGTGCCAGTGGTAGTTCTTGTCGATGTTCGGCCAGCCCTTGAGCGAGAGTGAGGGATTGGGGGCCTGGTGGAGGACCATGTTGTAGGGCGGGTCCCCGATCGTATCCTTGAGTCGCGTGAGGATGTGCTTCATCGTCTCGGCCAGGGTCAGGAGCTCGTCCTCCGCGACGTCGGTGAATGAGGGCGAGTGCCTCAGCGGGTAGACGGCCATCTCGAAGGGGAAACGCGAGGCGTAAGGGGCGACGACGGCGAAATGCCGGTTCCGCTCGATCAGTCGCTTCCCGGCGGCCTCTTCCTCCCTGAGGATGCGGCAGAAGGCGCATTCCTTGAAGCTCCGGAAAAGCCGGTCGGCGCCGTAAATCTCCTCCTTGACCCGCTTGGGGATGATCGGCGTCGCCACGATCTGCGAGTGGGGATGGCTCAGGGAGGCGCCCGCCTCCTTGCCCTTGTTCTTGAAGAGCTGGACGTACTGATAATGGAGCTCGCCCTCGATCGTCTTGATCCTCTGTTGGAAAACCCGGAGGACGTCGCGGATGTGCGGGATGGAAAGGTCGGAGAGCTCGAGGGCGTGGTCGGTGTTCTCGATGACCACTTCGTGAACGCCTGTCCCCTCCATCCACTGGAAGACGCCTTGCGTAGCCTTGGGCGGCGGCGTGCCGCGGTTCAGGGCCGGGAATTTGTTGGGCACGACCCGGACGCTCCAGCCGGGAGAATCCGGCGCGGTTCCGGCCCCTCTCAGGGCGAAGACCTCGGGAGGGGTCTTCCCTTCGTTGCCTTCGCAGAAGGGACAGAATCCGACGGCCTCGGGGATCCGCGCCATCCCGCCGCTCGGCCGGAAATCGTCGGGACGCTTGCTGCGTTCCGTGGCGATGATGACCCAACGCCCGCTGACCAGGTCTTTTCGCAATTCCGACATCAGTCGCCTAACAGCTGCTTGATCTTCGTCTTGAGCTCATCAAGCGAGGCGGACTTGACGACGTAGGCGTCGGCCGCCCAGGTCATGAAGTCCTCCTTGTAGCTCTGGTAGGCTGAGTTGATGATGATCGGGATGTCCTTGCGGAGCCCCATGATCTGGGTGATGAGCTCGATCCCGTTCTTGCCCGGCATGCGGATGTCCGTGACGATCAGGTCGAACGCCGTCGTCCCGAGCTCGGCCAGGGCCACCTCGGCGTTGGTCACCGCGGTGACGGCATATCCTTCCCGGCTCAGCTCCTCTTCATAGAGGAGGCAGAGCGCTTTCTCGTCCTCGACGAGCAGGATCTTTTTTTTCATGTCGTCAACTCCTTTTCCCGGCAGAGAAATATCAGCTTGAACAGGGACCCCTTCCCCGCCCGGCTCTGGACCTCGACCTTGCCGCCGCAGGTGTCCATGACCCTCTTGGTGAAGGTCAGTCCGAGGCCCATGCCGTTTTCCTTGGTCGTGAAGAAAGGCCTGAAGAGCTGGTCTTTGTCCGGGTTGGTGATCCCCCGACCCGTGTCGCGGACGGAGAGGACGAACCCGCTCCTGTTTTTGCGGTAGCCCCGGACGGAGACGGTCCCCCCGGCGGGTGTCGCGTCGAAGGCGTTGTCGAGGAGGTTGCGGATGACTTCGCTGAAGGAGGTCGGGTCGCAGAGGATCTCCGGAAGACAAGGCTCCAGCTTGGCGTTCAGGACGTATCCCTCAGATTTGGTCAGGATCTCCGGGCTGCTGAGGACCGCGGCGATGGCCGGCCCCGGGTCGAAGTAGACGGGCTCCTTCAAGCTGACCTTGAGGAAGTGTCCCATCTGGTAAATGATGTTCTCGAGCCGGCGGACCTCGTCCCGGATGATGGTCAGGTTGCGCCTCTTCTTGTCTTCCGGGATGTCGGGCTTGAGGAGCTGGTCGGTGAAGCCGCCGACGGCGACGATCGGATTGCGCAGCTGATGCGTGACGAACATGGCCATCTCGCCCATGGCCGCCATCTTCTCCATGTCGAGCAGCTTGCGGTGGAGCGTCGTCGAATAGATGTAGTTGCCGGCCATCAGGCCGCAGAGGCCGGCCAGCTTGATGTCGGCGGGGGTGATCGGCGTCCGGGTGATGGCGTTGTCGAGGATGATCTCGCCGACGATGTCGTCCCGGGCGAGGAGAGGGATGCAGAGAAACTCGTCGACGCCGATGACGTTGAGGAAGCGCCGGTCGACGAGCGGCTCGCTGGCCGCCTCGCGGACAAGGAGGATCTCCTTACGGCAGGCCGCGTAGGCCGGGATGAGGGCGCCTTCCTCGTCCGCCGCGTAGACGAGGCCTTTGAGGCGGCCGCTGAGCGTCTCCTGGTTCTTGCTGACGAGGGCCCGGTTGTGTTCGAGAATCTCGACGTAGCCGATGCCCGGCGTCGACAGGACCTCCCAGATGAGGCCGGCTTCCTCGGCCGAGCGGGGGCCCAGCCACATCTCGCCCTTGAGGCGGTCGCCCTGCTTGAGGAAGAGCATGGCCCGGTTGAATCCGACGCCCGAGCCCGAGGTCAGCGCCGTCAGGATGACGAGGAGATTGTCCTCGAGGGAGAAGGGCTGAAAGAAGCTCTGGGAGATGATCGACAGCAGCATCAGCTCGCGGGGCGCGTCGCGCTCGAAGTCCGGAGAGAGGATGTTGTAGGTCTCGATCATTCGGAAGTCCAGCCCTTGGGCACGACCCGGATCCCGGACCGGCTGATCTTGAAATTCCGGCCGTCCTTGTCGGCGTCGAAGCCGACCTCGAAGCGTTCGGCGATGACCGAGGACTTGTCGGCGATGACCTTGCGGAGCCGGGCGCCGCGGCGGACGTGGACGTCCTCGAAGACGATCGAATCGGCGATCTCGGCCCCCGCCTCGACGCGGACGCCCGGGGCGATGATCGAGTTGACGATCCGGCAGTTGGTGAACGTGCAGCCCGTGCCGACGATCGAGGAGCGCAGGTCGCCGCCGGCGATGAAGGTCGGCGGATACTGCGGCTTGTAGGTCCGGACGGGCCAGGCCGGGTCCCTCAAGATCACCGGCGGGGACGGCGAGAGGAAGGCCATGTTGGCCTCCCAGTAGGCGTCGATCGTGCCGATGTCCTCCCAGTAATCGTCGAATGTATAGGCGAAGACGCGATGACCGTCGATGAGGGCCGGGATGATGTCCCGCCCGAAATCGTGGGAGCTCTTCGGGTTCCGGGCGTCCTTGATCAGGGCCTTGATCAGGACCGGCGTCTTGAAGAGGTAAACGCCCATGGAAATGAGGCTTTTTCCCGGGTCCCACGGCGTCGCGAAGGGCTTCTTCGGCTTCTCCATGAACTCGACGATCCGGCGCTCCACGTCAACGCCGATGACGCCGAAGCGGGAGGCGTCCCCTACGGGGATCGTCCGGGTCATGATGAGGGCGTCGGCGCCGGTCTGGCTGAAGAAGAGGAGCAGCTTCCGGTAATCGGCGTTATAGACGTGGTCCCCCGACAGCACCAAAACGGCCTCGGGATTCTCATGCTGGATGGTATAGATGTTCTGGAAGACGGCGTCGGCCGTGCCCTCGTACCAGTTGTCGCTGACGCGACCCTGGGCGGAAAGAGAGATGATAAAGTCGCCGCTCTCAGCATGGAAGATGTTCCAGCCGTTGAGGATGTGACGCTCGAGCGACAAGGATTTGTACTGGGTCAGAAGGGCGATCCGGCGGAGGCCGGAGTTGAGGGCGTTGGACAGGCTAAAATCGATGATCCGGTAGGCCCCGAGGAACGGGACGGACGGTTTGGCCCGGTCGCGCGTCAGCGGATAGAGTCGTTCTCCCTTGCCCCCGCAGAGGACCATGGTCAGAGTTTTTTTAGATAACAGTTCCATCGGGAAGGACGATCTCCTCGAACAGACGATCCTCGGACTCGAAGACGCCCAGGAGCGCCTCCTCGGCGTCGTTGAGGACGCGGCCCTCCTCGAGCCACCCGGCAAGCGTCAGGGCCCGTTCGTAGTGCTCGGCGGCCCGGAGCTCGGCGTAATCCCGGGCCGACCAGGTCGAGATGAGGAACGGCCAGTCGGAGCTCTCGAGCAGGAATTTTTCGCGGAAGAACTGCTTGAGGACGCGCCGGTCGAGGCGGGCGAGACGGGACGTGAGCGCGGCCGCGGCCTCCTCGATCCGGTAGATCTTTTTCCAGATCCAGGAGGTGTCCTCGTTGAGCCATATCCAGTGGAAGCCGCCCTGGCCCCACGAGCCTTCGGGAAGGGAGATGAGGGTTGCGGGCGGAAGCGCCTCGAGCGTGCCGCCGGCGGTCATCGGCTTGATCGGGCCGGCCTGGAGCTTCTTGATGACGTGGTAAAGCCACTCGGGGCCCTCGAACCACCAGTGGCCGAAGAGCTCTGTGTCGTAAAGGGCCGCGACCGCCCCCGAGGACTTTCCCTTGAGCGTGTCCTCGAGGACCGAGACGAAGTGCCCGGCGTGCCCCTCCATCCGGTCCCGGGTCCGGGCCGGATCGTAGGGCTGCTTGAGGCCCAAGTCGGCATCGCTCGAGGTGATCCTCCAGTAGCGCATGCCGCCGGGGAAATGTTTCTTGTGGAATTCGAGGTACCAGCCATCGCCGGGATAGCCCATGTAGCGGCTCCAGACCTGCGAGCCGGAGACGTCGTCCCTGGCGAAGAACGGGACGTGGGAGGGGTGGGCCAGGTAGGCGGAGTAGGGATCGCGCGACAGCTCCTCGGCCGGCTTGTAGGAGCCCCGGAATTTCTCCCAGAGGAGCTTCAGGCCGGGGAAACGGTCGATGTAGACGCCCTTGGCCTCCCCCCCCTTGAGAAGATGGGCGTCGACGAAGAAATAGCCGATGCCCTCCTGGCCCAGGATCTCGTCGACGCCGAGCCGGGAATACGGCTCTCCTTCCACGAGCGGATTTTTCCAGGCGTAGCCGGGCCGGTAGGCGCACTCGGGGATCCAAAAGCCGCGGGCGTCGCGGCCGAAGTACTTACGGTAGGTATGCTGTCCCTGCCGGACCTGCTGGCGGACGCTCTCGTCCCGGGAGAGGAGAGGGAAATAGCCGTGGGTCGCCCCCGAGGTCAGGACCTCGATGTGGCCGCGGTCCTGGAGGCTACGGAAGGCGTCGATGATGTCGCCGTGGCAGCGGCCGTGGAAATCCTCGAGGAGCTTCCGGTACCAGGCTTCCCAGAAATCGGTCAACGGCCGGAGGGCCGTGTTGCCGGTCCGCTCGAAATACTCCCGGTCGCGGCCGGCGATCTCGAGCTTCATTTTCAGGTACTCGTCGAAGCCCTGGACGAAACCGGGGTCCTTGAGCTGGTCCATAAGGACCGGAGTGAAGCTGACGTTCGTCCGGGCCGAGATGCCCTCGCCGGCCAGGCGCTCGAAGACGTCGAGAAGAGGCATGTACGTCTCCGCCGCGGCCTCATAGAGCCAATCCATGCCGTGCGGCCAGCTGCCGTGGGCCAGGACGTAGGGAATGTGGCTGTGGAGGACGAGAGAGAAGTACTTATCGGCCATGACGCTCCTTCAGGACGATGGACAGGCGTTTCGTTCCGCTCCCGGCCAAATCCATCGACCAGACCGGACAGAGACAGTACCCTTGGTGAATTATATCAAATCCCCCCTCGGATTGGGAGAGCGTTCGCAGGGCGAACGACCACAGCCCGTCGGCCGCCTCGGCCTCGAACAGAAGGGTCCCGCCGTAAAGGGCCGCGCCTTTCGCGCCGAGGAGCTCGAACTCGTGGGGAAAGGCCAGGAAGTTCCATTCCGATCCGTACGTCAAAGCGATCGCTTTCCCGGAGAGGTTCTCAACCTCGATCGCGACGCGGAGCGAACCGTCCGCGCACACGATCGTCTTCCGGACGGCGACCGGGACGCGCTCCCCCTTGCCCCAAACCGCTCCCCTGCGCTCCAGCGAGAGAGTCCGGCCCGCGGGCGCGAACGAGAACGCGCCGGCGACGAAATCCCCCTGCTCGCCGAAATCGACCTTGCGGAAATCTTCCGGCTTCGTGTCGGCGTGGAAGAAATGGTCGAGGAGCGACGTGCGGGGGTGCCAGTCGTAGCGGACGAGCTCCGCGGCCTCCGGAGGCAGCTTCTTGCCGAGCTCGTGGATGCTCTTCCCCATCTCCTCCTCCCCTGCCCTGGGGTCGGAAGGCGGCCGGTGATAGGACTCAGGGCGCCGGGAGAGGACGTCGGAGAGGTTCCGCGACCAGGGGCGGTAGTCGATCTCGACGAGCGCTCCCCCCGCTGACGGTTTGGCCAAAAGGCCGAAGGTCCGGTCCCGGAAAAAAAGCTCCTCATGCCCGTCGCAATCGTAGTCAAGCGCCTTCCAGCCGGACGGGTCCGGCGTCCGCTTTTCGGCATCGAGGAGGTGGTTATAGACGGCCTCACGGAGATGGGGCAGATAGAGCCCGCCGAAGACGCCGTGCCAGTAGGGGTCGTTGCACTGGGCCTTGTAGAGGTCTTTGAGCCCGCCCGCGTCCCCCCCGGCCGAGCGGACTTCGCCGGAGACCATGACCATGCGCTTGTGCAGGTGGTTCGCCTCGGGGTACTTGCAAAAGAAATCACGGAAAAATCCGCCGCGGAGGAAACGCCGGGATTCCGGTGCCGCCCCGGCCTTGAGCTTCTTGTAGGCCGCCTGGTCGTCGGGCTCGAGGACCCACTCCATCATCTCCTCGTATGAAGCCGGGGGAAGGTAGACCCGGCCGGCGGGCGGATGCGCGTCCAGATACTCGGAAAAAAACATCGTCCGGATGCCCTTGTCCTCGACGTAGCCCAGGAACTTCTCGAGCCAGCCGTCCTCGTACACCCACTTGTGTGTGCCCGGCCAGACGCCGAACTTCTCCCCGTCGTCCCCGAGGATGGCCGTCCCGCCGGAATCGCGAATGGAACCGAGGTAGGCGTCGATGTCGTCGAGGGAGTGGAACGGGATGAGGTAGCGGAGCTTCTTATCGATCGGGAAGACGCGCAGGCTCCGGCCCTCCTCCTCGGTGATGTAGGTGGTGGCGAGGTCGCGGACCCCCGCATAGTGGAAATGCTCCTCGTCGAGCAGCGTATATTCGATGCCCGCCGCCGCCAAGGATTTCGGCAGGTGGGGTTCCCAGATCCTCTCGGTGAGCCACAGCCCACGCGGCCGTTGGCCGAAATTCTCGCGGAGGAAATCGTTCATCATCCGGACCTGGCCGACCCGGTCCACTTCGGGAATGATGGACAGGACGGGCTCGTAGAAGCCGCCGCTGAGGAGCTCGGCCTGGCCCCGGCCGGACAATTCCCGGACGAGGTCCCAGCAGGCCCGTTCGTTCTTTTCCATGTATTCCCAGAGCGGGCCGGAAAAATGGACGGCGAAGCGAAAGCCGGGATGTCCGGCCAGGGCTTCGAGGAGCGGCCTGTAACAGTCGTCGAAGGCCGCCTTGAAGATATAGCCGAAGTTGCCGACGGGCTGATGGTTGTGGACCGCGAACAGGAAAGTGAGGCCGTTCATTCCGGCTCCTTCACTCCTGCGTCCCGGCAGGCTTTCCGGATATGGGCCTTGAAGAGATAATCGAACTCCTCCTTGCCCTCCTCGCCGTACCACCAGAACCAGTCCGAGCCTTCGGCCACGGCCATCTCCTCCGACGGCCCGCAGGCTTCCCGGGCTTTCGCCAGCAGGTCCCAGGCCGCGTTCTTGGCCGGGTGGCCGACCCACTTGGAGAAATTCCCCAGCCAGGTCCCCGGAACGAGTTCGAGCTCGTCCCGAGGCGGTTCAACCGCGAGGTAGCCCTCGAGAGAGGTCAAGGTGAAACCATCGAGACGTTTGACCCTGTCGTAGAGGGCGCGCAGGAAATGGACGGCGTTTCCGGGATAGCCCTCCCAGGGGTTCTCGCCGTCGAGGACGATGACGAGGATGGAGGCCTCGTCGGCGGCCTTTCTTCGCACCTCGAGCCGATCGATGAAATCTCGGACGGCCTCGGCGACGGGCCACTTATGATACTCGAAGCTCAGAAGGTTGGAAAGTTCCCGGTCGCGGAAAAAGAGGGCCAGCGACTCCGCAAGATACGGCTTGAACAGGTCGGTCGGGACATGCGGCGCGGGCCGGCTCTTCCACAGGACGTTTTCATCCGTCAGGGCGAATCGGAATCCGGCGGCGGAGGCGGCACGGGCGACCTCGCGGCTGACGCCGCCCTCCGACGGCCAGAGGCCCGCCGGCTCAAAACCGAAGATCTTCCCGAAATAGTCCCGGCCCTTAGCCAGCTGGTCCATGCCGTCCTCGGGGTGACGGAACGGCTGCGTCGGAAGCTGTTCGCTGTCGGCCGCGCGGATGTCGAAGACGAGGGGCAGGAGGGGATGATAGTAGGGCGTCGTGGTGAGTTCGGCCAAGCCCTTTTTGTGGAGACGGAGGTAGCACGGCAGGAGGTCCGCGAGGATCTCTTTCCGGAGCTGGAGCAATGCCTCCCTGTCTTTCTCCGGGGTCAAGGGCGCGGAGAACAGGGCTTTCACGGCCAGCTCTTGGAGGCGGCGGGCGTTCGTTTCGCCCGGAACGATCTTACCGAGGAGCCGGACATCGGCGTAGGTCAGCTTGGCGGCGTCTTTCTCGAGCGCGGCTTGGAACGGATCGTTCTCCGTGCCGCCGGCGTACTCGAGGACCTGCTCGAGGAGGCAGGGGACGAAGTTGTAGGTGGCCGGGAACTCCGCTTCTTCGGCCAGCCGGGCCATCTGATGGTAGTTCTTCACGGCGTGGTAATTGACCCAAGGGAGGATGTATTCCCGCGTGTCCGGATCGCGGTAGATCGGCTGATGGAAGTGCCAGACGAAGGTCAGATGCATGGTTAGGTCCCTTCCTGGGCGAGGATGTAGGCGAGAGCGGCCAAAATGACGGCCTGGAGCTCGAGCTCGCGCGGATGGACGCTCGAAAGGACGTCGAGAGCGGAATGGTGGACGTCGAAATAGGCCTGGGAATTGGTGATGACCGCGGCCGGGACCGCGCCCTGCTTGATGAGGGGGGCGACGTCGACACCTCCTCCGCCGGGGACGATGAACGACACCCCGAGCGGCCTGAAGAGGTTCTCGTAAGCGGACACCCGTTCGAGGATCCTCCGGTCCCGGCCGCCGATAGCGAGCCCGACCGGGACGAAGCCTCCCCTGTCCGATTCGGCCGCGACAAGGTGGCGCTCGCCCTTCCTCTGCGGCGCGATGGCGTAGGCCCGGCCGCCCGTTCCGCCGAACTCCTCGTCCATGAACAGGACGGCGCGGATGGTCCGGCGCGGCCGCAGGCCGAGGTCCTTGATGAGGCGCAGGGCTTCCAAGGCCGCCGCGCAGCCCGCGGCGTCGTCGTGGGCGCCGTGGCCCAGGTCCCAGCTGTCGAGGTGTCCGCCGAGGAGGATGATTTCGCCCGGAAGCTCCGACCCCGTGATCTCCCCGACCACGTTGGCGGAGATGACCCGGCCCATGTCCCGGCAATTCATCCTGAGAGATACGGAAACGCTCTTCTCCTTCTTAATAAGCGCGCTCAGGACTTCGGCGTCCGCGGTGCTGATCGCTGCCGCGGGGATGCGGGGGGCGCGGGGGTCGTACTGCATCAGGCCGGTGTGCGGATTCCGGTCTTCCCGGAACGTCAGCGAGCGGACGAGGACGGCGCGAGCGCCGTGGCCGGCCGCCGCGGAGGCCCCCCCGACCCGCTGGTCGGCGGCGCCGCCGTAGGCGGCGAAGGGATCGGCCAGGCGTCTGTCCATCGGCCTGTTGAAGAAGACGATCTTCCCTTTGAGGACCGTCCCCAGGGAAGCCAATTCGTCGAGAGAACGGACGTCGACGACCGGCGCGGTGATGCCCCTCTCCGGCGTCCCGGTGCTGCCGCCCAAGGCACAGACGGAAAGAGGGATGGCGGCTCGTGTCCCGGAGGCGATGATCGCGGCCTCGGCGATATCCCCTCTGACCCAGCGCCCGACCTCGACCGGTTCCGTGTGGACTCCGGAGAGGCCCAGCTCTTTCATGAGACTCGTGGCCAGCTCGATCGCCGCCGCGGCTTGGGGCGACCCCGTCAAACGGGGCCCGACGGAGGTGATCCGTCGGAGGAGGTCGAAACCCCGTTCGCCGGCGAGACCCGCCTCCCGGAGCCTGTCGACGGTTCCTTGATACGACCGTTCCCCGTCCCGGAGTCCCGCTGCGCCGGCGCGAAGAGAGAAGACGGCCAGGGCCATGGCGAGCAGGGTCCGAACGGATCGCTTTTTCATGTCAACGAGCCCCCTTTTATCCTCTATTCGCGGCTTCCTGTCAAGGCGGGCCCGCAGGCAGAGGCGGCCTCGGGTCCGCCGCCGGTCAGGATTTTTCCGGCCCGTGTTCCTTTTCTTTGTCCCAATGCTCGAAACAGGCCGCGTCGCAGAAATGATAGACGTAATCCTTGCCCTCGGCGTGGAGAGCCGCGGCTTTGGGGATCTCGGCGCGGCAGACGGCGCAAGTGACTTTTTCAGGTTCGGCCGGCTTGTCCATGGATCCGTCCTTTCACCGTCCGGGGTCCGCCGGGGACTTCCGGACGGACCTCCCTCACCGATGGAGGAAACAGCGCTCCGAATCGAGCTCGCCCGGCTTCCGGGTGATGATCATGGCCAGGCCGAGCTCGTTGGCCTTGTCGATGACTTCCTGGTCCTTGACCGAGCCCAGGGGATAAATGACGGCCGTGATGCCGTGCTTCCCGGCGAGCTCGACGACATCGGGGAAGGGCATGAACGCGTCGGACGCTAGGACGCAGCCCTCCGGGCCGTAGCCGCGGCGCGAGAGCCGTATGGCGTCCTCGGCGGAATCGATGCGGCTCCTCTGGCCGGAGCCGATGCCGTGGGTCTTGTCGGAGGTCCCAATGACGACGGCGTTCGACCGGGTGAAGCAGGCCACCGTCCAGTTGAACAGTGCGGCCAGGACCTCCTCGGGGCTCGGCGTCCTCGCCGAGACGACGTCCACCGACTCCGCGGAGACGATCTTTGAATCGAACCGCTTCTGGACGAGAAGGCCGCCGGCCACCCTTTTCACCTCGAGCCCGTTGTCGACGGAAGGCGCGTCGAGGGGAGCGCCCATCTTGACCACCCGGAGGACCTTCCTCGTGGCCAGGACCCCGAGCGCTTCGGGGGCGAAATCGGGAGCATAGACGACCTCGACGTTGCGGGGGCTCTCGACGAGGAGACGGGCCAGCGGCTCGGTCACGCGGTAGCTGAAGACGTCGACGCTGCCGAAGTTCGAGAGAATGTCGCACTTCCAGGCCTTCTCGAACGTCCCGACGGGGTCGTCGCCCAGGGCGACGCCGCTCGGCATCTCGTGCTTGATCAGGACGCAGGCCTGGCGGCCCTCGAACACCTGGACGAGCTTGCGGGCCAGCCGCTGGCCGAGGTCCATGTCCCCGACGTTGATGTAGCTCAAGCCCTTCGTGCCCTCCTGGAGGATCTCCAAGCGTCCCATGTTCGGGCCCGAGGCGCCGGCCTCCTGGTAGAAAGCGGCCGGGTAGCCCGGGTTCTCGCCGTAGCGCATGGGGAATTTCTTGACGAACGTGTCCTCGCCCAGCACGAGAGTCTCCGGGAAGTCCTCCCGGACCTTGGTCTGGTATTGACTGCGGGCCGTTCGCTCGGGCTTGCTCATGAAATCACGTCCTTTCGTGACGGTTGATGATGCGGACGTCGATTCTCTCCGGATCGGCGAGGGGGACGAAGACGCAAGCGACGGCGACGCGGAAGTCCTTCGCGGCGGCGGCGGGCGCGAGGTCCTGGTAGGTCGTCTCGGCGGTTTCGGCGGCCGTCGCTCCGGCTAATCCGACCCGGCGCGGCTCCCCTCCGAAGACGGGCAAGGGATCGGCGTTGGGCCCCTCGTACGTGGAGACGAGACGCCCCTCCCCCG
Source organism: Candidatus Aminicenantes bacterium RBG_19FT_COMBO_65_30 (assembly GCA_001775755.1). GTDB lineage: Bacteria > Acidobacteriota > Aminicenantia > Aminicenantales > Saccharicenantaceae > RBG-16-66-30. The sequence continues at coordinate 10,826 of MEYF01000029.1, read as the reverse complement.
GCCGGAGGGCGACCTCGAAGGCCCTCCTCAGCGTTTCACCCGACGGCCCCCTCAGGACGACGCTCAGGCCGGCTCCGCCGCCGACGAGACAGCCGCTGATCCGGGGCGTGAAAATGGGGGCGTCCGGCTCGAAATCCCAAGCCGCCAGGGCCTTCGACAGCACGGCCACCGGGTCGGCCCCCGGCAGGAGACCGTCGCGGACGTCGGCCGTCTGCTTGCCGTTCGAAACGGCGATCCCCGCCTTGTCAAAAAGAACCGCCGGGTAGACGAGGAGGTCGACGTTCCCCTTTTTCAGGATTTCCTCGTCCGTGGGCTGGACCCAGATCCCGCCGTCGCGGAGGACCAGCTTCCGCGCCTGACTCGAGGGCGACCGTCCGGTGATGGCATAGATGATCGCGGCCTTGCCGCCTTCGCGCGGCGCGCCGATGACGATGAGCCGTCCGGGATATTCGAGTGACGCGATCAGTCCTGTCGTCCTGCCCATCGGGTCGTCCTTTCGCGCCTATTGATAGCACAGCCCTCGTCTTGAAGTCAAAGCATCACGGACGAGCCCACTCGCAAATGCTCGGGGCATTCCCGCCGTCGGCCGACCGATAACAATCGATAGATATTGAGCGGCGTTGTCGGATTCTGTTAGAATTTGCTCGAGATCCGGCGAAGGAGGCCGAGCCGACGATGAAAAAGACCGACCACCCCGAGGAATCTTTCCGCGATCCCGAATTCCTGGAGTCCCTGGAAGGGCGGACGCTCCGGATCCTGAGCGAGTATCTCAGCCCGATGACGCGTCTCGACAAGGCCAAGATCAACAGCACGATCCTCTTTCTGGGATCGTCCAAGGCCGATCCGGCCAACGCCGATTCCGCCTTTTACCGCTACTACTGGGAGGCCGAAGAGCTGGCCTATCTCCTGGCCAAATGGGCCATCTCGATAAGAACGCCCAAAGGCAAGGACTTCGTCATCTGCACGGGGGCCGGCCCCGGCATCATGGAGGCGGCCAACCGCGGCGCTTCCCGGGCGGGCGGCAAGACGATCGGGATGAACATCTCGCTCCCCCAGCCGCAGAGCCCGAACCCCTACGTGACGCCCGAACTGTCCTTCTCCTTCCATTACTTTTTCATGAGGAAGTTCTGGCTGGCCTACAAGGCCAAGGCGGTCATCATCTTCCCGGGAGGCTTCGGGACCCTCGACGAATTCTTCGAGATCGTCACCCTCCTCCAGACGAGCAAGATCTCGAAGAAGGAGATCTCCCTCGTCCTCTACGGAGAGGACTACTGGCGGGACCTCATCAAGTTCGACTCCATGGTCGAGAAGGGGGCCATCTGCGCCGCCGACCTCAAGCTCTTCCGGATCTGCTCGACGCCCCGCGAGGCGTTCTCCTATCTCAAGAAGAGATTGACGGAGCTCCTTGTCTGACAGGAGGAAGGTCGCGGCGACGGCCCGGCGCGGCGGACGCCGCGGTAAGGCCGTCCTGTCTGTGGGCCTGTGCCTCCTTTTAGCCGCGACCGCATGCTCCAGATTGCCCCGAAGCCCGAGGGGCGGCATAGAGATCGGCATCGCCTCCTGGTACGGGCGTGAATTCCACGGCCGGCCGACCTCGAGCCGGGAAGTCTTCAACATGAACGACATGACCGCGGCCCACCGCACGCTCCCGTTCGGGACGCACGTCATGGTGACGAACCTCGCGAACGACCGCTCGGTCGTCGTCCGCATCAATGACAGGGGCCCGTTCGTCCGGGGCCGGGTCATCGACCTGTCCTATGCGGCCGCGCGCGTCCTGGAGATCGTCGGCCCGGGCACGGCCCGCGTCCGCCTGGAAACCCTGCGCGGGATCCGGGAGCCGGCGGCCTCGAAGCCGGGGGGGATCTGGGTCCAGGTCGGCGCGTTCTCGGCCCAGGAGAGCGCTTACGCCATCAAGAGGCGCCTGGACAAAGCCTATCGGGGCGTCGCCGTGACCCGCGTCAAGACCGCCCACGGCACGTATTTCCGGGTTAGGATCAAAACCGATGAGGCCTCGGCGGACAAGCTGGCCTCTCGACTGGCGGACGAAGGCTATCCCATCATCATCGTCCGGGAATAGGCGCCGGCGGCCGCGGATCTACCCCCTGTCCTGCCGGCGCTTGAAAAGATAGGCGGCGTCGCGGAGCTTGTTCTCGGCGCCGTCATGGACCGCGTACTTCCCGCCCTGATAAAGGCAGGCCGCGCCGAATTCCCCTTTCTTGTTGAGGGCGTAAAAGTTGAGCCCGAACTTCGGCCGGCCGTCGGCGTCGCAGAGCCGGGGCACGAGCTTGGTCTTGGCGATGATGGCCTCGCAGGCCTCTAGGCAAGCCTGCTCCGGCGACATTCCCCGGCCCATGGCCGCGACGATGCGGAAGCTGGCGCAAGTCTGGAGGTTGGCTTCCCCCCGTCCCGTCGACCCGGCCGCGCCGATGTCGTTGTCGACATAGAGCCCGGCCCCGATGATGGGCGAATCGCCGACCCGTCCGGAGAGCTTCCAGGATAGGCCGCTCGTCGTCGTCACGCCGGCCAGACGACCGGCGCCGTCGACGGCGATGCAGTTGATCGTGCCTTGGGTGTTCATCACCGAACGGAGCTCCTCGGGCACGCTCTCAGATTTCGGGGGGAACCAGTTGTCCCGAACGGACATGGTCTCCTTCCAGCGCAGCCACGCCGCCCGGGATTTTTCGGTCAGGAGATCCTCCTCCCTGAAGCCGTGGGCCCGGGCGAATTTCAGGGCCCCTTTGCCGACGAGGAGGACGTGGTCGGTCCTCTCCATGACGAGCCGGGCCACCTTGGACGGATTCTTGATGTTCCTCAAGGCGGCCACGGCGCCGGCCGTGTGGGTCGGACCGTACATGACCGAAGCGTCGAGCTCGACGACGCCGTCCTCGTTGGGCAGGCCGCCGTAGCCGACGGACATATCGTTCGGATCGTCCTCGACGATGTTCACTCCGGCGATGACGGCGTCAAGGGGGTCGCCGCCGGCCATAAGGATGTCCATGGCCTTCGCGGTGGCCCGGATCCCGTTCCCGCTGGCGACGACGCGGGCCCCCCCGGGGGATGCCGCCGCGGCGGCCGACGGAAGCCGCCCGCCGGCGAAGAGGGCCGCCGCGCCCGCCCCGGCCCCGGTCTTGAGGAAATCTCTCCTCGAATATTTCGCCATCTCGTTCGTTCTCCTTTTATTCATAGGTCTCGTTCAGGTTCTCTTTTTCCAGGTCGCCGAGGAGCTGGACGAGGACGCTGTGGTCGCCCTCGGGCACGTTGAACTTGCGCGCGCTGCCCGAAAAAACGTCCATCTCCCGGCCATCGATGAGGAGCTGGTACTTGCCCTTCTTCAGGAAGCGCAGCTTGACATCGCGCGGTTTCAGGATTTTGATGTCGAAGGACACTTCCGACTCGTTGTAAAGGAAGCGGCGGACGACCGCCCCCCCGTCGACAGCGAAGACGGTTTCGCCCTCCTCGCGCAGGACGGTCGCGGAGTTCGAGGCCTCGACCTCGTAATGGCGTCCCTGGACGAGGACGCGCGACAGCTTTCCCTTGCGGTCCGGCTTGAGGATGCCGAAACGAAAGCCCTCGTGCGGTGTGAAGTCGAGGTATTCCTCGATCGCGATCAGGGCGGCCAGGGGGCCGCCGCTATGGTAGCGCTCGCCGCCCGCCTCGCCGGTGAGGGAATCAAAACTCTCAGGAGAGAGGCCGAAGCTTTCGAAGCTCCGGAGGAACATCTCGGCGCTCTTCCGGGCGAATTCGGAGGCAATGGCGTCGAAGCCGTAGGCTTTCAATCCTTGATAAACGAGGTAGTTGGTCGCCGGCCGGACCGCGCCGCGCCACGACTGTTGGCTTTCGGACCTGAAGGCCGGGTCGTCTCGGGAGATCGAGGGGACGACATAGTCGCCCCAGAACTGTTTGGGATCGAGCAGGTGCTTGAGCATCCTCTGGGCGCGGGCATCGTCGGGGATCCGGGCGAGGAGAGGGAAAAACGCCGAAGCCGCCTTATGCACCGAAAAGCGGCCGTCCCAGTAGCGGTCGCAGTAAAATCCCTCCTTCTCGTTCCACAGCAGGGCATTGACGAGCTCTTTCGTTTTCTCGTACTGTTCTCGGTAGCGTTCGACGTCGACGGGGCGGCCGAGGACGGAGGCGATCTCCGCCAGGCACCAGGCGTCCAGGGCGTAGAGCGAGCTCAGGTCGACGCAGTTCAGCATGAGCGTGCCGGACTCCTCGCTGAACGGGGCGTCGTCCCAGTTCGGCAAGTCGTCCTGGCCCGATTCCCAGACGGCCCTCATCCGTCCCGAGGCGTTCCTCTCCCAGGACGGGACGTCCTGGCCGACGAGCGCCTTGTCCGATCCCCATTCGAGGAGGCCGTCGTCGTTGCCGTCCCGCCGGGCTAAGCCGTTCGGCCGCGGCGCCGTCCAGTAGTCGTGCCAGCTCTGAAGATACGGGTAGGCGCGCCGCAGGATCTCCATGTCGCCCAGCCGTCCGAAGAGCTTCAGGACGACGAAAGCCCCGATGGGAGGCTGGGAGCGGTCGGCGGTCCCGCTCGAACGGCCCCGCCAATTCGGGATGTTGCCGTTCGGATATTGCGTTTCCAGGGCGGCCGCGAGCGCGTCGCCGGCCAGCTTCTGGCTCTCGAGTCCGAGTTCGAGCGCGTTGAGGAATGAGTTGTCGGCGAGGATCGTCCAGTGGTCCTGGCCCCCATCCGGCCGGGGAAAGATCCCGGCCCGGCCGGCCGGGGTGTAGAGGCGGTGGCTTCCCGGCTGGTAAAGGACGCTCCAGTGGAGGCTGTTGGTGATCGCCTCGGGAACGCCCGCATAGAGGCCACGGACCTTGACTCGCTTCTTTTCGTAGACGTCGGCTTCTTCGTCGAGGAGAGCCCCGATGCTCTCCGCGTTCTTGTAGCGATAGAGGCGGTTCGCCAGGATCTCGGCGTTGTCGCCGACCCCGGCCGCGAAGGCGATGGTGCGGTCGGAACCCGGAAGGTAGGTCCGGGCGAGGCCGCCGGGCCGGGCGGCGGCCGTCTCGCCGGGCCGGCTCGTCCAAATCAGGTAGGCCGGGCTTCCCGTTCTGCCGCAGCGGCCGCGGACCTGGCCGTCCGGCAGGAGCGTGAATTCGCCCTTGAGGTCCCAGGGGAAATAGTGGACGAGCGTAACGCGGACGCCCTCGGGGCACACGATGCGGCCGATGACGGTCTTCTCGTCTCGCCGCGACCATTCAACCGTCAAGGCCTGTCGCCGCGGCGCCGGCTTCATCAGGATGGGCGTATCACGGCCCAGCTTGAACGGGAGCCCCAGGTCGAACCTGACGCGGGCGTAGAGACCGTCGGGCGAGTGAGGGCCGACCTGGGAGACGAGGTAATAGAAATCCGCCCCCTCGGCGGCCTCCCCTTCCCGCTCGACCCGCAGGAGGAAGGCGTAGGCGCAATCCACGGCCGGAGCGATGACCAGGCCGGGCCAGCCCGCCGCGTCCAGGGCTCCGACGTAGGTGTCTTTCCAGGGATAGAAGATCTCGGGGGAGAGCCGGACCGTCGCCGCGAGCAGCAGACCGAGAACGAGGAATGTTTTTTTCGTCATCCCGGGGATTCCGGCCTGCGGCCTCCTCACCGCCTACTTTATGGAAAAAAGACGGTTAAATCAAGACAAGGAGGATGCTTTTATTCTCGCACTGTGGTAGATTAATGCCTCCGAATTCCGTTGGAGGAAACCATGGATTTCCGGCTCTATTTCCGCTCCCGTCGGGGGGAGATGGTCCATCTCCTGAAACAGCTCGTCACGCTCGAATCCCCGACCCACGACAAGATGGCCGTCGACGCCTGCGCCGCCTTCGTCGCCCGGGAGCTCAAGAGAATCGGATGCAAGGTCACGATCCATCCTCAGAAGGACATCGGCGACCTGACCGTGGCCGAGTTCGCCCCGGGGCGCTTGAAGGACGCCGACGACGAGATCCTCGTTCTGACCCACATCGACACCGTCTGGCCCGTGGGCAAGATCACCAAGATGCCGTTTTACGTCCAGGGGAACAGGCTTTACGGACCCGGAGTGCTGGACATGAAGGCCGGCGTGGTCATGCTCATCACCTCCCTCCGGAATCTCCACAGTCTCAACGTCAAGCCCCAGAAGAGGATCACGGTCGTCGTCAATTCGGCCGAGGAGACAGGGCACACCGCGGCCCACGACCTCATCCGCAAGCTGGCCCGCAAGGCCTCCTTGGTCCTCTGCCTCGAGCCCGCCCTCCCCGGCGGCGCCCTCAAGCTCGAGAGAAAGGGACGCCTCGTCGTCCGCTTGGATGTCCGCGGCCGTTCGGCCCACGGCGGGAGCCCCGAAAAAGGTATCAGCGCCATCGAGGAGCTCGTCGGCCAGATCGCCCGGTTCAAGCGGCTGCGGACCGGCGAAACCACCGTCAACGTCGGCCTGATGGGCGGCGGCGAAAAGGCCAACATCGTCGCCGAGAACGCCTGGGCCGTTTTGGACATCCGTTTCTGGAAATCGACGGACCGGGACCGGGTCCTGAAGATCCTGCGCGAGTCCGCGCCGACCCTGCGCGGGGCCCATCTCAAGGTGTCTATCGAGAGCACGACCCCGCCCATGGAGAAGACCAAGGCGTCCGAGAGGCTCTTCGCCCGGGCCCAGGAGATCGCCGCCGGCATGGGGCTTTCGCTCAAGGGCGGCAAGACGGGCGGCGGGTCGGACGCGTCGATCGCGGCGGGCCTTGGCGTCCCGATCCTCGACGGACTCGGCCCCGACGGCGACGGCATCCACGCCGAGCACGAGCATCTCCTCCTTCCGTCCCTCGTGGACCGGACGGCCTTGCTGACCGAGCTCCTGAAAGACCTATGACCGATCTCGCGGACATCATACAAACATATATAAGGAGTGCAGCATGATCAAAAAGTACTACCTCCTTTCTCCGGGCCCGACGCCGGTCCCCGAGCGGGCCCTGTCGGCGGCGGCCGAACCCATCATCCACCACCGGACCGCCGAGTTCTCGGCGATTTTCATGGAGGTCACAGAGGGCATCAAGCAGGTCTTCGGCACCAAGGAAGACGCCTACATCCTGACGTCCTCCGGGACCGGGGCCATGGAAACCGCGGTGGTCAACCTCCTCAGCCCCGGCGACAAGGTCCTGACGATCAACGGCGGGAAGTTCGGCGAGCGCTGGGGGAACATCTGCAAGGCCTACGGGATCGCCTACAGGGAGATCGTCCTCGACCCGTGGGGCAAGGACTTCTCCAAGGAGGAGCTCGAGGCCGAGCTCAAGGCCATGCCCGACTGCAAGGCCGTCCTCGCCACCCTCTCCGAAACCTCCTCGGGGGCCATGTTCGACATCCAGGGCTTCGGCGAGGTCGTGGCCAAGACGAGCGCCGTCCTCGTCGTCGACGGCATCTCCGGCGCCGGCGTCACGCCCTGCCCGATGGACGACTGGAAGGTCGACGTCCTCCTGTCCGGGTCCCAGAAGTCGTTCATGATCCCGCCCGGCCTGGCCTTCATTGCCCTGAGTCCGAAAGCCTGGGCCCTGGCCGCGGATTCCAGGCTGCCCAAGTTCTACTTCGACCTCAAGAAGGCCAAGAAGAACCTGGCCGACAAGACGACCCCCTGGACGCCCGGCGTTTCGCTCATCATCCAGCAGAAGCACGCCCTGGACATCATCAAGAAGATGGGCCTCGACGGCCTATTCGCCCACCACCGCATCCTGGCCGACGCCACGCGGGCCGGTGTCAAGGCCCTCGGCCTGGAGCTGCTGTCGCAGAGGCCGGGCAACGTCCTGACCTGCTGCAAGGTCCCCGAAGGGATCGAAGGCGGCAAGCTCGTCAAGACGATGCAGGGCAAGTACATGGCCTACATCGCCGGCGGGCAAGACCCGTACAAGGGCAAGATCTTCCGCATCGCCCACCTCGGGTACATGGGCGGCTTCGACATCATCACCGCCCTCTCGGCGCTCGAGATGACCCTCATGGACCTCGGCTACAAGTTCGAGGCCGGCGCCGGCATCAAGGCGGCCCAAGCCGTCCTCAAGGAGAACTGGCAATGACCAAGATCCTCATCGCCGACGGGATGGACAAGGACGCCTTGGACCAACTCCGGGCCGTTCCGGGATTCGAAGTCACCGTCAACAAAGGGATGAGCGAGGCGGAACTCGTCCAGACCGTCCCCGGCTACAGCGCCGTTGTCGTCAGGGGCGCCTCCAAGATCACCCGGCCGGTTCTGGATGCGGGCAAGGACCTCAAGGTCCTCGTCCGGGCCGGTATCGGGCTCGACAACATCGACCGCGACGCGGCCAAGGAGAAAGGGATCTTCGTGGCCAACACGCCCGCGGCCACGTCCATCACCGTCGCCGAGCACACCTTCGGGCTCATGCTCGGGGCCGTCCGCAATCACGCCAAGGCCGTCCTTTCGATGAAGGCCCACAAGTGGGACAAGAAGTCGCTCGAGGGCACGGAGCTCTATGGAAAGACCCTGGGCATCATCGGCTGCGGCCGGATCGGGATCGAGGTCGCCAAGCGGGCCCTGGCGTTCGGCATGAAAGTCCTCGTCTACGACGTCATCCCGGTCGAGACCGACGCCGCCGTCAAGCAGGTGCCGCTCGAAGAGCTCCTCGCCGCCGCCGACCTCATCACCCTCCACGTCCCCAAGCAGCCCAAGCCCATTCTCGGCGAGGCCGAATTTGCCAAGTTGAAGAACGGCGTTATCATCGTCAACGTCGCTCGCGGCGGCGTGGTCGATGAAAAGGCCCTGCTCGCCGGGCTCAACGCCGGCAAGGTCCGGGCCGCGGCCCTGGACGTCTACGACAAGGAGCCGCCCGAGGAGTTCTCGCTCGTCGACCATCCCAACGTCATCCCCATACCCCATCTCGGCGCCGCCGCCGTCGAGGGCCAGCAGAGGGCCGGCCTCGAGGCCGTCCGTATCCTCAAGGAGAAGCTGGGCTAGAAACAGACACGAATCCGGTGAAGGGCGGCTCGGATGAGCCGCCCTTTTTTTATGGTTTTTGCGGCCGGCCGCGGTTCTGCTAGAATAGGAGGCATGATCTACCTCGACCACAACGCCACGACGCCCGTCGACCCGGCCGTCGCCGAAAAGATGGCTTGGTTCCTCCGCGAGCACTTCGGCAACCCCTCCTCGATCTACCCGATCGGTCGTAAGGTCAAGGAGCTCATGAACGAGGCCCGCGAACGCGTCGCCGCCTCCCTGGGAGTCGACCGCGGCGAGATCTTCTTCACCGGATCGGGCACGGAATCCGACAATTTCGCCATCTTCGGAACCTTCGACGCCGCGCCGGAGAAAAACGAGTTCGTCACGTCGACAATCGAGCACCCCGCCGTCATCGAAGCGGCCAAAGTCCTGGAAAAAAGGGGGGGCAAGGTCGCCTATCTGCCCGTCGACGAGTACGGCACCGTCAGCCTGGACGACCTCCGCTCGGCCCTGACGCCGAAAACGGGCCTTGTCTCGATCATGCACGCCAATAATGAGATCGGCACGATCCAGCCCATCGCCGAGATCGTCCGGATCGCCCACGAGCGGGATATCCCCGTTCACACGGATGCCGTCCAGAGTTTTGGGAAGATCGACGTAGACGCTCGCAAGCTCGGCGTCGACTTCCTGACCGTCTCCGCCCACAAAATCTACGGCCCCAAGGGCATCGGCGCGCTATACATCCGCCGGGGGGCGACGATCTGTCCTTTCCTCCGCGGCGGACGCCAGGAGCGCGGCCTCAGGGCCGGGACGGAGAATACGGCCGGGATCATCGGCTTCGGCGAAGCCGTCCGCGTCCTCGAGGAAAAGGGCCGCAAGGAGCTCGCCCGGGTCGAAAAGCTGGCCGAAGCCCTCAAGAAAGGGATCGAGGAGAAAATCCCCGGGGCGAGATTCAACGGCCACCCCGCAAACAGGGTCAAGGGCACGCTCAACTTCTCCTTCCCCGGCCTGGAGGCGGAAGCCATCCTCCTGGCGCTGGCGACCAAGGAAATCTACGTCTCGACCGGGTCGGCCTGCAGCGAGGAATCGGAGGAGGTTTCCCACGTCCTCCAAGCCATCGGGCTGCCTCCGGAGATCGCCCGCTCCTCGATCCGGATGTCGCTCGGGCGGTCCAACACGGACAACGACGTCGCCGTCGTCCTCCGCGAGCTCCCGGAGATCATCAAAAAACTCCGGGCCATCACCGCCTTCCATCCCGAGGGCTGAGCCCGAACGTCAAGTCGGTCGTTCGCGGAGCCGGCGCAAGTACGGCTCGCGGACAGACCTGAAAAACTCCTGGCAGGGTGCTCTGCGAAAATCGGGATAGGTCCAGTCGAGCACCTTGATCCCCGTCTTCGTGAACAGGAGTTCGAGGTGGGCGTAGATGCCCTGGCCGAGGGCGATGCGGTGGGAGAAATCCTTGGCCGTGGCCATGATCAGCGCGGAGGCCGTGAGGTAGCCGGGATCGATGTTGACCGGCCGCCCGGTCGCGCCGGTTTCCCTACGGATGGCCTCCTCGAGATCGATCGTCCGGAGTTTCAACCCGGCCAGAACTTCCGGCCCGGCCAGCGTATCGAAGCTCATGAACCGCCGCCTGAGCCCCGGGCCCATCTCGACCTGGTAATAATCGGTCAGGTCGAAGGGGAAGGCCGGACTCTCCATGTCGACGCTCCCCCTCTCCGCGACGAGCCTGTGCTTGACGTCCTCGTAGAGAGCGTCCTCTTTATAGATGACGCCGCAGATAAGTTTGACGGGCGTGAACGCTTTCGGCTGGGCCATATCTCTTGTCCCATTATAATCCATCATGGTGTTTTCAAAACAGGAGAATGGGCTCGCCGACACGAATACACTCTATTCGCTCGGGGTATTCCCGCCGTCGGCCGCGGAGGGGCC
>MEYF01000028.1:17757-21815 GCA_001775755.1 Candidatus Aminicenantes bacterium RBG_19FT_COMBO_65_30 | reverse complement strand
TCGACGAGCAGTTCGCCGAGCCGCCGAGCCTCGGGCCCCGGCCCGACGCCGCCTACGAGGCCGACCGGGAAGCGGAGCTCGTCCGGCACGCCCTCGACCGGCTGCCCGTCCAAAAAAGGGAGATCCTCGTCCTCTTCCGCTTCCAGAACCTCAAGCTCCGGGAGATCGCCGAGCTCCTGGGCGTCCAGGTGGGCACGGTCAAAGCCCAGGTCCACCGGGCGCTCAAGGACCTCAGCCGCATCTACCTCGAGCTTCAGGGAGGGAAAGCGTCATGAATTGCGAAAAGACCCAGGAAAAATTCGCCGATTATTTAACGGGCGACCTCGACGAGGCCGGTCGCGAGGACGTTCAGCGGCACATCCTCGCCTGCGCGGAGTGCCGCGAAGACCTCGAGAACCTGACCGTCGTCTGGGCCAAACTCGGCGTCCTGCCCGAGGAACAGCCGGGCGGAGGCCTGCGCCATCGCTTTTACACGATGCTCGAGGAACACAAGGACGGGCTCGAGGCGGAGCTAATAGCCGCCAGAGCGGAGGGCCGGCCAGGCTGGAGGGAGCTGTTCACTTTCCGGCGTCCCGCGTTCGCCGCGGCCTTCTCTGCCATCCTCCTGCTTTTCGGGCTCGGCGCCGGCTGGCTTCTGAAAGGCGGACGCGCGGGAGGCGAACGGTACGCAAGGCTGACAAGCGAGGTCCAGGACATGCGTCAGCAGGTCGCCCTCTCTCTCCTGAGCAGGGCCTCGGCCACGGAACGCATCCAGGGCATCGGTTACAGCGCCGCCGTCGACAATCCGAACGACACGACGCTCTCCGCCCTCTTCGACGCTGTCGACAGCGATCCCAATCCCAACGTCCGGCTGGCGGCCGTGGACGCCCTCTATCTCTTCCGCGACAGGCCGGGCGTCAGCGAGAGACTGGTCCGCTCGCTCTCGGTCCAGGCCTATCCCCTCGTCCAGGTCGCCCTCATCGATTTCCTGGTCGAGGTCCGCGAGGCCCGGGCCGCCGAGGCCCTCAAGCTCCTCATCGAGAGAGACGAGTTGACGCCGGAAGTCAAGAAGCGGGCCGAGCAGGGCCTGAAGCAGATCATCTGAATCATCAAGGAGGAACATATGAAAAAAAGAATCGCGAACGTCATGGTCCTGGCGCTCCTCGTCGCCGGGACATGCGGCTGGGCCGTCGCCCAGGCCAAGGAAGAACCCCCGGATCGGGCCGTCGTCCCCCTGACCAATCCGGCCAAGCCGGCCAAGATCGAGGTCTCGGTCATAAGGGGCAGCATCACCGTCAAGGCCTACGAGGGCAAGGAAGTGATCGTCGAGGCCCGGGTCAGGGAGAAGGCCCTATCCGGCTATCTCCCCGGGCTCTATAGCACGGGCGAATACGCCGTTGTCGCGCCTCCGGCGCCCCCCGGAGCGCCGGCATCGGTCGCGGCACCGGCCCCTGCCCCGATGGCCGTTCCCTCCGCGAAGGCCGGACAGCTGACCGAGAAGCAGCAGAAGGAGCTCCAAGCGGCCGTCGCAAGAATGGCGGAGCACCAGGAGCAACTGGCCAGAACCCTGGCCGACCAGGAGGTCCTGGCCAAGCGGCTCACCCAGAGCGACCGAGCCCGCAACCTGTACAACGAGTACTTCCAGGACGACAAGAAGAGGCGCGAAGAGAAAGAGAAAAAGATCGCCGGTATGAAGCAGCTCTCCGGGTCGACCTCGGGCCTCGAGATCGAGGAAGAGGACAACGTCGTCCAGATCAGCACCGAGTCTTGGAAGGCGGCGACCGACCTCGTCATCCAGGTGCCGCGCGCGACCTCGCTCGAGGTTCGCTCGACCATGGACGGCGCGGTCGTCGTCGAGGGCGTCAGCGGCGAGATCGACATCAACAACATCAACGGGCCGGTGACTTTGAAGAACGTCTCGGGGAACACGCTCGTCCACACCGTCAACGGCGACATCGAGGTCGTGCTGGCCCGGGTCGCGGCCGACAAGCCCCTGTCCTTCAGCACCATGCACGGCGACATCGACGTCACCCTCCCGGCCGACGTCAAGGCCAACCTCAAGATGAAGTCCGAGCAGGGCGAGATCTACAGCGACTTCGACATCAACATGACCCGGCAGACGCCCAGGTCCGAGGCGGCCGAGAAGACCGAGCAGGGCAAGTACCGCATCAGCTTCGACAAGTCGCTCTACGGCATTGTCAACGGCGGCGGCCAGGAGATCGGCTTCAACACGTACAGCGGCAACATCTATATCCGCAAGAAGAAATAGCGGTTTTATTTGGGGTCGGACCACAGCTTCTCTATCAATATCAGCTAGTTAGGTCATTGACCAGGGCTGTTTTGGGCCTTAACTCGACATTTTTGGGGCCGAAAATCGCAAACTTTATTTTCCCCTAGACCTTTTCCTGTTCCAGTACACATAGGCCGGGATGCCCAGGGCGATGATGGCCAGGCCGGCGAACGAGTTCCAGAACGTGCCAATGAGCGCGTTGATCGTGACGAACAGGGCGGCCAGGACGAAGAGCCCCGGCGTCAAGGGATAGCCCACCGCCCTGTAGGGCCGAACGAGGTCCGGCCGCTTCTTCCTCATGACGATGACCGCGGACACGGCCAGGCCCATGAAGATCCAGTAACCGAAGACGGCGTACCTCAGGAGCTGTTCGAAGGTCCCGCTCAGGCTGAGGAAGATGCTCCAGCTCCCCACGACGAGGATCGAGACGTGTGGGGTCCTGAATTTCGGATGGACCGAGGCCATCTTCCGGAAGAAAAGGCCGTCCTTGGCCATGGCGTAATAGACCCGCGGCCCGGTCATGACGTGTCCGTTGGCCGCGCCCAGGATCGAGAACAGGATGATGAAGGCCACGATGGACGCGCCGAGCGGCCCGACCGCCGCGTTCATCGCGTCGGCCGCGATCCGGTCGGACTTAGCCATCACGCCCGCCGGCACGGCGTAAAGATAGGCGACGTTGGCCAGGAGGTAGAGGAGGGTCACCAGCCCACAGCCGAGGATGATTCCCACGGGCAGGGTCCGGGACGGGTTCCGGGTTTCGCCGGAGTTGAACGTGCACGCCTCGAAACCCTTGTAGGCCCAGAGCGCGGCTACGAGGGCCAGCCCGAACGTCCCGACGAGGTCCCCGCCCGAGCCGGTGGCCGCCGGGGCCGTAAAGTTTCCCCAGTCGCCGCGGGCGAAAAGAAAGACGACGACGATGATGCCGGCCAGGGCGGCGAACTTGAGCGTCGTCAGGACGTTCTGGAACAGGGCGCCGCGTTTGACCCCGAGGATGTTGACGACCATCAGGACCAGGATGAACAGGATGGCCGCCGCCTTCTGGACGACCGGCGCCATCGGGAAGAAGTGGGGCAGATATTTCGTGGAGAAGGCCACGGACAGCGCCGCGATGCTCCCCGAATCGATGACCAGGAAGAGCGTCCAGCCGAAGAGGAATCCGGCCAGCGGGCCGTAGGCTTCGCGCAGGTAGACGTAGAGGCCGCCGGTCTCCGCGTAGGCCGAGGCCAGCTCGGCCAGCGACAGGGCGCCGAAGACGCTCAGAAGGCCGCCCGCGATCCACACGGCGAGCATGATGAGCGGTGACTGGACCTCGGCGGCCACGGTCGCCGGAACGATGAAGATGCCCGAGCCGATCATGGTGCCGACGACGATGCCGATGATGCTGCCGACGCCGAGGACGCGGAGGAGGGACGCCGGAGCGTGCCCGCCGGGATGAATGGAACTGCCGGATGAGCCTGTTTCGTGGTTGGCCATGCGGCTATCTTATTTGGAGAAGGCGGCGTTATCAATAGCGGAAATCGGGTTATTGGGGGGCTGGAATAGAGAAATTCGTCGGCCCCTTGCTTGATGAAAAACCTCAGCCATGGCCCACGTGGCTCATTTTAAATAACTTGCTGTGGTCCGACCCCGGCTTGGGTTGACAGGCGGGGGCGCCCGGTATATTTTTAGGCTTCGCCGGCATCGTCCGTCAGGAGGGATAGAGCCATGGCTGCAAAGAACCGCCACCTGGGATTCGTGGCGATCCTTGTCTCGCTCTTCATGATCCTCTTCATCGTCAACCGCCGCCATC
>MEYF01000028.1:14536-17696 GCA_001775755.1 Candidatus Aminicenantes bacterium RBG_19FT_COMBO_65_30 | reverse complement strand
CCACCTGGATCGCCGTCCGCGGCGACCGGATCGCCGCCCTCGGCTCCGAGCCGAAAGGCTACAACCGCCACGTCGGCGACGGGACCGAGATCATCGACCTCGGCGGCGCCCTGACCATCCCGGGGCTCATCGAGAGCCACGGCCACTTCACGAGCCTCGGCGCGTCCAAGATGATCCTCGACCTGACCAAGGCCCGCTCCTGGGACGACATCGTGGCCCTGGTCGCCGATGCGGCCGCGGCGGCCAAGCCCGGCGACTGGATCCTCGGCCGGGGCTGGCACCAGGACAAGTGGGACCGCGTTCCCGAGCCCAACGTCGACGGCCTGCCCGTCCACGACGCCCTGAGTAAAGCGACGCCGAACAACCCGGTCCTCCTCACCCACGCCAGCGGCCACTCGGCGCTGGCCAACGCCAAAGCCATGGAACTGTCCAAGATCTCCGGGACGACGACCAACCCCGCCGGAGGCGAGATCATCCGCGACGCCAAGGGCCATGCCATCGGGGCCTTCCTCGAAACGGCCCAGAGCCTCGTCCGCTACCGGGCGGGCCACGACACCCCGGAAGAAGCCCGGGCCCGGACCCGCAAGCACGTCGAGCTCGCCGCCCGGGAATGCCTCGTCCACGGCGTCACGACCTTCCACGACGCCGGAGCGTCCTTCTCGACGGTCGATCTCTACAAGAAGATGGCCGAGGAGGGCGCCCTGCCCGTCCGCCTCTACGTCATGCTCAGCGCCGGCAACAAGGCCCTGGCCGAGCGCGGCGCTTCTTACCGGACGATCGGAGCGGTCGACAACCATCTGACCGTCCGGACCGTCAAGCGGCTCATCGACGGCGCGCTCGGGGCCCATGGCGCCTGGCTCCTCGAGCCCTACGCCGACCTGCCGACGTCGACCGGCCTCAACACGGAATCGGTCGAGGCCATGAAGGAAACGGCGAAATTCGCCATCGAGAACGGCTTCCAGCTCGCGACCCACGCCATCGGCGACCGCGGCAACCGCGAAACGCTCGACATCTACGAGGAAGCGTTCAAATCCCATCCGGAAAAAACCGACGTCCGCTGGCGGATCGAGCACGCCCAGCACATCAACAGCGCCGACATCCCGCGCTTCGCCCAATGGGGCGTCATCCCGGCCATGCAGGGCATCCACTGCACCTCGGACGCGCCATGGGTCTACAAGCGTCTCGGGGAGAAGCGGGCCGAAGAGGGCGCCTACGTCTGGCGGAAGCTCATGGCCGCCGGCTCGATCATTCCCAACGGCACCGACGTCCCCGTCGAGCCCATCGACCCCATGTCTTGTTTCTACGCCACGGTGACCCGGAAACTCAAGGACGGGACGACGTTCTTTCCCGGCCAGAAGATGACCCGCGAGGAGGCTCTCCGCTCCTACACCATCAACGGCGCCTTCGCCGGCTTCGAAGAGGGCCTCAAGGGCTCGCTCAAGCCGGGCAAGCTGGCCGACATCACCGTGCTCTCGCGCGATATCCTGACCTGTCCCGAGGACGACATCCCCGGGACCGAGGTCCTCTACACCATCATCGGCGGCAAGGTTCTTTATAGGAAAAGCGGCTGATAAGGAGACGCCTTGAAAAGCGAAAAGAAGAGAGAAAGCGAGCGCCTCAAGGAGCTCGTCCGCGAGAAATACGCCCAGATCGCCAGGGACGCTCCCCCGCCCGGGAAAGCGCCTTCGAAGCCGGCTCCGGCGTCCAGCTGCTGCTCGTCGGGGCCGAGTCCCTGTTGCGCGCCGGCGGCCGACCCGTCGGCCTCGACCTACTACAGCGAGGACGTCGCCGGGATCAAGGAGGCCTACGAGAAGCTCGAAGGGCACGTGGACGAGGCCGACCTCGGCCTCGGCTGCGGCCTGCCGACCGAGCACGCCGGGCTCGCCCCGGGCCAAACGGTCGTCGACCTCGGCTCGGGCGCCGGGAACGACGTCTTCATCGCCCGCTCGGTCGTGGGCGAGACGGGCCGGGTCATCGGCGTCGACATGACGCCCGAGATGATCGCCAAGGCGCGCGAGAACGCGGCCCGCCGCGGCTTCCGGAATGTCGAGTTCCGCCTGGGCGACATCGAATCCCTGCCCGTCGACGACGCCTCGGCCGACGTCGTCGTCAGCAACTGCGTCCTCAACCTCGTCCCCGACAAGAGGCTGGCCTTCGCCGAGATCTTCCGCGTCCTCAGGCCGGGCGGCCGGTTCTGCGTCTCCGACATCGTCCTCAAGGGCAAGCTCCCGGCCAAGCTCCAGGAAGTCGCCGAGCTCTACGTCGGCTGCGTGGCCGGGGCGCTTTCCGCCGAGGAGTACGTGGCGATCATTCACGAAAAGGGATTCACCGGGATTGACATCAAGGTCGCGAAGCGGCTCGACCTCCCGGACGAGTACATCTTGAAATATATCAGCGCGGATGAGCTCGCCGCCTACCGCTCGTCCGGCGCCGCCGTCCTGAGCATCACCGTCGTCGGGACGCGGCCCGAAAGCTGATAGCGGGCGCGTCCGCTCCGTCCGACGCAACGGACACCGCGTCCATAGGGTATAATATTCTGGACGGAACGCAGTGGACGGAGCGTGCGGTAATGACCGGAAAAACGATCGCTCTCAAAATCGCGGCGGTGATGCTGCTCGCGTCGGCCGCGGCGCCTCCAGCCTGGGCCCAGTATAGGGAGAATCGGCTGGACACGAGACCTCTCACGCTTTATATCGACCTGGGATACGTCAACCTCAACAGCCAACCCAAGTGGATGACCCTCGGCCCCGAGCTCGAGGTGCGCCTCGGCCGGCTCATCAGCGTCAATCCGGAGTTATCCATCTGGTTCAATCAGTCCTTCAGAGGGAACGTCAACGTCGTGCCCGGGGCCACGGTGAACCTCAGGCTGGGCCGTTTCCTCGTGGGGGGAGGCGCCGTCCGGAAGGTTTCCCCGTGGGCCGAGGACGCGAGCGGCTGGCTCGTCCCCAAGGTTCAAGTCGGCTACCTCACGGGGCCCAGCCGGCTGACCTTGTCCCTCATGTATTTGAACCAAACCAACCACGTCGTCTTGGGAATGACTATCGGGGTCGGGATCGGACGCCGGCCGAGGGAGCCGGAGGGCTAAAGCGCGGCCAGGCGCTTTCGCGCGTCGGCCAACTCCGGGTGGGCCGGGTCCGCGTCCTTCCAATAATCGAGGAAC
>MEYF01000028.1:14195-14498 GCA_001775755.1 Candidatus Aminicenantes bacterium RBG_19FT_COMBO_65_30 | reverse complement strand
TTCCTCGAGAACCCGGCCGAGCCGGTAATGGTAGAGGGGGTGGATCATCATCCGCACCTGATTGGCCGGATTGATCGTCATCAGCTTCCGGTATTCGGCGGCGGCCTTGTCCAGCTCGCCCTTCTTCCAATAGGCCCGGGCCAGGACATCCTTGAAAAAGGGCGTGTTATAAGAAACCAGCCCAGGGGTATTGTTGCCGGGAAAATCCATCAACTGCAATCGTCCGGCGGCAGCGAGGGCCCCTTCCGAAGATTCGCCGGCCAGGGCGACCTCGGCGCCGAGAAGCTGATACATGAACGTCAT
>MEYF01000028.1:12868-14128 GCA_001775755.1 Candidatus Aminicenantes bacterium RBG_19FT_COMBO_65_30 | reverse complement strand
TCGTCCAGGCGTCCTTGTTTGAGGTCCGCCCAGCCGAGCTCGAAGGCATGGTTCACGGCGTAAGCATTTTGATGTACTGGATCTCCCTTTTTTCTGTACTCATCTATGGACTGGAACGCTTTCCGGGCATCATCGAAGCGGCCCAAGTCAGAGTAGATAAAGCCCGATATCCAATCCACGGTGGACACGATATAGGCCGTGCCATACGACTCGCCGATCTTTCTCAGGGCGAGAAACCCGGCCAGGGATTTTTCCAGGCGGCCCAGGAAATAGTCATAATAGCTGATGAGCCATTGGGCTTCCATCTTCTCCGTGGGCTCCGCTTTGGCCAGGAACTCCTCCAGCCAGCGGGACGACTCGTGGTAGTTTTCGCGCAACGCGAAAAGATAAGCTAATCCCCTGCTGGACCCGGTAAAATCCGGTCTTGCATCCAAGGCTTCCCTGTACTTCGACTCGGCCTGATCCAGATGTCCCATACGCAAATAAAGCTCCGCCAGGGAGTCGACCGGGTTGGCATCGCCGGGGTTGGCCGAGATATAGCGCTTGTAGGCGGCCTCGGCTTTTCCAAAATCTCCGATTTCCGCATAGGCGTATCCGAGCATGTTGAAGGCCGGGCCGAAATTCGGATCAAGGGCGATGGCTTTCTCTAACTCCAGAAAGGCCTCCGAATTCCTCTTATGGACAAAATAGTGGTTCCCCAGTTCATAGTGAGCGTATTTTTCCTGGGGATATTTCTCCGTCAGCTCCAGCAGGAGCCGGCGCTTTTTCCCCGAATCGTTCTCGATCACGTCGGCATACTCCGCTTCGATGTAGAGCCGCTCTTTCTCCGTGGCCCTGGCGGAGTATTCCCTTGCATTTTTCAAAGCTTCTTCCCGGGCTCTGAAGTCCCGGAGTTGTGCGTCGGCGCTGGCCAGGTAGAGATAGGCCACGGCGAAGGACGGGTCCAGAGCGAGGGCCTTTTCCAGGAATTTCTTGGCGTCCGCAGCATAGAGATTATCGGCGTCGTCCCGGCCGCGCAGAAAATAATTGTAGGCCTCCATGGAGCTCGTTGTCAGGTCCATGATCGGCCGCGCCGGCGCTTCGAGCTTCAGAACGGGCTTGCCGATGCCGCGGCCCACGGCCCGGCTGATCTCGTCGATCTGGGACTTGAGGATGCTGTTGATGCCCTCCCCACGGGCGGAAGCGCTTTTCAGGACTTCCCGGGTGCCGGCGTCCAACACCTTGACGTCCGAGACGAACGTCTCCCCCGCTTTGCTGAAG
>MEYF01000028.1:949-12843 GCA_001775755.1 Candidatus Aminicenantes bacterium RBG_19FT_COMBO_65_30 | reverse complement strand
GGCAGACATCCAAACCGGCCTCATCGTCGTAAATGGCGGCTTCGTCCCGGCCGGCTTGACGGAAAAGGTCTCTCAGTCTCTGCCAGGACGTGACCCTGATGTGTTTCGACTGTTCGAGGCTCGTGATCAGGAGGTTGGGGATGGTCTCCCGAAGGTAATCGAGGCCCGAGTCCCCGGTCTGGTTCCTGAAGCCGAGGACGGCGACCGTGCGTTTCGCGGCCTCGCCCTCCGGAAGGAACTGCCAGACGAGGAGAGCGATAAGGGCGAGGAGCAGGGCGGCCGCCGGCATCCAGACCTTCTTCGACGGCAGCCGGACCGTGATCTGCTTGGAGGTCTGGGGCTTGCGGAGCGGCAGGGCGTGCGTCGTGGCGGGCAGGGTTTTTTCGATCCGGACAAGCTCCGCCAGCAAATCATCCGCGCTCTGGAACCGCTTGCCTTTTTCTTTCTCCAGGCATTTCAGGACGAGCCGCCGGAGGTCCTCCGGGATCTGGCCATTGATCGTGCCCGGGTCGGGCGGCGGCTCGCTCTTCTGCTTGACGGCAACGCTTAGCGGTGTGTCGCCCTCGAACGGCAGGCGCCCCGTCAGCATCTCGAAGAGGACGACGCCCAGCGAGTAGATGTCCGAGCGGCCGTCGGCCTCTTTTCCGTCCACCTGTTCGGGCGACATGTACTCGGGCGTGCCGATCATCACGCCGGCTCCCGTGATCCCCCTGGCCTTAAGAGAGCGGGCGATGCCGAAGTCCATGATCCGGGCCCCGCCCTCGCGGTCGATCATGATGTTCTGGGGCTTGAGATCGCGGTGGACGACGCCGAGCCGGTGGGCCTCGGCCAGGCCCTCGGCGGCCTGCCGCGCGATCGTCACGGCCTTGCCGACGGGCAGGGCCCCGATCCTGTGGACGAGGCTCTTGAGGTCCTCGCCCGGGACATATTCCATGGTGATGAAGTAGGTTCCGGTCTCTTCCTCACGGCCGAGGTCGTGCATGCGGCAGATGTGGCGGTGGGCGACGGCGCGGGCCAGACGAAGCTCGCTCCGGAAGCGCTCGATCGTTTCTTCGTCCGAAGCGATGTCCGGGTTGAGCAGTTTGAGGGCGAGCTTCTCCCGGACTTCGGTATCAAAAACTTTGTAGACGCGGCCCATGCCGCCCTTGCCCAGCTCCTCGATGACCTGGTAGCGGCGGGCGAATGTCGTCCCGGTCGTGAGCTCGCGGATGGGCGAGAGCATGGTCCCGGTCGAGGCCGGCGGGCCGCTTTCCGGGCGGAGAGGGGCGGCGCACCGGCCGCAGAAACGCGTGCCGGGAGGACTGTCGAAGCCACAGCGGGAACACTTCACAGCGGATTCCCCTTTTATGGTGTGCCTTGTTTTTTTTGAGAATAGCAAAAGCGGCGGGCGGTGTCAACGCGCGGATCAGCGCTCCTGGAGCGCGGCCAGGGCCTTGAGGGCGAGCGAATAAAGCCAGCGGTGGGCCTTGTTGCCGTTGGTCAGGATGGCCACACCGGTCCGCTTGTTCAGATTCCCGGCGAGAAAGGCCGTGTAGCCGTTGACGCTGCCGCTGTGGGCGATGATCGTTTCGCCCTCGAGGGTCGAGACCCACCAGGCCAGGCCGTAGCCGGACGTCGCGTTGAGCCAGCCGCCGTTGATGGGCCCGGCGAAGCGGTCGAACTGCCGTTTCATCATCTCCTGAAAGGCCGCCTCGCCGAGGATGCGCCGTCCCTTGTAGACGCCGCCGTTGAGGCTGGCCACGAGCCAGCGGGCCTGGTCGACGGCCGTGCCGTAGACGACGCCGGCCGGCCAGGTGTCGGCCTTGACCCAGTCCACGGGCCGAAAGACTCCGGCGCGCCGCCGCACGGGCATGTAGGGGATGGCCAGCCGCTCGGCCATATCGGCCCGCGGCTCGAAAGCCGTGTCGCGCATTTCGACCGGTCCGAAGACGTTCTTCCGCACGTACTCCTTGAACGGGACCCCCGAGAACTTTTCGACGAGGTGGGCGACGAGGGTGAAGGCGATGTTGGAATAGAGGACGCGCGTCCCGGGGCGGCGCCAAAGCCTGAGCCGGCCGGGGAGGTAATCGGCGAGCGCCGGCGGGGAGGCGTCCTCCCAGACGGCGTGCCGCCCGAAGTCGGTCGGCAGGCCCGAGGTGTGGGTCAGGAGGTGGCGGAACGTCACGGGATAGCGCTTGCTCTCGCCCTCGATCTTGAAGTCGGCGAGGAAGTCGTTGACCCGGTCGTCGAGCTTGAACTTGCCCTGCTCCATCTGCTGGAGGAGGGCCGTCGCCGACATCGTCTTGAAGGTCGAGGCGATGAGGTAGACGGTGTCGCAGGCGGCCGGGGTCTTGACCCTGACGTTGGCAAGGCCCGCCGACCGCGTCCAGACGACGCGGTCCCCCGACACGAGCACGACGGCCATGGAGGGGATGCGGCCGACCTTGAGCGAGCGCTCGATCTCGGGATCGAGGAGGGCGGCCAGGCGGGGATCGTCCACGGGCGAGAAGGGGCGGGCCGCGTAAGGGTCGGAGATGATGGCCGGACCGAGCAGGGGATCGTCGTCGGCTTCGTCCTCGAACTCGTCGGGGCCGGTTTCGAGGTCGGCGAAGACGCCGGTCGAACTAGGGCCGCCTTCCGGGCCGATGGAGGACGAGGCGGCGCCGGCACCGTTCCCGCTCTTCCCGTTCGGCCCGTTCGTCCCGTTGGCCACGTCGGCCCGCCCGCCGATGATCTTCGTGGCCACGAAGAGGCCGATGGCGGCGAGGGCCAGGACGATGAGGGCGATGTCGGCCGCCCGCCGCAAGCGCGAGGACGGCCGCTTGGATCCCGTCTTCTTGCGTACGGGCCTGGCCATGCCGCTCATGATGTTCTCTCGCTCGGCCAACGATTATATCACGCCTTGTCACGAAGAGCGCATCGCGAGCGCCAAGTTCATCCAGACGCGGCTATTCCTTCGCTCGCGCCGGCCGGCCTCAGCTTCTCGATGACGTCGGCGCGGACTCAGTAGGCGTGGCTTTCGCCGCCGCGGCCGCAACAAGCATGGGCAGGGAAAGAAAGACGACCGATCGCTTCATGCCCACTCTCCAATCGCTGGGGGCGGGCTGATGATCGCGGAGCGGAGGGCTATTCTTCGGAGAGGCCGGCGAGCTTGTCCTGGACGCGGCGGAGCTCGTCCTGGGCTTCCTTGAACAGCTTCGCCTTGAAGGCCAGGGTGTCGAGGGCCTTGGTTTCGTTCATGGTGCTCTTGAGGCGGTCGATCCGGACGAGGATCTCCGCCTCGCGCCGCCGCAGCCGGGCGATCTCCTCCTCGGTCAAAGGCATCTTATCCATGGCCTCACTTTTTTGCGAACCTATTTTAGACCGAACAGGCGCCGCGGGCAAGTTTCTATCTCACGAGCCGGACGGTTTGGATCTCGAAGGGTTTGAGCCGGACGGGGATTGAGTCGACCTCGAGGATTTCAGGCCCTCCCCCGAACCGCCGCGTCGTAAAGCCCAGGAACACGGCGCTCGAGAGCCGCGCGTCCACGGACTCCCCGGCGATCTCGCGAAGTCGGGCGACGGGCGTTCCGTCCCCCTCAAGCCAGAGCGCCTGGACGATGATGTTCCGCCGGTCGACGGACAAGAACGATTCCTGCGGGGTCCCAAAACGCCCTTTGTTCCCTGGCGGAAGCCAGGTTGCGACGAGCGGGGTGTGGACCTCCCAGCCGAAGCGCGTGGCCGAAACGCGGTCGGAGGCGGCGACGGCCGCCCCGGGCGGCAGGCTGGTCAAGCTATAACGGAACTCGACCCGCCCCTCCTGACTGGCCTTGAAGTTCGTCATCCAATAGTTGTTCATGGCGTAGGAGAAAACCCAAGCGTTCGCGAGGTCGAGCTTCTTGAGCCACTTCCCCGTATTGATGTCGCCGAACTGGACGAGCGGCGCCTCGAGGGGCGACCAGACGACCCGGGCGTCCTTTCCGGAAAACTCGACCCAGTGCTGGGCCGTGTGCCAGTCGAGCGTCGTCGCCGGAAGCTGCTCCGTCCCCGGGGCCATGTCGGCGCCGGCGATCTCGAAGCGGACATTCGGACCCGGGCCGACCTGGAACGGGAAAGCGAAATACAGAGCTTCCGGCGCGAACGTTTCCTCCTTGTTCAGGACGTTGACGAGGTCGACGCGCTTGACGTCGTCGTAGAGGACGATCCTCTGTTCGAGCGACGGGCACATCTTCGGCGCGCTGCGGACGACGAGACTCGCCGCGACCGGGCCGGGCCAACCCGCTTCGACTTTGGCCTCGCTCGGCGCCCAGCGGTTGAACGCCGCCCGCTTCGTCATGTCGTCCACGGCTTTCCGTCCGCCCTCGGGCTGTTCGTAAATATAGGTATTGAGCGGCCAGGGGCAGGACTTATCGACGAGCTCGCGGCCGAGCTCCTTGTCGAAGAGGCTCGAGACGCCGCCGGTCTTGGGGTCGACCGTGACCCGGTAGTAACGATTCTCGATGGCGTTGGCGCGGATCTCCGAACCGGGACCCGAGGCGCCGGTGCCCGGCAGCGCCTCCCCCGTCGTGACCGCGAACACCGCGTAGCCCATGGCCGGGACATTCGGGGCGAGAACGAGGAGGGCGTCGTCGCCCATCATCTGGAATTTCGCGTCGGCGCCCAAGCGGCGGTCGACGACCTTGAGCTTGCCTTTCGCCTCGCGCAGGGGACCGGCCGGGAGCGATACGCGCACCATGTCCGTCCGCGGCCAGGAGAGCGGGTTGAAGACCATGAACTCGTGCTCGCCTCCGGCGCTGACGAGCCGGGCCAGGGCCTCGGTCCCGCGCCGGAGGAGCGTCCGCGACGTCTCCCGGGCCTGGTAGGCGAATCCGGATTTTATTGCCCATTGACTCCGGGCGAGCTCCGACCACGGCTCGTCGATCGAGTTCCAGGCCCCCCAGGTGTGCTCGTCGTAGAGCATCGAAGAGACGTATCCCTCCCGGATCTTATCCGCCGGGAAGCGGAAGGCCTTGGCCGGGTCGAGCTTGGCCGCCAAGGCGGACGCTTTCTCCGCCGAAAGGATCTCGTTGTGGGCGGCCCGGTTGAGCCCCGTCTCGAAGGCGGTCGAGGCGATGCCGTCGGTCCAGTAATCGGGCCAGCCGAGCTTGTGGACCGGGAGAGTAGCTCCGTGCTCTTTCTCCATCCGTTCGAAGAACTCTCGCATGGTGGCCAGCCTCAGCCGCGGCGAGACGAAGCGCTCGTTCCACTCCTTGACCCGGTCGGAGAGAGCGCGTCCGGGCGGGCAGTTATCGGTCACCCAGGCCCCGACGTTGAAGGCGATGATGTCGTAGGGATAATCGCCGCGCGCCTCGAGCCGGGCCAGGTAGCCACCGACCTTCGGAGCGCTGCGGTCGATCGCCTCGTGCAGCAAAAGCTCGTAGTTCCCGAAAAGATAGTGCTCGCCGTTCCAATGGAGGATGCGGCTGCCGTCCGGCGACTCCCACCAGAAGGCGTTGGGCCGGCGGAGCGGGGCCCGGGAGCGGGTCTCGTTGATGCCGCTGGCGAAATAGCGCACGCCGGCCTGGGCGAAGATCTGGGGCAGCGACCAGGCGAAGCCGTTGACGTCGTTGTTCATGGCCGAGCGGACGTCGAAGCCGTAGCGGCGGGCGAATTCGCGGGCCGCGTCCACGGTCCGGACGATCTCTTCGTGGGCGAAGGCGTCCGAAAGCTGAAGGTAGAGCGCGGAGAGCTCGACCCGGCCGGCCCGGATGAGATCGGCAAGGGCCCGAACCTCGGATTCGGGGCGCGTCCGGATGAAGTTCTCCAGGGCCCAGGAGACCTCGATCGTCCAACGGAATTTGGCGTCGTCGGGGTAGGCCTCCGTCTCGCGGCAGTAGTCGATGACGGAGTCGAGGTATTCGACGTGGTTTTGAGCGACGCGCGACTGGAGCTCGGTGTAGCCTATGTCGGTGTGGGAATGGTGAAAGAGGTAAACGCTCCACCGACGACGCGGAGTCATGGTGATCTCCCGGCTGAGCGTGACCTGCGCCGGGCCTCGCCCGGAGGCCCAGCGGACCTCGAAGCGCGCCTTGACCGGCTTGACGGACTCCGGGAGGCGAGTCTCGAAGACGTTTTTCCCGGGCTTGAGGGGGAGCGTCGCCGAGTCCAGGCTGTAGGGCTTACCGGCGATCCAGGCCTTGACGGCGGCATCGGCGGGCCCGGCCCCCGGATGATCGACGATGATTTGCACGACCTCTTTGACCGAGGCCCCGTCCCTGATCAGGAAGACCGTCGGGACGACGTCGAGCCGGGGCTCGGAGACGCGGGTCGAAGGCGTGGCGGGCGCTGTCTGAGAAAGAGCGGGCGTCAGGCCGCCGGCCGAAAAAAGCGCGATAGCCGCAAGAACGCAAGAAACGGCGTATCTCGTCCTGAAAGAGCCGATTTTTTTGTTGCTGGTCATCCGTTGTCCTCCTTCCCCGGGAGGCTGGCTGGGGCTTCCGCCGGGGCCTCGGACCCAATCTAACATGGCCGGGAGGCGCCGTAAAGGCCGCCGCGGCCGGGGGCCGTTTGACCGTCCGGGACGGTTGTGCCATCATAGAATATCGAGTTTCGCATGACGGCCCTACAGAAGACGGCGCTGACGCTTTTGGCCCTGGCCGCGGCGGCCTGTTCCGCTTCGGCCCTCTCGCCGTCCGGGAGCGGCGCGGCCGCCGTTGCGGGCCCGGCCACGCGCGAGGGGCAGGCCAAGTCCAAAAAAACCAAGGTCCCGGCGAACGAGAAAAGCGCCCAGGACGAGTACGAAAAGGGCGCCATCGCCCTCCGCTACGGTCTCACAGACGAGGCCATCCGTTATGGCGAGCAGGCCCTGGCCTTTTTCCCCGGCCATTTCAACGCCCTGGCCCTGTTGGGCTCCGCTTACTACACGAACGGCGACTATGCCCGTTCGGCAGCGGCCTACGACGAGGCGGCGGCCCTAAAGCCGGACTCCGCCGAGATCCAGAGGAACCTCGGGCTGGCCCTCTTCGAGCTCAAGGAGACGGAGAAGGCCGAAGCCGCCCTGAAAAAGGCCTACGCGGCGAACGGCGACGCCGAGGCCGCCTTTAACCTGGGGAAAATCTGCTTTACCGAGAAGCGTTTCGACGAGGCCCTGGACTACGCCGTCAAGTCCATCCAGAAGGACGGCAAGAGCGCCCGGGCGTATAACCTCAAGGGCGTGATCTTGAACCAGCTGGGCCGCTACCTCGAGGCCGCGGGGAGCTTTCAGGCCGGCCTCGTCCTAGCCCCCGACGACATCGGCCTCCAGATCAATCTGGGCATCGCCTACCTCAACGCCAATGAACCGGCCAAGGCCAAGACCGTCTTCGAGGCGGTCTTGCCCAAGATCCAAGAACAGGTCTTGAGGGACCAGGTCGAGAACTACCTGAAGTCCATCAAGGACGCCGGGAAGTAACGTCGGAGAAGCGGGCTTCCAGGGCCCGCAGGAAAGCCAGCCCTTTTTCGACGAAGGCGCGGCCGTCTGGGCAGAGGTTCTGGAAGATCCCCCGCTCAAAGGCAAAATCGCCGAGGTTTGTATTGTAGGTCTCGAGGCCGACCGTGCCGTCGAAGCCGATCTCCGCCAGCGTCCGGAAGACCGTTTCCCAGGGGACGAGCCCGCCGCCGGGCACGCCGCGGTCGTTCTCGCAGGCGTGCACGAGAGCGAGGCGCGGGCCCAGGGCGCGCAGGCCCTCGGCATAGTCGCGGACCTCGGTGACGGCGTGGTAGGTGTCGAATGTGGCCTTGATATTGGGGTGGCCGGCAAGGGCGATAAGCCGCATGAGCTGGGCCGGCGTGTTGACGAGGTGGGTCCGGAAACGGCTCATCGGTTCGAGGACGACGGCGACGCGGCGTGCGGCGGCGTATTCGGCCAGGGCGTGGAGGCCTTCGGCGGCGCGGGGGAATTCGTCGGCGGGAGGGCGGCGGCGCTTGACGATGCCCGGATGCCCGTAGAGACAGCCGGCATAAGCCCAAGCGCCCAGCTCGGCGGCGAGGTCGACCTGGCGCTCGTGCCAGGCGAGGCCCCGGACGCGGTCGGCGGCGGCGTCGGCCGCGAGGTCGCAGTCGAGCGGCCAGAGACCGCCCGGCCCGATGACGAGGTCGAGGCCGAGGGCGGCGGCGCGGCGTCCCGTCAGGCGCGGGTCGAAGACGACGTCGTCGCCGACGGAGAGCTCGAACATGTCGAGGCCCAGCTCCCGGGCGAGGTCGAGGTACGGCAGGTCGGCGTCCGACCAGCTCCGGGTGAAGAGATAACAGTGGGCCCCGTATTTCACGACTCCTGACTATAGCACAAGTCGGGACGGGCGATAAAAGAGGCCCGGCCGCCGCCGGAAGTGGTATGATAGAGTCATGAACTGGGTTACGGTCCATAAAGCCAACGGAGTCACGGCGGCTGAGATCCTGAAGAACATGCTCGAATCTTTCGGCATTCCCGCCCGGGTGAGTTACGAGGCCGCGGGCAAGATCTACGGCTTGACCATGGACGGGATGGGTGTCGCCGCGCTCCTGGTCCCCGAAAACCGGGCCCAGGAGGCCCAGGACATCCTCGCCGAGCATTTCACCGTCGAAGCTTGAGGGGCCGCCGCCGGAAGCCGTCGAGAGGGGTTCGTATCCCCGGATCCTCGTGGGCTGTCTGAAACGTTTCCGCCGGCCGTGCGTCCAATGGGGCGAAAACGAGCGCGGCGGGGCGGATCCGAAAGCGCCCGATAATCAGGAGGTCAACATGACGGTCTCGAAGTACCGAAAACGCGTCATCCGTAGCGAGACGCCCGTCAGGCGGCGGAGCGAGGGGGCGACGACCGGAATGGACGATGGCTGTCCCGAGAAATGCCCAGGCTGCGGCAACACCCTGGGGAAGGGATACGCCTTCTGCCCCCACTGCGGGAAGAACCTGAAGAAGACCTGCCCGTCCTGCGGCAAGCCCGTCGAGGGCGGTTGGAAAGCCTGCCCGTCCTGCGGCACGAGCCTCGACCCCAGGGAGGTCCGCCAAGTCTAAATAAGAAGGGGTCAAACCTTAAATCTTATAAGGATTTAGACACTCCGCCCATCGCGCGCTAAAAAATTATAAGATTTAAGGTTTGACCCCTTCTTATTTGAAAATTTCGCGGCGAAGAGAGGCCAGGGCGATGCGCGACTCGACGGGGTTGACGCCGATGCCCGGCCCGTCCGGGACGCGGATGGTCCCCGGCCCGCTGAGCTCGATGAAGGGGTCGATGACGTCCTCTTTGTAATAGCGCCGGCTGGCGCTGAGGTCGTTCGGGTACTTGAAATTCGGCAGGGTGGCGATGTGGAGGTTGTGGGCCCGGCCGATGCCGCATTCGAGCATGCCGCCGCACCAGACCGGCACCTCTCGCGATTCGCAGTAGTCGTGGATCCTGCGCGTCTCGACCACGCCGCCGACCCGGCCGACCTTGATGTTGACGATCCGGCAACTGCCCATCTCCAGGGCCGCCCGGGCCGTGTCGAACGACAGGATACTTTCGTCGAGACAGAGCGGCGTCTTCATCTCCCGCTGGAGCTTGGCGTGGTCCCAGAGGTCATAGGGCGCGAAGGGCTGTTCGATCATGAGCAGGCCGTAGGCGTCGAGAGCCTTGAGCGCCTCCATGTCCTTCAGGCCGTAGGCGCCGTTGGCGTCGGCCTGGAGCATGATGTCCGGGTATTTCTCGCGGACGGCGGCGCAGGCCGCGGCGTCCCAGCCCGGCTTGATCTTGATCTTGATCCTCTTGTAGCCCTGGTCGAGGTATTGGCCGACGCGGGCGACGAGGTCGGGGATGGAATCCTCGATGCCGCAGCTGACGCCGGCCGCGATCTCTGTTCGCGTGCCGCCGTAAAGCTTGTGGAGCGGCAGTCCGGCCTTTTTCGCCTTGAGGTCCCACAGGGCCAGCTCGATCCCCGCCTTGGCCATCCGGTTGCCCCGGAAGACAGCGGCTTCGCGGGCGTAGTCCTCGGGCTCAACGAGGCACTTGCGGAAGATGAGCGGAACGAGGAATTCCTTCATGACGTGCCAGGCCGTCTCCGTCGTCTCGCCGCTGTAGAGGGGCGCCTCCTCGGCCACGCATTCGCCCCAGCCGTAGATGCCGTCCTCGCAGACCTTGACGAGGCTGAAAGTCCGGTCGTAGGCGCGTCCAAAGCTCGTCTCGAAGAAGTGCACGTAAGGGAGCTTGAGGAGATCGATCTCGATCCGCTCGATGGCCATGGTCTGTCCTCCGCGTTCTCGATTCCCGCTTAACATAATCCAGGACGCCCGCCGAATTCAAGGAGGAAACTCGCGGTCAGCCCAGCTTGATTCCTTTCCGGCGGGCCCGCCATTCGTATACGCCGATGATCCTGCGGGCCATGGCTTCGGCGGAATATTTTTCGAGAACCGATTCCCGGCCGCGCCCGGCCAGGCGGGTGGCCAGGTTCCTGTCGAAATGGACCTTGAGGACGGCGTCGGCCAGGGCCCTGGGGTTCCGGGCCGGGACGAGGAGCCCGGTTTCGCGGTGCGTGACGATGTCCCGGGATGTCCCGACGTCCGTGGCGGCGACGGGCAGACCGCTGGCCATGGCCTCGATGAGGAAGCCGCCGAGCCCGTCGAGGTGGGAAAAGACCGTGAACATATTCAGAGAGGCCAGGATCCGCGGCGCGTCCTTTCGAAAACCCAGAAAATAAAAAACGTTGTCCATGGAGCGCCCGGCCTCGGACCCGCCCGATTCGAGGCGGAGGGACCCCTCGCCGAGGACGACGACCTTGACCTTCGGCGCCTGCCCGCGGACGATGGCCGCCGCCTCGAGGAGCGCCTGGTGTCCCCGCTCGTCCTCGAGGGGGATGACCGCGCCGACCAAAAAATCGTCCGGCCCGAAGCCGAGCTTCCGGCGGAGGAGGTCGTCGGGGCCCTGGGAGGTGAACCGCGAAAAATCCAGACCAGGCGGAACAACCTCGATCGTCGTCTCGGCGACGCCGCCGCGGAGGAGGATGGACCGGACACCGTCCGACCCGGCGATGAAGGCATCGATCGCCGGGAACGGCAGCCGCCCTTCGAGAGGCGAGGAATCCGCCGGCCGGGAGAGGATCCGGACGGGAACCTGGGCCGCGACCGCCGCGGGAAGCCCGAGCGCGGCGCCCAGCGTCTCGTGGAAATGGGCCAGCTTGCAGCCGCGGGCCCGCATGGCCCGGGCGAGGCCCCGGCGGACGGCCCATCCCATCCGGCCGCGCATCCGGAGGGGGATCGTGGAGAGGCCCTCCTCCGACGCCTTGCGGAGGAGGTCGCCGGCGGGCTCGAGGACGAGGTGGGCCGCGTAGCCTTTCTTGCGGAGCTCCCGGGCCACGGTGAGAACCTGGCGCTGGCTCTCGCGCCACTCGCGGCCGGCGTCGACGAGAAAGAGGCTCACCGCGTCATCTTAGCACAGCGAATTGAAGAGGGACAGCCCCCCCCGTAGGGATTGTCCCTCTTGATCACCTGATGTAATCGCTGAGGGTGATATTGCGGGCCTCGAGCGTCGTGCCCGTCACCTGGGCGATCTTGGCCATGGCGACGTTGTAATCGACGAGGGCCTTGAGCTCCAGCGACCGGGCGCTGGCCAGGGTGTCCTGGTAGGTCAGGACCATGTAGTTCGTCGACATGCCGACGTTGAGCTTCTTCATCTCGGCCTCGAGCTGCCGCTCGGCGAGCTCGCGGGCGATGCGGTAGGCGTCGACGCTCTTGGCCGCGGTCTCGAGCGTCCGGACGGCGTCGCTGACCTCGAGGAAGATCTGCTGCTCCTGGCTCTTGAGGCGGGCCTGGGCCTGTTCGAGGTCGAGCTTGGCGTAGGCGTAGTCGGCCCGGCCGACGACGTCCCCGAAGGGGATGGTCAGCGTCACCCCGGCCGTCCAGTTGTTGTACAGGAACTTGAAGGTGTCGCGGAAGGCCTGCGAGGCGCTGCCCGCATCGCCGATGGTGGGCGGAA
>MEYF01000028.1:0-910 GCA_001775755.1 Candidatus Aminicenantes bacterium RBG_19FT_COMBO_65_30 | reverse complement strand
AGATGCCCGGGCTGACCTTGACCAGCTGGAGGTCGAGCTGGGGCAGGAGCTGATTCTTGGCGAAGCGGAAGTTGATCGACTTGGTGCCTATCGTCATTTTCGCCGTTTCGAGGTCCGGCCGCCGGGCCATGGCCTTGGCGTAGGCTTCCTCGAGCGTGATCGTGAACGGCTTGAACTCGGGCTTGTCGGCCGGGAGGAGGTTCCGCCCTTGGACCGAGGTGTCGGCACCCAGGTTGAGGAGCATCCGGAGCTGGTCCTGACTGCGCCTGACCATGGACTCGGCCTGAAGGATGTCGGCCTCGCGCCGGGCCACGGTGGCCTCGGCGTTGAGGACCTCGATCGGCGCCTTGGTGCCGACCTGGACCTCGCGCTTGGTCTTGGCCAGGAGGTCGCGCCCGCTCTCGAGGGCCTGGCTGAGGGTCTTCAGGTTCTCGATGCTGTAGACGAGGTTCCAGTAGGCCGCCTCGACCGAATAGACCGTGTCGATCAATACGGTCTTGAACTGGCTGCGGGAGGCGTCGAGGTTGTTCTGGGCGACAACGATCTCGCGGCGGCTGACCGTCCAGCCGAAATTCTTGAGCAGGGGCTGGGTCAGGGCGAAGTTCAGCCGGCTCGTGTAGGAGGGATTGTAGCTCTGGAAGAGCTGGTTGTTCTTGTTGTAGTCGTAGCTGAGGGAGGCGGTGAATCGCCCGCCGAAGGGGATCTGCTGGGCGATGGAGGCGGTCGAGCTCGTGCTCTTGTTGATGTAGGTGCCGGCGCTCTGGAGGGACCACGTGGAGAGCTGTTCGTAGCGGTTTCCGCTCAGGTCGACCTGGAAGGTCGGCATGTACATCTGATTGGCTAGCGAGACCGTGGCCGAGGCCAGGCCGGGGTTGATGACCTCGGCGGCGACGTTGAGGTTGTTCTTGAG
>MEYF01000027.1:409-11602 GCA_001775755.1 Candidatus Aminicenantes bacterium RBG_19FT_COMBO_65_30 | reverse complement strand
AGGCCGCCCCTGTCAAGGAACGGCGAGTGTCTGGGAGAAGGCCGGCGCAAACGCCTATTTCGGCTTGGCGTCCAGGTTCTTCCAGTTGAGCAAAGCGTTGAAAATAAAGAAGTAAGATCCGTGGGTCTGGCTGCGCCACGTCGGGTTGAAGCTGAAGAGGACGACATGGCCCTTGCCGAGCGTCACGTCGGCCAGAGCCGGTGACCCGGCCAGTTCCTCACCGGCCGCCAGGCCGCCGCTGATGAGCAGGTCGGCCGCGTTGCGGGCAAAATTCAGGACGATCCTTGGGCGGACGGCGGGGGTCATGGCCGTCCGCGGGCCTTCCTCGGCCGGCTGCTGTGGCTCGGCCTTCTGGGCCTTGCGGAATTCCTCGAGCGTCTTCTGGCCGAGGTCCCGGGCCCTGCCCTGCGGGATGTCCGGGTCGTCGGCGCTCCCGCGTCCCGAGACCCGGCCTGACGGAGCGCCCATGCCCGGCGGCCGGCCCATGGCCCGGCCGCCCATCCCGCCCATGGCCAAGACCGGCGACTGGCTGAAGTAGATGCCGAGGGTGTCGTCGTAGCCGTAGACGAGGGGGCTCGTCTTGTCGCCGACGTCGGCCTTGTAAACGCCGCCCCGGGCCCAGAGGTTCGGCGTGTCGCGGATGGCGAGGCCCTGGGCCAGGCCGAAATGGATGGGCAGGGCGGAGCTCGAGCTCAGGGTGATGAAGACGCCGCCCTCCTTGACGAAATCGCGCAGGTGCAGGACGCCGTCGAGCTCGATGCCGCCGCGCATGTCGTCGGTCGAGTCCTCGACGCCGATGTTCGGGGTGAGCTCGGTCTTTTTCCAGGGAATGGGCTTGTCGCCGCTGACGCCGTTGACGACGCCGAGCGCGTCGGGGGACGAAGGGCCGAAGATGATGACATCGTATTTATCGCGGAGCTTGGCGTTGTCGCGGACGGCGTGGACCGAGATGTATTCGTAGGGGATGCCGCATTCGTCGAGGGCGATCCTCAGCCAGCCTTCGGTCTGCGTGTTCTGCCAGGTGTGCATGACCGCGACGCGCGGGACGCCGACCTCGTGCGTCGGCACGTCGGGGACGGCGGGGGCGGCGACGACCGCGAAGCCGTAAGTCTTCGCCGCCGCGTCGAGAGCCGCGTCGAGGTTCGCCGGATTGTCGCCGGGCTTGATGATGAACGTTCCGGCCCGGAACTTCCGGCCCTGGACCTCGAATTCCTTCTCCGCCGCCTGGATCTTAAGGTCCTTTTGCGCGAAACGGAACGTGGCCAGGACGTTGTCGGCGTTGTGGTTGATGAGATAGGCCAGGACGGCCCCTTTTCCAAGGCGAGTGATGCCGCCCGGGACCGAGACCTCGCCCTTGACGAGCGTCATCGGCGCGTCGAGGACGGCGACGTCTTCGACGCGGACGGTCTTGACGTTGTGGAGCGGGCCGAGCGTCCAGCCGACGTCGTCGTAGGGCCGAGGGTCGTTGACGTTGAAATACTGCCTGTCGAGCATCAGGTCGGCCATGCGCGAGTAGGGCTGGTCCATGCGGACGATATAGCTCCCGGCCGGGTACTCGGCGTCCTTGACCTTGAAGGCCTTGTCGGCTTTGTGGACCTCGATGCCCTGGGCCTGGAGCTGGCGAAGGAGGCGCGCCGCCTGCCCGGGGCGCGGGTCGTCGCCGGGGAAGACGTAGGCGGCGGGGCCTTCGTTCCTGGCCTTGGCCACGGAGCGCTTGCTCTTGAGGTAGAAGTTCTCCAGGAACTTGTCCTTGAGGGAGGCGACGTGGTTCATGCCGATGAGGACGCCGCTCTGCTGGAGGTTGACGTTGTTGCGGATCGACCAGAGGGTCGAGCGCAGGGGCGGATTTGGCCGGAACCAGGCCCGGTCGCCGGAGGCCGCGATGACCCGGGTCGAGCCGTCGCCCGCGCCCTGGGTCTCGTAGAACCGGCCGATGGAGTTGTGGCCGTTGGCCGCATAAAAGGCGTAGTTCGGCGCCCAGCCGTCGTAGAAGCCATGGGTCCAGACGCCCGGGACGCCCATCTTCGTCAGCTCGTCGACCTCACGGTAGGCCAGGAGATTCCATTCGTCGATGACGATAGGGTCGAGCCAAGCGTTGTAGGGGCCCGTGCCGGTCGAAATGTAGAGATGGGAGATGGACTCGTGGAGGTCGTGCATGACGAGCGGGTGGTAGTCGAAGAAAACCTTCATGATGTTCCGGCTCAGGGCCAGGGCCAGGCCGAGGTTGTCGCGGTTGTTGTCGTGGGAGACGTACTTGCCCCACCAGAGGAGCCGGTTAGGGACGTTGGCCTTGGGGTCCTTGCGCTTGGCCATGGAGATATCGACCTGCTTGTCGCGCCCGTCGACCTCGAGGATGGGCGTGATGAGGGTGATGCTGTTCTCGCGGATCGTCTTGATGAAGGGCGACTCGTCGACGGCGATACGGTAGGCGAGCTCCATGAGCATCTCGACTGAGCCTGTCTCGCCGGAGTGCATGCCGCCCGTGGCCCAGTAGATCGGCTTGGCCTCGTGGAGCAGGCTCTGGGCCTCGGCGTCGGTCAGCTTGCGAGGATCGGCCAGCTTGGCGTTGATCTCCTTGAACTTGTCAAGGTTCTTGATCGTCTCTTCGTCGGCGACGGCGACGAGGATCCAGTCGCGGCCCTCCTCGGTCTTGCCGATGTCGAAGACCTTGACGCGGGGCGTGGCCGCGGCCAGGGCCCGCATGTACTTGTAAACGTCGGCCGAATAGCTCAGGACGTCCTTGGCCCCGGCGATGTGGCCGAGGACTTCGAGCGGAGTGGGGATGCCCTCGGCGTAGGGCAGGGTGTCGACGTATTTCGTGGCGAAGTGCGGGTCCGTCGTGAACTCGCGGATCTTCTTGGTGTATTCTTCGTGGACCTTCTGCTGGGCCAGGGCGGGAGAGAGGGCCAAGCCTAGGATAAGCGCCAACGCGAGGGCCGAAAAGCTCTTGATTCGCGGGGATACGTGGATCATGATTCTCCTCCTTTAAGGAAGCACGATGATGCTTGGGAACATACTCATTTTGCCCCCGGGGGTCAAGTTTCTGTTCGTAAGGGGTCGGACCACAGAAACGTAAGTAGAAGGCCCATTTGCGCCAGAAAAAAGGCCCTATCTGATTAATAATATTAACGTTGCTGTGGTCCGACCCCATTGTCCGGTGTAATCCGCGCCGGATTGATGTATAAGTAAGTCTTGTTCATCAGAAATCGTATACGCCGGAAGGAGGATCCCATGGACGTCCGCAAGAGCCGACCGATCGTCGTCTTGATCCTGGTCCTGCTCGTCACGTCCGCGGTCGCGATCTTGGCGGCCGGGCAGCAACAGGCGCCGACCCCCGCGACGCCCGAGCTTTCGACCCAAGCGAAGGTCGACCGGGTCTTCGAGCGCTGGAACCGGAGCGACACGCCGGGCTGTGTCGTCGGCGTCGCCGTCGACGGTAAGCCCGTCCTCGTCAAGGCCTACGGCATGGCCAACCTCGAGTACGGGATCAGGTTGCGCCCGGACACGGTCTTCGAATCGGGGTCGGTGGCCAAGCAGTTCACGGCGACGGCCATCGCCCTGCTCGTCCAGGACGGCAAGCTTTCGCTCGACGACCCCGTCCGTAAGTACATTCCCGAGCTCCCCGACTTCGGGACGCCCGTCCTCATCCGCCATTTCCTCAACCACACCAGTGGCCTGCGGAGCCAATGGCCCCTGATGAGCCTCTCCGGCCGTCCGACGGGCCTGGCCGTCCATACGGTCGACGAGATCCTCGAGCTCGTCAGTCGCATGAAGGAATTGAACTTCAAGCCGGGCGACGAATTCCTCTACAACAACACCGGCTATACCCTGCTCGGCGTCGTTGTCGCCCGGGTCTCCGGGAAAAGCCTGGACGCGTTCTGTCAGGAGCGGATGTTCAAACCCCTGGGCATGGCCCGGACCCAGTGGCGCGCGGACTTCCGCGGGATCGTTCCCGACCGGGCCACGGCCTACGGACGGAAGAGCGACGGGACGTTCACCACGAACATGTCGTTCACCGACGTCATCGGCAACGGCGGCCTGCTGACGACGGTCGGCGATCTCCTTATCTGGAACGAGAACCTCGACAGCCCCCGCGTCGGGGGGCGGGCCCTTGTCGACCAGCTCGAGACGCGCGGCCGTCTCAACGACGGCTTCGAGAACGAATACGCCCAGGGCCTCAACGTGACGACGTACAAGGGCCTGCGCGAGGTCAGCCATGGCGGGTCGACGGCCGGCTATCAGGCGTTCCTGGCCCGCTTCCCGGAAGCGCGCCTGTCGATCGCCGTTTTGAGCAACGTGACGGCGTCCGGACCGGCCCGCCTGGTCCACGAGGTCGCCGATATCTTCCTCGCCGGGAAGTTTAAAGAACCGGCCAAGCCCGTCGCCGCGGCCGTCCCCATCGAGACGCTCAAGAGATACATCGGCGTCTACCGGGAGCCGCTGACCGATGCCGCGATGCGCGTCGAGCTCGACAAGGACGGCAAGACTCTGCGGATCGGCGGCCAGGCGGTCGTCCCCGTCTCCGGGACCACGTTCTCAACGGCCGACGGATCGAGGCAGGCGGCGTTCGAGGCCGGGACGGCCGGCTCTCCCCTCAGGATGCGGGATACGGACGGGCGCTCCAAGCCGCGGCAATGGGAGGCCATGCCTCCCTTCGCCCCGAAGCCGGCCGATCTCGAGGCCTACGTGGGGACATACTACAGCGACGAGATCGACACGGCCTATACGATCTACGTCGAAGGGGGGAAGCTCAAGGTCCGCTTCCGTCCGGCCCAGCGGTTCGAGATCACCCCGGTCTACGCCGAGGCCTTTGAAGCGGAGGGAAATCTCCTCCGGTTCACCCGGGACGGCTCCGGCCGCGTCGACGGCTTCCTCGTCTACGCCGGCCGCGTGCGCCATCTGCGCTTCGTGAGAAAGGATTTATAGTTGGGGTCGGACCACAGCAATATGATTATTTAGAATAAGTTAGCCCATAAAATTGGGTCTAAAAAGGGCTTATTTCCCCGTTTTGATGCCCAAAAAGATGGGAAATTGGGGACCAGTTCTGGTCAAAGTTCAAGTATTACATTTTTGCCATTAAAAACACCGATTTAAGGCCGATTTTCGCCCTAAAAACGCCATTATCTAATTGATAATATTAGCGTTGCTGTGGTCCGACCCCGATCTGATAAAGCGAGACGCTGATGGGCGGGACAATCAGCTTTTTGCCGAATGGGGCGGCCTCTGTTTCATGGACCGCGACGGCCGGCGGCCGGCCGGGCACGTTGCAGGCCCTCGGATCCTCGCCGCCGACGAGGAAGAGCCTGGCCGTCGTGGGAAGGGCGAGCTTTCCGGCATCGAGCCTGAGCGTCACCGCTGTCCCCGTCGGGTTGACGATCGACAGGGTCAAGACGCTTTTCGTCTCACCCATCCAGCAAGCCATGACGTCGAGCGGCTCGGGCGCGCCGCCGACCGCGACCGGAATCGTCCCGAAATGCTTCCGGTAGAGCGCCAGGATGACGCCCGTCGTGTCAAGCACGGCGGCCGTCTTCGACGTCTTGACGGCGCCGATGACGTTGACCGTCTGGGCGTAGTTGGCCATGAAATAGACGTCGCTCTGGCGGGCGTACTCGTTGAGCCCGGCGGCGACGCCGAGGGCGTCCTCGAGGAAATACTGGGTGCCGAGCTCGCCGTAGACGTGCGGCCCGTACCAGTAGTTCCACTCGTCGAGGGCGACGGGGACCTCCCTCATCTTGAGCGAGGGGATCGTGGCGCGATACTTTCGGTGGGCTTCGGCGATCCGGCGGATCTCCGTCGGCATCTGGTTGACGTGGCTGAGGAGCCCGGCCTTGTGCCCGACGTAAAAATGCTCGCTGATGAGGTCCATGTGGTTCGAGGCCTCGGCCAGCATCGTCTCGCTCCAGCGGCCGATGGCGCCGACGGCGACGACCTGGACCGACGGGTCCATGGCCTTCATGGCCACGGCGTACTGGGTGTGCTTCCTGACGTAGTCGGAGAGAGGGATGTGGCCGAGCTGCCAGTCGCCGTACATCTCGTTGCCGATGGCCCAGAACTTGACGCCCCACGGCTCGGTGCGGCCGTTGGCCGCCCGGAGCTTGCCCATCCTCGAATCGGGCGCTCCGTTGACATACTCGAGCTCTTCGAGGGCCATGACGACGTCGCCCAGGCCGCTGTTGACCGTGATGTAGGCCTCTGAGCCGATGAGGCGGATGAGGTCGAGGTATTCGTGGACGCCGACGTCGTTGTGCTCGACGCCCCGCCAGGCCGGGTTCTTGCGCGGCGGACGCCTGTCTCGATCGCCGATGCCGTCGCGCCAGTCGTAGCCGCTGACGAAGTTGCCGCCCGGCCAGCGGTAGACGGGCGAGTCGAGCTCCTTGAGCAGGGCCAGGACCTCGGGCCGGAAGCCCTCGACGTTATCGGCCGGCATGATCGAAGCGGTTCCGACCTTGAACGAGCCGCGGCCCGATGAGACGATCTCGAGCCGGGCGTTCTCGGTCGACGCCCCGGCCTTGAAGGTGAAGAGGAACGTTCTGTAGTCGCGGCCGATCTCTTTGACAGTGAGCGTCTGCCGGGCATCCGGCCCGTCACCCCAGACGAGGCTGACGTTGACGGGCGCGGCGCTCGGATCGCCTCCAAGGACGACCCGACCGACATACTCTTTCCCTTCAACGAGGGCCAGCGCCTCCTGAACGACGCCGCCCGGGCCTTTCCCGGTGAGCGTCACCCGCGGCGTTTGGATGCCCGTGAAAGGTTTGACTTTGTCCATCTTAACCAGGCCGGCTTCGCCGACGGCCTTCCAAGGGGATTCCCCCTCCCCCACGGCCCAGAAAAACTTCCGGTCCTCGAGCATCTCAGCCCAGATCCCCTGGTAGATGCAGCGGCCCAGGTGTTCGATGAACTGGCCGTAGATATACTTGGACATCGGCTTCCCGGTTTTCTCGGTGTCGATGACGACCTTGGGCTGGCCGAGCTCCCGGCCCGAGAGGCGCGTGAGCTCGATGTCGTCGAACCAGGCCTTCCCCGTCGCCCGGCCCCAGCCGCCGAAGAGACAGGTCACTTCGAGGGCATCGTTGGCGCCGGCGTCGAATTCGATCTCGACCCTGGTCCAGTCCCGGGTTCCTGTGACCGGCGGCGTCCGCCACTCCTCTTCGCCGCGAATGTTGATCTGGGCGCCCCGGCCCGTTCCGGGCACGAGGTCCTGGGTCTTGATCCAGCCGCTCAGCTTGTAGCGCGAATACGGCCTGACCGGGACGGCCGCGACCCATGAGGCGTCGGCGCCTTTTTCAGAGGAGATCAGGACGCTCCGGCCGCCGCTCCGCCCCGACGGCTCGACGGCGAACGCCGCCTCGGCCCTCTGCCATCGTCTCGGCGTCCAGCCCTTGGGATTCTCGCCGTCCATCTCTTCGAATGAGCCGTTGGTGACGAACTGGGTGACCCCGGCCAGCTCGTCTCCGGCCTGGGGTCCGCCGGTCTTGCAGGATACGAGCGAAAACAGCAGCCCGCAGGCGACTACCAAAAGCATAAGAAATCCCAAATCTTCGCGGCGCAGGATGTTCATGATCCCTCCTCCTTCTCTGAGCGGTCGGCCTTCGGCTCCTGACCTTGTGGGTGGGCGCCCGTGGACGGCAGAAGGGAATTTACCTCGGCCCCGCTCGCCTGTCAACGCCGCCGCCAGGCCTCATACTCGTCACCAGGACCGTCCCTCCCGCGCCGGACGCACACCCGCCCATCCTCGATCCCCCTTTATATCTTGACTTCGACCCCGGGTCCGGGTAACCCTATCTTATGTTTTTCTTCTTCGACTGCGAGACGACGGGACTGCCCCGGATCCGTTTCTTTTCGCCTGAGGTCGTGGACGACTGGCCTCATCTCGTCCAGATCGCCTGGGCTCGCTACGACGTCCGGGGAAATCTCGAAGACGCCCGCTGCCACATCGTTCGGCCAGAGGGATTCAGGATCCCGGCTGAAGCGACGAGCATCCACGGCATCACCCACGCTCACGCCCGGCGCGTGGGCCGGGACCTGGCGGAGGTCCTGGACGAATTCCTGGAAGCGGCCGAAAGGCCGGGGACGACACTCGTCGCTCACAACGTCGACTATGATCGCGGCGTGCTGGGGGCCGAGCTCGTCCGGAAGCGAAAGCCCCTGGGGTTCCTGGAACTCCCCGGGATCTGCACGATGAAATCGACGACCGAGCTCTGCCAATTGCCCAGGCCGAGCGGCTTCGGCTTCAAGTGGCCGACCCTCGAAGAGCTGCACACGTTCGTTTTCGGCTATTCCTATGAGGGAGCACACAACGCCGCTCATGATCTCGAGGCCTGCGCCCGCTCGTTCTTCAAGCTCCTCCAGGCCGGGCACTTCCGCTTTCCCGCGGAATGATCCGCGGGCCCTTCTACTTGACCTTCCATTCGTGGACGCCGGCGGACCATTCTTTCTGCATCTGGACCTCGAGGCGCAGGGCCGTCGTGCGCACGGGAGCGAATTTGATCGTGTTCCAGGCGTCCTTGGTTACGGCGTATTCCCCGGCGGCCTTGACCGGACGCCAGTCCTCGCCGACCTTGTAGAGGATCCGCCACGACACCGGGACGCGGCACTCGCCGCCGCCGGTATCGTCGAACCAGTAGACGGAGGCTTCGGACACCCGCACCGGCGCATCGAATGTGTAGTCGATCCACTCCGCCGTCCCCTTCTTCGGCCACCAGTGCATGTAGCTCGCGGCGTCGTCCGAGCCCTCGGGCTCGAACTGGTCGTTGGCGCGGCGCGGATTGACCGCCCGCTCCGACGCTGTGACCTTGGCCGTGGCCGCAAGACCGGGCTCCCGGGCGATGCGGGCCTTGGCCGGGTCGCGGGCCAGCCAGACGGTCATCTCGCCCTTGCCCCGGTTGGCCCAGGCGTAATACGGGATGAGCGTGAGGGCTTTCTTCTCGGTGACGACCTTCCCCGCCTTTTCGCCGAGCGCTTCGGTTTCGCCCCTGATGACGACGATCCCGCCGAGGAGATCGGGCCGCGCCTCGGCGGCGAGCGGCGCCCCGTCCGCGAGCACGAGGTTCGAGACCCGGCCGTCGTTGTCCGGCCACTCGGCGCAGTAGACGAGCGGGCCGCGCTCGACGGCGACCCGGACGCGGTCGGCCTCGACGGCTTCGTGGGCCGCGACACGCCGAATGGGCATGGGCAGCGAGAGCTCGACGGTGTCGCCGGCTTGCCAGGTCCGGCTGACGAGGGCATAGCCCTTGTCCATTATGAGCTCGACCGCCTCGCCGTTGACCTTAAGCGTCGGCGAGTCCTCGGCCGGTTCGGTGTACGAGTAAAGGTCGGAGGGCACAGGCCGGTTCATAGCCCAGCCGGGGATGCGGACGGCCAGCGTGAGCTCCGCGGCTTTTTTCGGTTTGACCTCGATCCGGACGTCGCCCTTCCAGGGGTATTCCGTTGTTTGGACGACCTCGAGGTCGGTCCCTCCCGCCCGAAGCTTCGCTGTCCCCTGGGCGAAGAGGTTGACGTAAATCCTGTCGCTCGTGGCGGCGTAGAAATATCCCGGTACAGAGGCCAGGACGCGGGCAACGTTCGGCGGACAGCATGCACAGCTGAACCAGGGCACGCGCTCGTGCTGGCCGTAGGAAGCGAGTGGATTGGGGTAGAAGAACCGGTCGCCGGAGAGCGAGATGCCGGAGAGGACACCGTTATAGAGGATGCGCTCCATGACGTCGGCATACTTGGCGTCGAGTCCCAGGCGCTGCATCCGCGAGTTCCACAGGAACGTGGCGATGTTGGCGCAGGTCTCGGCGTAGGCGCTGGCGTTCGGCAGGCGGTAGGGCGGGCCGTAGCCCTCCCAGGCGCCGGCCGCGCCGATGCCGCCGGTGATGTAGAGCTTCGTTCCCACGACGTCGGCCCAGATCTTGTCGAGGGCCGCGATGTAGGCCTGGTCGCCCGTCAGGGCGGCGACGTCGGCCGCGCCGGCATAGAGGTAGCCGGCCCGGACGGCATGCCCGACGGCCGTCGTCTGCTCGATGAAGGGCTTGTCGTCCTGGGCGTATTCGCCGTAGAGAAGCCGTTCGCGCCCCTCGCGGCCGTAAGGGATGCGGCCCTCCGTCTTGCCCCGGGCGTCGATGAAGAACTTGGCCTGGTCGAGGTACTTCTTTGTGCCGGTGACGCGGTAGAGCTTGACCAGGCCGATCTCGATTTCTTCGTGGCCGGGGGGATTGGTCCGCTTGCCCGGACCGAACTCCTTGGCGACGAGGTCGGCGTTCTTCGTGGCGATGGCCAGGAGATTCTTTTTCCCCGTGGCCTGGAAGTGGGCGGCGGCCGCTTCATAGAGGTGACCGACGTTGTAGAGCTCGTGACTCATGTAGAGGTGCGACCACCGCTCCTTGCCGAGCCAGTCCTGAGGCGGCGGGCCGCCGATCGTCCGGGCGGCGTAGAGGTAGCCATCCGGCTCCTGGGCCGCGGCGATCTTGGCGATGAGTCCGTCCACGTATTTTTCTAGCTCGGGGTCGGCGTGCGTCGCCAGGGCGTAGGAGGCCGCCTCGATGATCTTGTAGACGTCGGAGTCGTCGAAGGGGAAGCGGGAGCAGTACTTGCCGTCCATGGCCCCGCCGAGCGCGGCCTCGGCCAGCTCGAAGTTCTTGACCCGGCCCGTCTCCTCGCTCTGCTTGAAGATGTGGGGGATGGTCACGGTCCGGTTCGTTTCCAGGCGGGGCGCCCAGAAAGCGTCGGTGAGGTGGACGTCGGTGAAGGGCACGGGCGCGGCCGGGTAATCAGCCTTGGGCGCCTGGGCGCACGTCACCGAGAGGATCGGCAGAAGCGCCAGGATCAGGCCTTTCGCCACTCTGGTTCTTGTCATTGTCAGCCTCCTAATTGGATTTGAGCAGCCAGACGGCCATCTCGCCTGCGCCGCGGTGCGCCCAGGCGTAATAAGGAATGAGGACGAGGCGGTGGGGTTTGAGCTCGGCGCCAGGAGCGAGCCGGCGGCGGGAAGCGGGCGGAACCTCTTCCTCATCGTCGGCGGCGGCATCCGTCCCTGCTGAGTCGCGGAGCCTCGAGACGGCCGATGGGTCGGCCGCAAGCGCCTCTCCCGTGAGGACGACGATGCCGCCGAGCAGGCCGGCCCGCTCCTCCGGCCGCAGCGCCGTCTTATCGGGCAGGAAGATGTTGAGCGCCCGGCCGCCGTTGTCGGGCGCTTCTGCGCAATAGACGAGC
>MEYF01000027.1:0-263 GCA_001775755.1 Candidatus Aminicenantes bacterium RBG_19FT_COMBO_65_30 | reverse complement strand
CATCTGAACGGGCTTGCCGTTGACGCGCAGCAAAACCTTGGCATCACCGCGCTCGTCGTACTGGTAGAGATTGGTCGGCACGGGCCGGTTCCGGGCCCAGCCCGGGACCCGGACATAGAGGGCGAATTCGCTCTTTCGCTCCGGGTCGACCGTAATCATGACCTTCCCGTCCCACGGATAGCGAGTTTCCTGCCTGACGCTTATGGCTCGGCCGTCCAAATCAATTTTTCCCTCGCCGGCGATGAACATGTTGACGTAGAGGA
>MEYF01000026.1:6203-14468 GCA_001775755.1 Candidatus Aminicenantes bacterium RBG_19FT_COMBO_65_30 | reverse complement strand
TCTCCTTCTTCGCATTAGGGACTCTGGGAAGGCCGATTATAGCGGGATTGGTGGACCGGGACAAGTTTCTCCTTATTGCAGACATCAGGGAAATATGCTAAACGGGGAGCGGGAAAACGACCTATCCAGGAGCGCCTGCCCATGGAGGAAAAATTCCGTGATGACCGTGTATGTTTCGTCTGCGGCGAGAAAAACCCGGCCGGGCTGAAGCTCCGCATCCGGGTGGACGCTAAGCGCGGGGAGTCAGCCGCGGACGTGACCTTCCCGGAACACTTCCAGGGATGGGCGAAGATCGTCCACGGCGGGCTCCTGGCCACCGTCCTCGACGAAGCCATGATCTACGCCGCCGGAGCCAAGGGCCTCAAGTGTGTTACCGGAGAAATGACGGTGCGCTACGTCAAGCCGGCCTCGACAGGCATCGCCTACGCGCTCAGGGGACGGTTCCTCGAAGACAAGGGACGCATCGTCCTTGCCGAAAGCTCACTTCTCGACAGCGAGGGTCAAGAAGTCGCCAAGGCCTTGGGAAAGTTGTTCAAAACAAGAACATAATCCCCCAACTGAATATAAGCTACTATTTTGGGGCCTGAAAACGTTGATTTAAGGCCTAAAATACTCTCAATTTATATACTAACTCGCTAATAATAAACACGTT
Source organism: Candidatus Aminicenantes bacterium RBG_19FT_COMBO_65_30 (assembly GCA_001775755.1). Lineage (GTDB taxonomy): Bacteria > Acidobacteriota > Aminicenantia > Aminicenantales > Saccharicenantaceae > RBG-16-66-30. The sequence goes on along the minus strand of MEYF01000026.1, from coordinate 13,816 downwards.
CGTGTGGTCCGACCCCTAAAAGAAAAAGAAGCGGGCGGCGACGAAGACGAGGAAGAGGCCGTAGAGGAGTTTGACCATCCGCGCGGGCAGGCTGATGGTGATGCGGGCGCCGAAGACGGTGCCAATGAACAGGCCCAACGCGATCCAGGCCGCCGCGCCGATATCGAGATTCCCGGCGTTGTAGTAATAGAGTACTCCGGGTATGCCGAACGGGAAGAGGATGGCCCCGAGCGATGTGGCGATGGCCCGCTTGGCGGGATAGTGAAGGGCCAGGGTCAACAGCGGGACGATGATATTGCCGCCGCCGATGCCGAACATCCCGGCCATGACCCCGGCCAGCACACCGATGCCGACGAGCGCGTAAGCGGAAGGCCGCGGGTTCGCTTCGGGCTCGGGTTTGGCCGCCACCTCGCTCCCCCTCAAGCGTCGGACGCGGCCTATAGGGTCGATGAAGTTCCAGCTGATATAGAGGCAGAACAATGCGAAAAACCGCCGCATGAGATCGACCGGCAGAGTGTTGGCCAACCAGGCCCCGACGACGACGGACGTCAGGAGGCCGGCGGCGATGAACGCCGACGCCCGCAGATCGATGATGCGGGCCCTGTGATAGGCGATGACGCCGAGGATACCGACCGGAAGGAGGATCGCCGCGAGCGACGTCCCCGTGGCCTTGACGAGAGGGAACCCGGCCAGGAGGATGAGCGAGGGGACGATGACGATGCCGCCGCCGATGCCGAACAATCCGGCGAAAACGCCGGCCGCCGCCCCGACGAGAATGAGCCACGCTCCGCTCATGCCCGCGATTATACTTGAACCGTGCCCTGGCTGCAATAATTCGTTGATAATCAAAGAAATAACTCGGAAACGAGCGGCGTCCTCCAGCTTGAACCCCCTTTTTTTTGCCTTCTAAATGACCTATATTATCTAGTCGTGCCCGCGTCATGCGAGAATCCGGAGGTCCCATGAGAACGAGAACTCCCCGCCCCGTCACGGCCGTCCTCTTATCCCTCTTCGCCCTCGCCCTCGCCGGCTGCCGCGGCCAGAGCGCCGCGCCGGCCGCCTTAGACTACCCCATCCTTCCCGTGCCCTTCACCCAGGTCGAGCTGACCGATCCGTTCTGGGCGCCTCGCCTCGAAACGAACCGCACGGTCTCCGTACCCTACGCCCTCTGGATGAACGAGGAGACAGGCCGCGTCGACAATTTTCGCAAGGCCGCCCGTCTCATTACGGGCCCGCACAAAGGCAGGCGCTTCAACGATTCCGACGTCTACAAGACCATGGAAGCGGCCGCTTACACGCTCCGCCTTCATCCCGACGCCGCCCTCGAAAAAATCCTAGACACCCTCATCGCCCTCATCGCCCAAGCGCAGGAGCCGGACGGCTATCTCTTCACGACGCGGACCAACGACCCCGCCCATCCGGCCCCCGGCTCCGGGCCCGAGCGCTGGTCGAACCTCCGCGTCAGTCACGAGCTCTACAACGTCGGCCACATGTACGAGGCCGCCGTCGCCCATTACCAGGCCACGGGCAAACGCACCTTCCTGGCCGTCGCCGAGAAGAACGCCGGCCTCCTCCTCCGCACTTTCGGCAACGGCCCAGGCTTACGCCGCGGCTTCCCCGGACATCAGGAGATCGAGATCGGCCTGGCCAAGCTCTGCCGCGCGACCGGCAACCGTGTCTACCTCGACCTGGCCAAATTCTTCCTCGACGAGCGCGGCCGCTACTTCGGCGGCGAAAAACATGCCCCCGACGACCCATTCGCCGTCTACGATTCCGACGAATACATGCAGAACCACAAGCCCGTCCTCGAGCAGGACGAGGCCGTCGGCCACGCCGTCCGGGCGATGTACATGTACTCGGGCATGGCCGACGTCGCCGCCCTCGGCGGTTTCCCGGAATACGTCACGGCCATCGACCGGCTTTGGCAGAACGTGACCGGAAAGAAACAGTACCTCACCGGCGGCGTCGGCGCCCGCCACACGTCCGAGGCCTTCGGCGACGCCTACGAGCTGCCCAACGCCGAAGCCTATACCGAGACCTGCGCGGCCATCGGCAACGCCCTCTGGAACTACCGGCTCTTCCTCCTCCACGGCGAGTCGAAGTACATGGACGTCTTCGAGCGTGTCCTCTACAACGGGCTCCTCTCCGGCGTCTCGCTCAGCGGCGACCGCTTCTTTTACCAAAATCCGCTCGAATCGGCCGGCGGCTACGAGCGCAGTCCCTGGTTCGAAGTCGCCTGCTGCCCGCCGAATATGACCCGCTTCCTGCCCTCGCTCCCGGGCTATGTCTACGCGACGAGGGACGAAACTGTCTTCGTCAACCTGTATATCGCGGGCCAAGGAAAATTCGACCTCGACGGCCGCGCCCTTACGATCACCCAGGCGACGCTCTATCCTTGGGAGGGGACGGTCAAACTGACCGTTTCGCCCGCCCGGCCCGGTCCGTTCGAGCTGGCCCTTCGCATACCCGGCTGGGCCGCGAGCGAGGCCATGCCCACGGACCTCTACACGTTCCTCGACAGCGCCTCGGGAACACCCTCCCTGAAGGTCAACGGGCAAACCGTGGCTCTCGATATTCGCGACGGCTATGCCCGCGTCCGGCGGACCTGGAATAACGGGGACACCGTCGAGCTATCTCTTCCCATGCCCGTCCGCCGTGTCCTCGCCCATGAAGCCGTGGCCGGCGACCGCGGCCGGGTCGCACTTCAGCGCGGTCCGGTCGTCTTCGCCGCCGAGAGCACCGATAACGCCGGCCGCGTTTTCGAACTTTACCTGCCGGACGAAGCCGAGCTCGAGTCCGCATTCAGGCCCGACCTTCTCAACGGCGTCACGGTCGTCACCGGCAACGCCATCGCGGTGTCAAAGAACTCAGCCGGAAAGACGATCGAGAGCGTCCATCCGTTCCTTGCCGTCCCGTACTACGCCTGGGCCAACCGCGGCCCCGGGCAGATGCTCGTCTGGCTGCCGCGCACAGCCGCCGCCATCCGGCCGCCCAAGTCCGTCAACATGAACGTCGATTGAGGAGAGCTCCATGACCGCCAAGCGCGCCCTGCCGTCCCTGTTTTTCTTGGGTTTGGCCGCCCTGCCCCTTATCGCGGCGCTCGCCGCCGCCGCCGAGGACATGGCCCTCGACAACGGCCGGCTACGGGCCGAGTTCAACGACCGCGGCCTCGTCTCCATAGGCGCGCCGAAGACGGGCCGGACGCTCGCCTTCTCGGCCGACCCGTCCTCGGTGAAGATCGACGGCGCGGCCATCGTCATCGGCAGTCTCGGCCCGGCCGAGATCGAGATGACCCCGGCCAAGATCGCCTACCGCTACGCCCGGGATCCCTACACTTTCGACGTCGTTTACGAGCTCAAGCCCGCCTGGGATTTCTTGACCAAGCAGATCATCGTGACCTCGGCCCGAAGCCGCGTTTTCCGCGTCCTGGAGATCAAGCCGCTGGCGGCCTCGCTCGGCCTCGCCGTCGCCGAGGAGCTCAAGCTCTCGAACGGCGCTTTCGGCGCCCTTTGCCGTTTTGCCGCCGGCGACGCGACCGCCGCCGCCGCCCCCGCTTGGAGCGTCTTCTTCATGCTCCAGAATCCGTTCATGGTCTGGACACGCGAAGGACAAGACATCGCTATCTCCTACGCTCCGGACATGGACTGGAGCCGCGACTACGGCGCCTTCGCTTCCGACCGCCTCTGCATCGGGCTCGCCGAGCTCTCCGGGACCCGTTTCCCGGCCAAGGCCGTCCCCGAGTGGAAGTTCGTCGCCGATTACGACAAGCTCCTGAAGGAATCGCCGACGATCGACGCCAACGAGGCGAACGCCCTGGCCGATTGCGTCCGCTCGTTCCTCCTCTACTACCCCGCCCAAAGCGTCCGCGTCCACATCCCCTGGTGCGAGAACGATTACCAGATCGACGTCGGGACACCCGAGGGCGTCGAGGAATACAAGCGGATCATGGACCGGGCGGCCGAGCTCGGGGTCACCCACCTCCTCTACACCCCGGCCAACAGCGAGCTCTCCCGGCTCGAGGACAACGCCGACTCCTGGGGCTGGGAGAACGTCCTCTGGTTCGGCCTCGGGCAGAAGCTCCGGAAAGGGGAGTGGGACCCGCGGCGCGACGGCCTCCCGGCCGGGCTCAAGGCGATGCTCGACTACGCCGCCTCGAAGAACCTCAAGCTAATGGCCTACGCCTATCCCTCCCTGCCCTTCCTGCAAAATCCGGAATGGACCGCCTGGTCCGGGGCGAACGCCGCCGGCGGCCGCGCCGGCGCCGACACGGGCCTGCGCTCGTTCCAGGACTGGTGGCTGGACAAGCTCCTGGGCTTCATGAAAGCCACGGGCGCCGCCGGCTTTTCCTTCGACCACTGGTGGATCGCCCAGGACAAGGCTTCGAGCAGGTACGCCCAGTGGTTCGGCTGCCGGCGCATCCTGGAGGGCTTGCGCCGCGGGGCCTTCGACGCCGTCGTCGACGGCCGCCAGCAGTACCAGAACTTCGGGCCCTGGACATGGCTCGCCGGCTCCTACCCCCATCCGACGCTGACCGACGAACAGCCGGAGAGCTTCAAGGCCTTCCCCGACCTCCACACCGACCGCGTGTCGGCCAACCGCCAGCGCTTCGCCGCCTGGACCTACCGCGTCGAGCGCTTCGCGCCTCCCGAGATCATGCCCGGCTTCATCACCCACCAGTCTGAACGCAACGACGAGAAGAGCGTCATGCGCCGGGACCGCTTCCGCCCGAAGGATTGGGATTATCTCGGCTGGAAGTACTCGCTGCTCTCGTCGATCGGCACGGCCCCCTTCCACCACGTCGTCAACTTCATCCCCGCCCGCGATACCGAGGAATTCGCGGCCATGTCAGCGGAGGATAAAGCCTGGTTCCGGAAGTGGCTCGATTGGACCGACGAGAACGCCCGCTTCCTCCATGCCCTGCGGCCGATCATCGGGCCGCCCATGGCCGGCCGCGTCGACGGGACGGCGGCCGTCGTCGAGGACCGCGGCATCGTCTTCCTCTTCAATCCCAATCCCGGACGCAAAGAGGCCCGCTTCAAGCTCGATCCGTCGATCGGTCTCGTCAAGGGCGGGAAGTTCATGATCAAGGAGCTCTATCCCGAGGAAGGCCGGCTTATCGGTTCGGCCGAGGGGCTTTGGGCCTACGGAAGCGAGGTCGTGCTGCTTCTCCCCGGACGGGAGGCCGCCGTTCTCGAGGTCTTCCCCGCGCCCGCGGAGATCACGGAGCCCGTCCTGTTCAATGTCCGGGGCGCCGTTTCCCTCGAATCGACCCGGCTCGTCCTGAGCGACGTCACCGCCGAGACGGGGATGTCGCGCCCGCTCCTCGTCCTTCTGCCCGAGAAAGCCCGGGTTCGCGCCCTCTCCGTCAACGGCATCGCCCATCCCTTCAGGGCCGACAAGGGCCGGGTCACGGCGATCGTCCGCTTCGCCGGCCGCGCCTTCGGCCGTTCCCAGAGAGCCGGCGAAGTCCCGGCCGGCTTCACGGGAGGGATATTCAGAGCCAGGATCACCGTCCCGGCCCGGATCTTCGCTCAGCTCGCCGAGAGAAAGAAAGCATGGCCGGTCGCGTACACCGAGGACGACCTCCGCGCCCCCTGGCTCGGGCCGTGGCGGCTCCTCCTCCACGTCCCCATCGCCGAGGGCACGGACGCTATGGACGTGACCCTCAAGGTCAACGGCGTACCCGTCGAAGTGCTCAAGGCCTACAACAGCGTCTATCCCCATTCGCCCGAGAGGACGTTCATCGGCCACTATGCCGACGTCTCCCGGCTCCGGCCCGACTCGCCCTGCGACATCGAGGTCGGGCTGCCGTCGCTCGAGCCGGGCCGCTTCGAGGGCGTCTTTTTCGAGAACGTTGAGACCGAATACACCCGCCGGATCCAGGCCCCGCCGGCTCCGGCCAAGAAGCCCGCTTCCAAGAAATAAGGAACCGGGGAAAACTCCCTATCGGCTTGGCTCGGGATATCGATCCTTGCCCCCGCACCCCGGAAACCTGCGAATCCGGTTTCCCCCGCCTCCGGCGGGCCCCCCTTCCATCACGCGGGCCTTGGGGCGACATCCCTCGCCGCCGCGCTTCGGACTTAAATTGGAACGGGAGACAAACGTTCTTGTTGGCACGGTTGACAAGCTGCCGTCGTACGGATAAAAATCGGAACTCACTCGACAAAAGCTCGACGAGGAGGTCCGCATGTCCGATCACGCACCTAAGAAGCTTACGCTCCCAATACTCATGCTTACCGCTCTTGCCGTCGTCCTGGCCGTCCTCGCCGCTTTATCCGCCTGCCGCGTCTCATCGTCAGAAGGCTCGGTCGTCGAAGAGAAAAGCGAGGTCATCCGCACCTACCCCTTCTCCGACCCCGATCCCGTCCCGATCCTCGGCCGGTCGTCGATGGGAGGCCAGGGCGCGCGGCTCTATCCCTATTTCGTATTCGACCGCTTCACGGCCGAGCCCATCGAGAAGTCCTGGACGGTCGTCCGCCTGAAGAACCCCCATATCGAAGTCGCCGTGCTGCCCGAGGCCGGGGGCAAGGTCTGGGGCGCCGCAGAAATAGCGACCGGCCGCGAGTTCCTCTACTGGAACCATGTCCTCAAGTTCCGCCAGATCGCCCTGCGCGGGCCGTGGACATCGGGCGGCATCGAGTTCAACTTCGGCGTCGTCGGCCACGCCCCGTCGACGGCCACTCCGGTCGATTACATCGTCCGGCGGAAGCCCGACGGCAGCGCGAGCTGTGTCGTCGGGACGATGGACCTGCCCTCCCGGACCCGCTGGAGCGTCACCATCAGCCTGCCCAAGGACGGGGCCGTCTTCGAGACGAACGCCCTCTGGGTCAATCCGACGCCGTTCAGCCAGTCCTACTACGCCTGGTCCTGCGCCGCGGTCAAGACGGCCGACGACCTGAAGTATATCTTCCCCGGCCGGTGGTCCATCGGCCACGACTATTCCGTCCCGCTCGAGCCGTGGCCGGTCGACCGCTCCGGCCGCGACCTCTCCTACTACAGGAACAACGCCACGCCCGGCTCCAAGAGCTATTTCACGGTCGGCGCATACGCCGATTTCTACGGCGGCTGGTACGAGAAGTCCGACGCCGGCTTCGGCCACTGGTCGCGCTACGAAGATATGCCCGGCCGCAAGGTCTGGATCTGGGACCTGGCGCGCTCGGGCGAGATATGGGTGGACCTCCTGACCGACGAGGACGGGCAGTACACCGAGCCCCAGGCCGGACGCCTCCTCAATCAGTCCGATCACGGCGATTTCCCGCCGGGTGCGGCCGACCGCTGGCGCGAGCTCTGGTTCCCCTACCGCGGCATCGGCCCGATGGCCAAGGCCTCGCCTCACGCCGTCCTCGGCGCGGCGCGCTCGGGCGACGCGCTTTATATCGGTCTCTTCCCGCTCAGGCCGGTCGCTGATGAGCTCGTCGTCAGCGCCTCGGGAAAAGAGATCTTCCGGGAGCGGCTCTCCTTGAAGCCGGAACAAGTCTGGAAGAAGGACGTACCTCTCGGCGGCGCGGCCGACGACGCCCCTCTCGAAGTCCGGCTCGGCGACAAGCTCGTCTACGAAAGCGCGCCCGAGGCGGACAACCTCGAGCGGCCGCTTCACTTCAGCTCGCCCTCAG
>MEYF01000026.1:2915-6194 GCA_001775755.1 Candidatus Aminicenantes bacterium RBG_19FT_COMBO_65_30 | reverse complement strand
CCGAGGCTCTCTACCTCCAGGCCCGCGGCCTCGAGCGCGAACGGCGCCTGGCCGAAGCCCTCGATAAGTACCTGATCGTGATCCGGGAAGAACCGCTCCATGTCCGGGCGCTGGCCCGAGCCGCCGAGCTCGCCACCCGCCGCGGCGAGCCGGCCCGGGCCCTGGATTACGCCGGCCGTGCTCTTTCGGTCTCGATGTACGACGCCGAGGCGAATTACGTCTACGGCGTGGCGGCCCGGAGGCTGGGAAGGTTCGTCGACGCCAAGGAGACCCTGGGCTGGGCGGCCCGCTCGCCGCAGTTCAGGTCGGCGGCCCTCGTCCAATCGGCCGAGATCGCCGTCGTCGAAAAGGACTTCGCCCTGGCCGTCGACTATGCCCTCAAAGCGCTCGACGCGGACGCTCAGAGCGTCAACGCCCTCGAAGTCCTGGCGGCGGCCCATCGCTTGGCCGGCCGGAAAAACGAGGCCGGCCGCGTCTTGGACAAGCTCCTCCAATTGGACCCCCTCGACCACCTGGCCCGGTTCGAGCGCTACCTGCTCGTTCGAACCCCTCGGAACCTTAACTCCTGCCGCGGTCTCATCCGCAACGAGCTGCCGCACGAGACCTGGCTCGAGATGGCCATGTTCTATCTCCGCCTGGGGCTCGTCGACGACGCCGCGGAGGCGCTCAAGGCGGCCCCCGCCCACACGACCGTCCTCTACTGGCTCGCCCACCTCCGGCGCGACAGCTCTCCAACGGAAAGCGAAGCTTGGCTCGACAAGGCCTCGGCCATGTCGCCCTTCCTTGTCTTCCCCTTTCGCGAGGAGGAGATCGCCGTTTTCTCCTGGGCGATCGCGGCCCGGCCGGCCGACTGGAAGCCCAAGTACTATCTCTCCCTCATCCTCTGGGGGAAAGGACGGCTGGAAGAAGCGCGCGACCTCTTCGAGATGTGCGAGAACGCCGACTTCGCCCCCTTCTACATCGCCCGGGGCTCGTTCTTCGAAAAAAGCGAGCCGGCCCGGGCCGCCGCGGATTACCGAAAGGCGATCGAGCTCGATGCCGCGAGCTGGCGGGCCCGTCACGCCCTGACCGCTTTTCATCTGCGTCAGGGACAGAAAGACGAGGCCCTGGCCGCCGCGCGGAAAGCGGCCGCCGACTTCCCGGCCGAAGCCACGCTTAAGGTCGACCTGGCCGAGACCCTGCTCGCCGTCGGAGAGCCCAACGAAGCCGCAGTCATCCTGGACGCTATCGCCGCCCTTCCCTACGAGGGCGCGAGCGACATCTACGGCCTCTACGTCCGGGCGTACGTCGCGATCGGCCTCGAAGCCATGAAAAAAGCGGCCTGGCCGGACGCCGTCCAAGCCCTGGAACTCTCGAAGCTCTACCCGGAAAAGCTCGGCACCGGCGCTCCCTTCCACCCCGACAGCCGCCTGCAGGACTACCTCATCGCGCTGTGCCTGGATAAAATGGGCGAGAAGGAAAAAGCCGCGGCCCTGCGCGAAGCTATCCGGGATTATACCCTGACCTACTGGGACGAACCGCAGCCCCACGGCTACTTCGGCGGGCTCGTCCTCGAGAAGTCGGGCCGGAAAGAGGACCGGCTCAAGGCCCGCGAGCTCCTCGGCCGCGCCGCCCGGCCGTCGGCCGAGATCCTGGCCGTCGTCAGCGCCCTGAGGTGATCAGGGGCGCCAGGGCCTGTAAGGGATGACGGCGGGCTCCGCTTTCCCGGCGAAACGGAAGATCGGGAAGAGGCCGCCGGCCTCGGGCACGAGCTTGAACTTCCAGTAGCGGATATAGCCGTAGTCGGACTGCGGCTCGAGGAGGCACGGGACGAGGTTCGCCGCCGGCTGGGCGCGGCCGATATAGAAATCGCCCTTCTTGACCGGGACTTTTGCGGCCTTGGCAACGACGTCGATCTTTTCCGGCGCCAGATAGTCGAGCTTGGCCGGGACGATGCCGGTCACTTCGTAAACCTCCGCATCGACGAGGGCGTCCTTGACGAACATCCCGACCTCGACGCCGAGCGCGAGAAGCGCGTCGACGATGTCCAGGCGGTCGCCCTGAACGATGTAGCCGGCCGGGCGTGCGACGCCGAGCGTCGACTCGACGTTGGGGAACCAATGCTTGACCACCTCGTCGACGACCTTAGCGCCGGACGGTTCCGGATTGGGGACGAAGTCTGCCGCCGATACGGTCTCCCCCGCTTTCTTGTCGACCTTGAGCACGCCGCGGACGGGCGCGGCTCCCCTCTCGAATCTTTTTAAAAGGAGTTCCGGGACGTTCGGGTCCCGGGCGTACTTCATCCGCAGGTGGACGAGGTCGCCGTCGGTCCCGGCCGCGGCCCGTTGGAGCAAGCGGGCCCGGTCGTCCTGGACCATTTTCAGGACCTCGGCGGCATGCCCGGCCACCGACTCGAGGAAGGCCCGGAGACCGTGATACTGCCAGGTCGTCCGCGCCCGGAGGGTCTCCAGGTCGTGGCGGGAGGCGCCCTCCTGGATGAAGGACAGCGTCTCGAAAATACCCAGGCTGTTGCGGCCGTCGTTGAGGTCGGTCGTCGAGAAGCGTTTCATCTGCTCGCTCAATCCGGCCTGGCCCCGCCCGAGCGCGGCGCCCGAAGACGTGTCGACGCCCAGGTTCTCGGTGACAAGATATTCGTGGAAAGTGAAGTTCTTTTTCTTCAGGCTCTTTTCGACCTCGGCCAGGATCGTCCGCCGGGAATAGTCCTGGAGGGCCAGGGCGATGTTGACGTTCGAGACGCAGCCGATCGAGACGCGGTAGTAGTCGTCTCCCTTTTCGTGGACGTCGATCGTCACCTCGGGTTTCCAGGCCCGGAAGACGCGGTGGATGGCCCGGACGCCCTCGGCCTCGAGCTTGACGTGGTCGCGGTTCATGTCCAGGCCGAGCTCGTTCACCCTGACGTCTCGGAAGTTGCCGTAGGGATTGGTCTGGGGCATGACCAGGACGTTGACCTGTTTGAGGAGCGGCCGGAGCTCGCCCAAGGCCAGGTCCCGGAGGAGCCACAAGGCCGCCTCTTTGGCCGACTGCTCGTTGCCGTGCTGGGCGGCCGTGAAGAGGACCGTGGGTTTCGTCCGGTCGAGCGTGTCGGGCGTCGCGACGGGCTTCTCGCTGAGGACGGCCAGGAAGATGTCCCGGGCGCCGTACTCGTCGGTCGGGAGGGACCGTCCGACGACCGATACAGCGAGCTCGGGCGACCGGGCGTCCAAGGCGCTCAGGAAGGCGGCTATGGCTTCGTTCTGGGTGTACTGCCGGTATCCCGCTTCCTCGGCCGGCGTCGGTAAG
>MEYF01000026.1:2641-2786 GCA_001775755.1 Candidatus Aminicenantes bacterium RBG_19FT_COMBO_65_30 | reverse complement strand
CTGATTTCGGGGAATATCACACGGCGGTGAATGCCGCCCTGAAGACCCCCGTAGCGGAGGGGGACCCATAGGCATTTTGCCGATGGGGGAACCGCCGGGACTGGTTCCCGGGGGGACCGGGGGGAAAGGGGCGGTATTCACTGCC
>MEYF01000026.1:0-2603 GCA_001775755.1 Candidatus Aminicenantes bacterium RBG_19FT_COMBO_65_30 | reverse complement strand
GCACTTGAGCGGGACGTCCTTGACCTGCCCGGCGCGCAGGACCTTGAACTTGGCTTCATCGCCGCACTTGAGCCGGGACAAGGCCATCCGGATCTCGTTGATGTCCGTATAGGCCTTGCCGTCGACCGAGAGGATGATGTCCCCCTTCTCGAAGTCGGAGCTGCCGGCGATGCCGTCTGTCGGCTTCGGGTCGACGACGAGGTTCTCCAGATCATCGACTTTCTTGAAGGCCAGGCCGATCGTCGGGAATGCCGGCTTCTCCTCCTCAGGCAGGCCGAAGACGTAGTCGCCGAGCGCCCGCGAGACCGTCAGGCTCTTCTTCCCGGCCGGGATGGCCACGGCGATGACCGTCTTCGACGGCAGCTTCGACCTCTCGAAAGCCCGGCGGTTGAGCCCGAGGTTGTAGAGGAGATGGCCGGAACCGACGCAGACGACGACGCGCCGTCCCTCGCTCTCCGCGGCCCGGACGGCGTTCGCCCCCATGACCTCGTCCCAGGCCGATTGGGACCTGTAGAGCCCTTCGAAGACGGAGTCGAGGCCCGGCCCCTTCATCGCGTGGGGGATGTCGGAGGACTCGAAGACCGTCCGGATGAGCGTCCGGTGGTCCTGGTTGCTGACGTCGGGCGTCCCCGGGATGAGCGCCTTTTCCTCTTCGCTCAAGGCGTCCCAGCCCCTCATCCGGATCTTGGTGATGATCTCGCGGGGGATGTTCAGGGCGTAGATCGGCAGGCGGTGCTCCCGGGCGAAGTCCAATATTTTTTCGTAGTATCCGAAATTGAAGTTCCAGTTGACGTACCAGCGGATCTCGCGGATGAACTCGTCCTTGGTCAGGAGGCCCGCGGTCCACTTGTTGAGCGCCTCCTGGACGGTCACAGGCAGCATCTCGAGGCCAACGGCCAGGTGCCGGTCCTTGGCGTAGAGAGCCCGGAGGACTTGGAACTGGATCTCGTGCATGGGCAACGAGTTGTGGGTCTCGCCGACGTGGACGATGCGGCTCGCCATCATGTCCCGGATCATGCGCTCGAAGCCGACGGCCGCGCCCGTCTCCCCGGACAGGATGGCGCCGACGCCGACCTCCATGACCTTGTCCTTGAGCTTGGGATTCCCGATCTTGAGCGTCAGCGTCGGGTCGGGCTTATCGGCGGGATCATCGCCCGGGTCCTGGTCCTGCGCCTGCGGGGCGGCCGGCTGAGCCTGAACTTGGGCTTGGGCCTGCGCATAGACCGCGCCGAGAAGCGAGACTGCGACGATGAGACATGGGATGCCGCGCTTGATCGGGATCATTTCGCCCTCCGTTCGGGGATTCCCCCCGTATCATATCCGCGGCCCATCGGAGAGTCAACGCGGCGGGCCTTTTCACGCGGGCCGGAAAGCGATACAATCGAGGACCGACCGTTAGGGAAAAGCGCTTGGCCGAAGAAAACGCCGAAGATAAAACCGAGACAAAAAAGACCATCCGGACGTTCGCCGTCGCCTCATTCCTCAACGACATGGGCTCGGACATCATCTACCCCATCTGGCCGCTCTTCGTCACCCAAGTCCTCAAAGCCAACATGGCCGCACTGGGCTTCCTCGACGGCCTGGGCGAGGCCCTCGTCTCGCTGTCCCAGGCGGCTTCAGGGTTCATTTCGGACAGGATCCGAAAACGCAAGGTCTTCATCTGGATCGGCTACCTCTGCGGCGCTTTTTCGCGGCTCGGCTATGCCGCTTCTTCGGTGTGGCAGCACCTCATCCCCTTCCGCATCCTCGACCGGGCCGGCAAGATCCGGAGCGCCCCGCGCGACGCCCTGGTCGCCGACATCTCCACGGACGAGAACAGAGGCCGCCACTTTGGCCTTCTCCGGGCCATGGACAACTTCGGGGCCACGGCCGGCATCCTCATTTCCATTGCCCTCTTTAACGTCCTCGGCTACCGGCTCCTCTTCGCCCTGGCGGCCATCCCCTCGGTCATCGGCGCGACTCTCATCATCAAGACCATCAAGGAACCCAAGACCGCCGGCAGCCGCGTCTTCAAGGGGCTTTCGTTCAAGGACATCGACAGGAACCTCGCTCTCTACATCGCGCTAAACGCGGTCTTCGCCCTGGGCGCTTTTACCTATTCGTTCCTTCTCCTCTACGCCAAGTCGTCGGGTTTCAAAGCGGGGTTCATTCCCGTCCTCTACCTCATCTTCTCGGCCTCCGCCGCCTTCCTTTCCTACCCCTTCGGGAGGCTGTCCGACCGGATCGGCCGGAAACCCGTCTTGTTCATGGCCTACGCCGCCTGGGCGGCGGTCTGCGCCGGAGTCGCCTTCGCCCGCGGCCTCCCGGCCATCGCCTTCTTGTTCGTCCTCTACGGCGTCCACAAGGCCGCCCTCGAACCGGTCCAGAAGACCATCGTCGCCGAGCTCGCGCCGCAGCCCTACCGGGCAAGCGTCCTCGGCGGCTTCCAGATGGTCATCGGGTTGTGCGCCCTGCCGGCTTCGCTCCTCGCCGGCTGGCTCTGGGATAAGGTCGGGAAGACTACGCCCTTCTATGTGTCGGCGGGGCTGACCGCGGCGGCCGCGCTGATGCTGCTCTTCGTCAAGGAGAAACCCCGGCAAAACCCGGGCCCGGCCTGATCAGTC
>MEYF01000025.1:11857-14692 GCA_001775755.1 Candidatus Aminicenantes bacterium RBG_19FT_COMBO_65_30 | reverse complement strand
CTCCCGGTACCGCCAGGCCCACATCCAGAGAGTGTCGTAGCCGATAAAGTGGCCGGCCAGGCCGAGCCAGAGGAGATGGCTGTGGATGCGCTCGAGCTCGCCGATGACCGTCCGGATGTAGGCGGCGCGGACGGGAATGTCGATGTTGTCCACGTCCTCGACGGCGTGGACGAAGGCGATGGGGTGGGAGGTCGAGCAGATGCCGCAGATGCGCTCGACGAGGAAGATCGACTGGGTGAACGTCTTCCGTTCGGAGATGAACTCATGGCCCCGGTGCATGTAGCCGATGTCGGTGTCGATGCCGGTGACCGTCTCTCCGTCCACGTGGAGCTTGAAAAACTCGGCCTCCTCGAGCAGGGGATGGAACGGCCCGACGGGGATGACGGTCTGGCTCATGGCTTCCTCCTCAGGCGCAGGGGCCGGTCCGGGGGCTTGGGGTGGTCTTTCGTGAGGAGCTTCTCCGGGCGGGGATGACCTTCGAAGGTGATGCCGAAAAGCTCCGCCATCTCCCGCTCGATCCATTCCGCGCCTTTGACGATTGGCGTGATTGAATGCATCTTCGGGTTCTCGAGGTCGGTGATGACCACCCGCGGGCAGAAATAGCGCCCCGTGGCGTCGTGGGAGAACTGGTAGAGGACTTCGAGGCCACGATACATCTCCATGGCCGTGGCCGTCGATAGGCGGCATCCCTTCGTCAGGAAAAGATGGCGGACCACGTCGTGGAGGTCCTTGTCGGCGACTTCGAAATAAAGGCGCCCCTTCTTGGCGACGGTCCGGCCGATCTTGCCTTCGAGGCCGTCCAGGAAATGGTCTCTTTCAGCCATTGAGCACCCCCACGAGCTTGACGATGGCGTCGATCATCGCCTCCGGCTTGGGCGGACAGCCCTCGACATAGAGGTTGACGGGGATGATAGTCTCGCGGAGGGGGCTGATATTGTAGCTCTCCTTGAAACAGCAGCGCGAGGTGGGGCAAGCCCCGATGCCGACGACGAAGACGGGCTTCGGCGCCTGCTCGTACAGCCGGCGGACCCGGGGCGCCACTTTGTCGTTAATGATCCCCGTGACCAGGAGGACATCGGCGTGCCGGACCGAGCCGACCAGCTTGATCCCGAAGCGCTCGACGTCGTAGCGGGGCGTCAGGAGGTCGAGGATCTCGATGTCGCAGTTGTTGCAGGGCGAGGCGCTGACGTGAAAGACCCAAAGCGATTTGGCCAAGCGTTTGTTGTACCAGCCCATGTTCAGACTCCCAGGACGGCCAGGACGACGGCCGCCAGTGCCAGGGGTGAGAGGTATTTCCAAAAGAAAGCGATCGCGGTATCGGTCCGCACGCGGGGGTTGGTGTTCTTGATGATGATCATCAGGACGAGGATCAGGAGATATTTCAACACGCCCCAGAGGACGCCCAGGCCGGCGGGCGGGAATCCTCCCCAGAAGAGAAGGATGAGCAGGAAGGGGAAGACGACGAGCATCATGAACTGGTTGAGCTTCCAGAAAGCGAGCAGCGGGCCGCTGTACTCCATGAAGGGGCCGGCCACGAGCTCGGTCTCGGCCTCCGGTATGTGGAAGGGAGGCAGGGCCATCTTGGCCTGGACGGCCAGGAGACCCACGACGAAGGCCAGGGCTCCCGACACGGAACCGACGAGCAGGCCGTGCTCGGACTGGTGGGCCAGGATCGCGGTGAGCTTGATCTGGTAGCCGGACCGGATGATGGGAACAAGACACACCAGGATGAACGGCAGCTCGTCGGCAAGAAGGAGCTTGACCTCCCGTCCCGCCCCCAGGCTGGAGAAGACGTTGCCGGGAGAGGAGCCGCCGAGGACGACGAGCACGGAGTAGAGCATGAGCAGGTACATGACGACGATGAGGTCCGCGCCGGCGCTCCGCCCGGAAAACAGGGCGGTCCCCACGACCGTGGCGACGAGCGATATGACGGCGAACCCGGCCAGGGGAGCGGCGACGAAAAGCCAGGACACGCCCGACTTGACCAGGATCGTCTCCTTGCCCAGGAGCTTGAAAAAGTCGTTGAAGTTCTGGAAGAGGGGAGGCCCGACCCGGTACTGGAACCGGGCCGAGACCTTGCGGTCCAGCCAGCCGGCCATGAGCCCCAGGACGGCGGTGAACAACACGCCCGGAAAGATGAAGACGTCGAAAACGGCCTGCACGATCATGGCCGGCCCTCCTTGCTGCGCCAGCTCGGACTCCGGACGGCCAGCCGCTCGCCGGCGAAATAGACGTAGTTCTTGGGGTCCTCTTCGGGGATGTCCTTCATGACGAACGTCCCGGGCGGCGCCGTTTTAGCGCAGAGCGGGACGTAGTCCGGATCCTCCGTGAGCTGGTTCAGGCAGAGGTCGCACTTGGCCGTGACGTAGTTGATCACCTCGGGGAAGATCGTGCCGAACGGGCAGGCCAAGACGCAGCTCTTGCACCCGACACAGCGCATGTTGTAGCGCTTGACGGTGCCGTCGGCCTGTCTTTCCAGGGCTTCCTTGGGGCAGGCGATGACGCAGAAGGCCTCCTTGCATTGACGGCAGTAGGCGGCGAACTCGGCCACCTCGAGGAGGGAGAAAACGCCCGGATTGACCCGGTGGAACATGTATTCGCATTCGATCCGGTCGGCGGGAACGCCGGAAGCCAGCAGGGCCGGGATGTCGATGAACAGCCGTTTCAATCCCATATCCCCTCCTCGTTCTTGATCTGGGCGTAGGTGAAGACGGGGCCGTCCTTGCAGACGTAGTATTCGCCCATGACGCAATGGCGGCACTGACCGATGCCGCAGTACATCTTTTTCTCCATGGACAGATAGATGCGGTCCTCCCGGAAGCCCAGCCGGAGGAG
>MEYF01000025.1:0-11790 GCA_001775755.1 Candidatus Aminicenantes bacterium RBG_19FT_COMBO_65_30 | reverse complement strand
GGTCACGAGACCGCCCTCCTCGTCCCAGGCCTCCCCCGGCGGGACGGCGTCGACGGCCCTCACGAGCTTGACCTGGGGGTGTTTCCGCCATTCGGGAAAGGTGTCCTTGTAGGGACAGTCCCGGGGCGTTTTGGCGCCCGCGAAAAACGTGATGCTCTTGTACTTGTGGATCTCGTCGAGAAGCGTCAGGAAGAGGGAGCGCAGCGGCGCCAGGCCGCAGCCGCCGCCGAGGAGGAGCAGGTCCTGGCCCTCGAATTCCGTCAGGGGATAAGCGGACCCGTACGGGCCGCGCAGGCCGACCCGGTCTCCCGGCTTGGCCCTGTGGATGTATTCGGTCAGGAACCCGGCTTTCATGACGGTGACGTCCATGATGTCCGTGACGAAATGAGAGGACGATGGAGTAAAGGGCGCCTCCCCGACGCCGGGCAGACTCAGCTCGATGAATTGCCCCGTCCGGAAGGGCAGCGGGCGCTCCGGTTTCAAGCGCAGAGTCCGGATGAGCGGAGTTTCATCGATCGTGTCCATGATGACGGCCGGGATCGCTTCGTAGGGATTGGGCTTCATGGATTCTTCCTCACGCGGGCCCGGCCGCGGGCCGGCCGCCCGGCGGTGTCTCCATGAGATGCCGGACGACGCTCCGGAATTCGATCCCTCCGGGGCAGGCTTCGGTGCAGCGGCCGCAGCCCGTGCAGCCCAGGCTGCCGAACTCCTTTTTCATGAAGACGAACTTGCAGAGGTAGCGGTGGCGGAAGCGTTCGTCCACGCGCGGCCGCGGCGACGCGCCGCTGGCGACACGGGCGTAGCCGTGGAGCTGGCAGGAATCGTAGCTGCGGACCTTGACGAAGTTCGCGGCCTGGCTTTCGTCGTTCAGAATGAGACAGTAACACGTCGGGCAGATATGGGTGCACGCCCCGCAGCCCACGCACTCCCGGGACTCCTCTTTCCACACCTCGGGAGGGCTTGACCGCAGGCGGCCGTATTCCGCGGACCTGGCGAACTCGGCGTTTTGCGACTCCACCTTGGCGGTCATCTCGGCCCGCCGGGCCTCGACGGCCGCCGGGATCCGGTCGTGGGTGGTGTCGACCCGGACATGCTTGCGGATAAGGTCGAGGAGCGTCCGTCCCTTATCCGTGGCCGCGCTCAGGAAGTAGTGGCCGCCGAAACGGGCCGCGTTGGCGTCGAAGCCCGTTTCCGCGTAAGGCTTTCCGCCCGCGAGCGTGCAGTGACAGGTCGGAGCGGTGTCCGTGCAGTCGAAGCTGAGGACGGTCGTCCTGTCGCGCCATGATTTGTAGGCCGGGTCGACGAAGTCCTCGTTGATGAGCGCACGGTCGAGGATCTCGAGGGCCTTGACGTCGCAGGCCTTGACGCCGGCGAGGAGCGCGGGGAGGGATTCGCGGTCGAACGGCGCGACCCGTTCTCTTGCACCGTAGACCAGGATCTTGGCGGGGTCTATGGTGCGGTGGCCGTCAAGGGCCGGACATGTCTTTTCCCGAAGCGGGGCGAGGGTGGAATGAGGCGAATCCTGACCGGATGGCATGACCGGAAGATAGACTTCCCGGTAGGGGCCGATGTGTTCGTTCAAACAGCGTCTCAAGAAGTTTACGAGCTCGTCCAATGGAATCAGCAAGCGAACCCCCTTTTGGAAAAACTTGCAGGAATAGGGCAGACTCGTCCACGGAAACCAGAATATCTTCCCGCGAAGGCGGCGAAAGTGAGGTCATTTTCCCTGAGTTATGGGTTCCTTATATAATGCGAATTCCGCGCTTGTCAATACAATAATTAACGGACCTTCTATGACGGCCGTGAAGGCGGCGCCGACAGTCAGCCAAAAATCCGGTTGAATTCCGCGCGCTAGGCCGCCAGTTTTCTCCGGCCGAGGACAACCAGGTTCTTGATGAGGTCGATGGTGATCATCAGGGCGATGAAGAGCAGGGTGAACTTGATCCCGAACTTGATCTTGGGCAGGATGCGCTCGGCGCTCTCGACGGCGAAGAGGTTGTCGAGGGGCTGACGGAGAAGCAGGCCGATCAGGGCGAGAGAGATAACATTGGAAACCACATCCACCAAAAGCGAGCGGGTGAGGAGTTTGGCGAGGAGCGCCATGGTCGAGGTGGCGAGCATGGCGATGACGATCATCGAGAGCCGCCGGCCGGCGTCGGGCGTGAAGAGCGGGCGCGGGTCGTTCCAGTTCAGGTTGACGAAAAAAATGGTATGGTGCTTGGCGAAGAGAAAGAGGGCGAAGTCGGTGATGGCCAGCATGATGACCGCCCCGACGGCCGTGGCGATGCGGCTCAGCCAGAAGCTTTTTGTCGGCGGCTTGACCTCGTCGAGGTCGACGGCGAACTTGGGCCAGGGGAGTTTGACGTCCTTGCCGCTCTGAGTGATGAAGTAGAGGACCACGGTGACGATGCCGAGATCGGCGAGGAACGCCGTCGGCAGGTACATCAGGGCCTCGATGACGCCGAGACGGGGCATGAAGACGAGGGGGAAGAGGATAAAGTCTTTCTTGAAGACGACGGCGAAGACGGTCAGGAACGAGTGGAGGGCGAAGAGGAGCGTCGTGTAGCGGAAGAGGTAGCGCTTGTAGGCCGGGGCGATGATCGGACGGTCGTCGAGGTATTTTTCGGCGACCTTGCGGGCCGGGCCGAAGGCGGCGATGGCCTTTTCGACGGCGGCGTCGGTGAATTCCCCGGGGCCCTCGGCGGCCTTTTCCAGGATATGGCTGCGGATCTCGGACAGGATCTCCTCCCGTTCGGCCCGGCCCGAGAGGAAGTGGCTGATCTCTTCGAGATAGGCTTCGAGCTTGTCAGACATTGGAATTCTCCTTGGTGATCTCATCGAGGATGCGGTTCTGGTTCTTCCAGACTTCGAGAAGGCTTCCGCGAAGGGCCCGTCCCTCCGCGGTGATGGCGTAGAACTTGCGGGGCCTGTCCTCGGTCATGTCCCACTTCGACGTGATCCAGCCGTTCTTCTCGAGTCGGCGGAGAAGGGGATAAAGGGTGTTCTCCTCGACCTTGTAGCCCAGGCCCTCGATATGCTTGACCATGGCATAACCGTACATGTCTTTCTCGAGGAGGGCCAGGGCGAGGATATGGAGGAACCCCCGGTTCATCTCCGTTTCGAGGCTGCCGATGTCGGGGTCGGTCATGTTAACTCCGTTTGCTGGCTCATGTGACTCATTTTCCTTTCGTTAGCGTGTTGCGCGCGCTTATGCTGTATATCTCACTATAATGTGTATAATACTATACTGTATTCGATACAGTTTGTCAAGCGCTTTTTCCTAAATTCTCGCGATTTTCCTATTTTCTTCTTAAATCCCTGGATTATTTTCCTAGATCCGCCGATTTCCCATCCTCTGTCCGGCCTTGATTGATTGACAGCAAAAAGGGGGCATGACAGGATAGGGTAAGAATGTGCGACTTCTGCCATCAGCATGGGGAAGGGAAAAAGTGGTACCTCAACGCCAATAACTACGCCGAAGACCTCCTCAGCGATTTACGGCGGAAACGGTTTATCACCCGGTTCTTCGAGGACCCGGGGCACCTGGCTAAGGGAGAGCGGGCTCTCACGGCGCTCGACGTCATGCCGGATTTTTTGTGGCGGGGCGTGCGTAAGAAGATCACGGCCAAACAGCAGGTCAAGCACTTCGGCCAGGTCGTGCCCATCGAGGACATTGAGCGGATCTTGGCCCTGACGACCTCGGTCGTGCGTCTGGCCTGCATCTGCCGGCACGTCTCTGTGGGCAAGGAAGAGCGCTACTGCTTCGGGGTCAGCATGGAGCCCAACGGCGGCGGCATCGCCAAGCTCTTGGGTGAGATCGACGCGTCTTATCTGGTTGGGCCGCACACGGCCGGCCTCGAATCCATGTCCAAAAAGGAGGCCTTAGCCCACATCCGGGAGAGCGAGCACGAAGGCAACTGCCACACCGTCTGGACGCTCGTGACGCCGTTCCTCGCCGGCATCTGCAACTGCTCGCTCCCGGCCTGCTACGCCATGAAGACGACCGTGACGCATAAATCGCCCGTTTTTTTCCGTGGCGAATATATCGCCCAAGTCGACGCGGAAAAATGCAACGGCTGCGGGCAGTGCGTCAAGGTTTGTTCGTTCAAAGCCTTCCGGCCGCGTAAAAAGAAGGATAAAGCCGAGGTCAGAGCGCTCAAGTGCTACGGCTGCGGCATCTGCCGGAGCGCCTGCGCCCGGGGCGCGATCACGCTCGTCGACCGCGCCGCCGTCCCCGAAGCCGCCTCGCTTTGGCTTTAACCGGGCCGCGGCTCGTCAGATTTGAGAAAACGGTTCACTCATTAGTGAACATTACAATAGATGTGAACGATACTGTAAGCGGTTTATTCTACGAATATAAGCACCAGTACGATGGAGTTCGGCACGAGACCCGGACGGGTGCCCTGAGTGATGCCGATACCCACCCGCTTGGCGCGCGCCC
Organism: Candidatus Aminicenantes bacterium RBG_19FT_COMBO_65_30; assembly: GCA_001775755.1. GTDB lineage: Bacteria > Acidobacteriota > Aminicenantia > Aminicenantales > Saccharicenantaceae > RBG-16-66-30. The sequence goes on along the minus strand of MEYF01000025.1, from coordinate 7,349 downwards.
AGGTTTTCGGGCCGACAGCCATCCGCTCGACGCCCTCCTCGAGCGAGCCGACGACGCTGAACACGGCGGCCGCCGACCCGCCCTCTGGGTGACTTTGCCTGAGGCGTTGTTCGAGGCGGCTCATCACATCCTTTTGGGTGAGCGTGTGGTTATTCAGGAATTCACGGGCGGTCTCCTCAGCCAGCTTGGAGAGGCCGGGGTCCTCCTCGAGAGCCGGCTCGCCGTCGAGCTCGCGGCTGGCGATGAGCTCGGCCAGGAAAAAGACCTTCGCGTCGGGGCCGAGCCGGGCGATGCGGCGGATGAACAGCTCGGTCACTAGGTAGTCCATCCCGCCGCTTTTCCGCTCGGACGAAATGCCGATGCCGACATGGGTCACTTTCGTATGGAGGATCGCGGCCCGATGGCCCGGGCTGTCCATGAGGCCTTTGTGGATCTCGTCCGGGTTGTCGCCGCGGCCGACGTTTTCCGCGGCGACGTCGGTCACGATCCCGGCGGAGAGGAGGCGTTCTTCCGGCTCTCCCGCTGTGGGCGATAGATGTCCGACGAAATCGTTCTTCCGCATGTCCTCGCAGTGGAGCAGGGCCGCCTCGCTCAGTTCGGAGTCCAATATCAGGGCGTTGAGGCCGGCCCGGGTCCGCTCTTCGTTGATGAGGTCAAAAAGGCGAGATTGGGCTTGGCCCGGCTTCATGGCCCGGCGCGGTTCGGGTGCGGCTTCGACGGTCCCTTCCACGGGCACGCCGACATACACGGGGAAGTTGACGATGACTTCTGGCCCTTTCCGTCCGGAGGCCACGACCTCCAGGCGATGTCGGCCGGTCGCGCTGAGATCGACCGAAACGGCGAACTCGGGTCCCTTGCCGAGAGCCTCGAGGCGCGTCTCACCGCTGGGCAGAGCGTGGGCGAGCCTCGGCTGGGAGTACCCGTCGACGAGACTTCCCTCGAGCGGCAGCTGCCTCGGCCCGGCCAGGCTGCGCGGCACGGGCGCCATCTTGATGTGCCTGCGGCTGAGAGCGATGACCACGATCACTCCGCCCTCCACCCGCTCGGCCACGCCGCCGATGTGGGTGTATTCGGCGAGGTCGAATACCTTGGCCAGGCGCGCGGTCACGACGTTGGCCAGCCGGGGCGCGTCGGGGGCGTTTGTCATGAGCATGTGCGGCAGGGGCTCGGGCAGGCCCAGGTGGTGGGTCAGAAGGTCAAGCGCGCTTTGCGGAGGCATGGAACGGTCGGTCTCGAACCGTTCATAAACCCATCGGGCAAGTCGGGCCAATCGACTGTCCGGCTCGAGCGAGGTCCCGAGCGCCTTGTTGATCCGGACAAGAGATCGGCCGAGGACCGCGGACTCGCTGCCGAGGAATCCAAGGCCCTTGGGCACGTCGGTGATGTACTCCGAGGCGGCCGGGACGGTGCTCAGGTCATAGCTCTTGGCTTGTCCGAGGCCCGGTCCGTCCCAAGTCGAAGCGCCGGCCGCAAGACCCAAGAATGCGGCCGCCGCGGCGATCAACGGGAGTAATGGGCGAAACCGAGAGCTGCTCCTCATTTGGGGATCGAAACGGGCGCTTCCCTCCTACCTTTTCTTCTTCTTCGCCGGCGCGACCCAGTTCTCGATGAACTTCTTCGGGCCGCCCTCGTGCTCTTCGACGAGCGCCTGGAAGATCGCCTTCAGGTGATCGTAGGGGAGTGTCCCGATGATCATCCGGTTGTTGATGATCATGGTCGGCGTCGAGCGGATGCCGAAGGGGTGCTCGTCCGACGTCTTCTCGTATTCAGCGCCGGTGTTGACCTGAATCCGGATAACCTCTTTGATCTTCGGATCGTCTAAAGCGGCTTCCACCCCGTATTTCCGGGCCAGCTCACGACGCCATACGGGGTCGCGCGCGGACCGGAAATTGGCCCAGACCTCGTCGTGGATGGCCTTGAATTTCGACGGGTCGTAGGTCGCGATGTAGGCTAATTCACAGGCCCCCGGGTGGAGCCTGGCCTTCTTCGGGACGACCTCGTTGCACGGTCCTTCGAGGGGGAAGAACTGGAAGACGACGTTGATCTTGCCCTTGAATTCTTCCTTGAGCCGTTCGAGCTGCTGGTTGAGATAGAGGCAGTCGGAGCAGAGGAGGTCCCCGTACTCAATGATCCGGATGGCCGCGTCCTCGAAGTTATCGGTCGATTTCGCCGTCCAGTAGGGGGAGATGACGCTCGGCCACGGCACCTGAGGGAGCTCGTAGAACTGCTTGACGACGTTGACGGCCGTTCCCATCTGGGCATCTTTGCGGGCGTTGTGGTACTCGATCATGCCGTAGGCGCCGGCCAGGGCGATGAGGCCGAAGACGACGATGAGCTTGAGGGAAGGCCGGACCCAGCGCTTCAAGAGATTCTTCGTCTCGTGGTCTATCCCGTAGACCCAAAAGAGGATGAAGCTCATGATCGAGAAGAGGTAGAAGCCGGAACAGAGGAGGCAGAGACTGCCGAGTTGGAGGACGGAGTAGAGGAAAAGCCCGACGACGCCGAGGACGTTGAGGAGCGAGAGCGATTTGTTGGTCCGCTCGAAGGCCTCGGACGGGAAGATCGTTCCCAGCACGACGAGGGCGCCCATGAACATGCCGAAGAAGCCGAGCGGCACGCCCATGATCTGGGAGATCGCGGAGAAGGCGGAGCTGTCACAGTTGAAGAAGGCGCTGATGTCGCAGAACGAGCCGGCGAAGATGGTCTTGGGGTAGTTGGCCTTGAAGAAATGGTCGATGGTCATGACCGAGGCCGTGATCATGCCCGCCCCGGCGATGAAGCTCAGGATACGGGGGAGTGTCAAACCGCTCAGGGTCAGTGTTATCGGGCGCGCCTTGTCCATTCGCTACTCCTTTCTGTCAGCCGGCCGCATCATGCCCGCGGCAGAGGCATTATATTGAGTTCCCCGCGACCTCGCAACCAAAGCGCTTAAGCGGCCGGCGTCGAGGGCGCCGAAGGGGTCGAAGGCGGACCGGGCATTCCGGGACGCCTCTTGCGGCGGCGGGGGCGCGACCGCGGCCGGGTGCCGAAGCGGCGCTCGTAGATGGCCGAGAACGGGTCCTCGCAGCCGCCGAAGGAGCCTTCGACGAGGAGGGACGTGATCCGCGAGGCTTCGGGATAATGGGGGCGTTCCTTGAGCGCCCAGCGCATCTTGCCGTCGATAAGAGCCTGGAGCATGTGGTCGACGATGACCAGGGTGTGGACGGTCTCGAGGACCAGGGTCTTGGGGATGGTGGCCGCCGCCCGGGCGCCGCGGAAAGCGTCGTAGAGGACCTTGGGCTTGTCGCCGTGGATGTCGGCGAGGAGCGGCTCCGCCCAGGGCCAGAGAAGGAGGCCGTACATCACTTCGGGAGGGGGCGAGCCTCCGGAGTTGATGGACGCGTCGAGGACGCCGAGGAGCGAGGCCAGCTTTTCGGAGCGGTCGTCAGACGCCTCGTAGAGATCGCCGACCTCGCCGAGGACCCGCGAGAGGATGCCGTGGAGGCGGGCGCTCTGGAAGAACGCCCGGGCGCTCCCCGATTTGATGTCCTTGTTCAGCTCCTCGAATAGCCTCGATCCGGCGCAGGCGGCGAGCCGGTCGCGGTGGCGGAGGATGGCCCCGGCCGTCCGCTCCTCGATGGCGAAGCCGAGGCGGGAGGCGTGGCGCAGGACGCGCCAGATGCGGACCGGGGCCTCGGTGTAGCTCGTGTCCGGGTCGCCGATGATGCGGACCCGGCCGGCCTCGAGATCCTCGAGACCACCGACGTAATCGATGACGGAGTAGGTGGCGATGTCGTAGATGAGAGCGTTGATGGTCAGGTCGCGGCGGAAGGCGTCCTCGCGCGGCGTGCCATAGGCGATGGGTTTGAGGGGGGGACGGCCGCGGCGGCGTGGGGCGCCTTCGGTGGGCGCGCTTGGCCGGCTATCATCATGTTCCGCCGGCTCAATCAGACCCTCCGCTCCGATCGAAGCGTCCCGGCCGGCCTCATCCACAGCTGCCTCTCGTGCGCTTTCCCCAGCCTCAGCGGCCAGCTCCGCCTCCCTGGCGCGCGACGCTTCCTCCTCGCGCTCGGCGGCGAGCTCCTCTTCGTCCGGCTTCTTGCGGAAGGTCGACACTTCGATCGTCTTGCCGTCCTGGAACTTGACGTGGGCCAAGCGGAAGCGGCGGCCTATGAGAAAGGCGTTGCGGAAGAGCTTCTTGATCTGGTTGGGATGGGCGTTGGTGCCGACGTCGAAATCGGCCGGCTTTCGTCCGAGGAGCAGGTCCCGAACCGCCCCGCCGACGAGGTAGGCGACGAAACCGTGGCCGTTCAGCCGGTAGAGGACTTTAAGGCAATCCGGATCGATGTCCCGGCGCGAGATGCGGTGGCGCCCCCGGTCGAGGATGACCGGAGCTTCGAATTTGATCGGGTTGGGGCTCGCGGGATCCATCAGCGGTTCGGGCTCAGGCGGCTCTATTTCTGTATCCAAGTGGGCTGGTCATGGACATTAAAAATAGCAAAAAACGTGCTCCGGCTCAACCTAATGAGGTTTAGCTCGCGATTTTCAGGCCTAAAAACATGTGAATAAGGCTTAAAAAGGGGCCATTTATTTACGTATCTAATTGATTATTATTGACTTGCTGTGGTCCGACCCCCGAAGAGGCGGAGGAAGTTCGCGCCGAGGATCTTGCGGATGTCCTCGGGCTTGTAACCGCGGGCGACGAGCTCCTTGGTGATATTGGGCAGGAGGCCGATGTTGTCGAGCCCCGCCGGCGTGATGCTGATACCGTCGAAATCCGAACCCAGGCCGACGTGGTCGGCGTCGCCCGTCACCTTGACGACGTGGTCGATGTGGTCGACGACCGTCTTGACGTCGACCGTGGGCAGCGTCTTCCTGAGCTCGGCCCAGCGCTTTTCGAAGTCGGCGTAGAACTTGTCCCGGACGGCGGGCTCGGCCAGCCAAATGGCGATGCGATCGGCGGGCAGGTTATGCTCGGCGGCCGTTTTTTCGAAGAGCGCCGCTTGCTTAGCTTCGTAGCCTTCGATGAGAAAGCCCGGCCAGAAATTGATGCCGACGACGCCCTCCTTCTCGGCCAGGGCCTTGAGCATCTCGTCGCTGAGGTTGCGGTGGTGAGGCGAGAGGGCCCGGCAGCAGGAGTGTGAGGCGACGACGGGCGCCTTGGACAGGCGGAGGACGTCCCAGAACGTCTCGTCGTGGGCGTGGGAGACGTCGATGATCATGCCCAGCCTGTTCATCTCGGCGACGACCGACTCGCCGAACTCGGTCAGGCCGCCGTGGGCGGGCTTCGGATCGCCCGAGGCGTCGGCCCAGTCGGTGGCGGTCCAGTGGGTCAGGGTCATCAGCCGGACGCCGGCCCGGTAGAATTCGCGGAGGAGGACGAGGTCGTTCTCGATGGCGTAGCCGCCCTCGATCCCGATGAGCACGCCGGTCTTGCTCGCGTTCCGCGCCGCGTTCGCGTCCTGGACCGACGTGACCAGGGCCAGGTCCCCGGGGTTCTTTTCGACGAGCTTGTGGACCGCCTCGATCTGGGCGAAGACCTTGTTGGCCGACTGGTACTTCTCGAGGTCATCCGAGGGCGGCGGGGCGAAGCAGGCGAAGACCTGGAGGTCGACGGCGCCGCGCTTGAGCTTGGGGATGTCGATGTGGCCCTTGGGCAGGTCCTGGCTCAGGTCTTCCCCGGCCATGGCCCGCGCGATCGTGTCGCAGTGGAGGTCGACGACGCTCGCCTCGCGGTGGAGGAAGAGCGTCCGGTGGATCGGGTCGAGGAGGTTCTCCCGGCTCGAGTCCAGGTGCTGGAGGATGTCGGTGTGATACTGGCAGGCCAGGCGCAAGAGCTCCGGGTCGATCGCCTCGGGCCGGTCGCCCGGGAAGTGGTATTCGGGATGCTCGTCGTCGAGCTTCTCGGTCCGGACCTCGCCCGTCCTGAGGCTTATGGCCGGGACGCTTTTCCCCCAGAACGAAGTGTGGTCCGAGCCGCGGTAGTTCGGCCGCGGCCGGAGCTTCTTTATCGTCTCCGCGTCGAGGCCGCGCTTGACGATCTCATAGAGCTCGGCGAACTCGGTCATGCCGCCGACGAGGAGGTCCGAGTCGCCCGTCCCGACCATGTCGATATTCATGTAGAGGACGGTCTTGTCCAGTGGGACGGCGGGGTGTTCGGTGTAAAAGCGCGAACCTTGGAGCCCGAGCTCCTCGCCCGCCCAGGCGCAGAAGACGATGGTCCGGGCCGGCTTGAAGCCGCCGGCCGTCAAAGCCCGGGCGATCTCCAGGATCGCGGCCACGGAGGCGGCGTTGTCGTCCGCGCCGGGATAGACCCAGCCGTCGACGCCGACGCCGAGATGATCGAGGTGGCCGCCGATGACGAGCGCCTCGCTCTTGAGCTTCGGATCGGCGCCCGGCATAATGCCGACGACATTGGGGGCCGTCCTTTCGCCGGAGACGAAATGGGCCTCCATTTCGACCTCGGCGCCGAGGTCCAGGGTCATCGACTTCTTGAGCCGGAGGGTCTTGCTGACGAGATCCCTCCAGCTCTTCCCGACGAGGTAGAAGACGTCGCTGAGAAAATCCCGGCCGGCCCGCATGACGACGAATCCCTCGGGCGCTTGGCCGGCGCGGAGGCTGCCGAAGCGCTGTCTCTGGCCGGGCTGACGAGGCTCGCCGGGCGTCGATAGGTCCATCTCGATGAGGCCCAGGGCGCCCTTCGCCGCGGCCGTCTTGACCTTCTTCTCGAAGTTCCATTCGTTCTTCGCGTCGTTGCCGAGGGAGGCCGGCAGGTCGGGCATGACCAGGACGATCTTCCCCTTGACGTCGATGGCCGCGTAGTCGTTCCAGCCGTCTTTCTCCGAGACGACGCCGTAGCCGGCGAAGACGAGACCGCCCCTGACCGTGCCCGATCCCGTTCCGGAGACGGGCGTGAAGTCGCGGCCGCGGCCGGCGAAGTAGATCCGCCGCGCCGGCGAGACGACCTCGAGGCGGATGGGCTGTTCGAAATTCGACCAGACCTTGAACGGGACCTCCTGGAACCAGGTGCCGTTCTCGCCGCCCGGCTTGAGGCCGGCCTTCCGCATCTCGGCGGCAACGTACTCGGCGGCCTGGCGGTATTCGGGCGTTCCTGATTTCCGGCCTTTGAGTTCGTCCGAGGCCAGATGCTTCACGTGGGCGAGGGCCTTTTCGCCGTCGGGCTTGAACCGGGGGACGGCGGCCCGCTTGGCGTCGCTCGAGGCGGAGAGGGCGACGGGAGCGACGAGGGTGGCGAGGGAGAGGAAGAAGAGCGCGGCGTTGACGAAAAGCCTGATGCCTCGCTTTTTGAACTCACGGGTGATGAGAGCCGCGACCTCGTGGTCCTGGCCGAGGAGGGCCCGGTCCGCCTT
>MEYF01000024.1 GCA_001775755.1 Candidatus Aminicenantes bacterium RBG_19FT_COMBO_65_30 | reverse complement strand
TCCTTGTAGCGCCCCTTCCAGTCCGTCGTGACGTCCACGTCCCCGTTCCCCATGAAGTGGAAGATCTTCCTGATGGACCCCTCCGTATCCGGGCGGCGGATGCCGAGCTCGAGGGCCGTCGAGCTCGGGACCGTGACCAGGGTGTTGTTGGAGATGATCCTCAGGTGGAAGACCATGAAGCGTTCCCCGTCGTAGGCCTCTTCGTGGATGGATTCGATGACGCCAAGACCCTGATTGGGATAAATGATTTTATCGCCAATTTTTAATGAGTTCATTCGCCCTTAGTATACCGGAAGAAGAAGAAAGAGTCAACGCGCTCCTCGACCCCCGGGAACGGCCTTGACAGGCCAGGGGGGTTCGGGTAACATACTCCCTTCAAAGGTGTTGGACAAGCATGAAGAGAACGTTTCAGCCGAACAACAGAAGACGCAAGAAAACACACGGTTTCCGAGTCCGCATGAAGACCAAGGGCGGCCAGGAAGTCATCAAGAGCAGAAGGCGCAAGGGTCGAAGGCGCGTTTCTGTCGGATGAATGAGCGTCTGACCCCTCTTGAGAGAATCCGCAAGAAAAGCGATTTCGCGAGCCTCTACCGGGATGGCGGCCGCTTTCGGGGACGGCATTTTACCTTGGTCTTCCTCAAGAACGAGCTCGGCCATTCCCGCCTGGCGGTCGTCGCCAGCCGGAAGGTCGGCTCCGCGGTCGTCAGGAACAGGGTCAAGCGGAGGTTCCGTGAGCTCTTCCGGCGGAACAAGGAGCTCCTGAGGGAGCCGCTCGACATTATCGTCATAGCCCGGCCCGAGTCGGGGGAGGCCGCCTGGACCGAACTCCGGGAAGCTTATATTTCGTCGTTGACATCGATTTTTCGAAAACGGATACCATCGTGAAAGCCGTCGCGCTCGCCCTGATCAGGCTGTATCAGCTCACCTTGTCCCCCCTCCTGGGCACCCGCTGCCGGTTCCACCCCACCTGCTCCGCCTACACCCAGGAAGCCATTACGAAGCACGGCTTCTTCAGGGGCGCCGGCCTGGGCGTCCGGAGGCTCTTCCGTTGTCATCCTTTCCACGCGGGCGGGATCGACCCCGTGCCCTGAGAGTGAGACAGAATGGAAAAACGACTCATCGTGGCCATCGTCCTGTCGTTCCTGGTCTTGATGGGCTACCAGTACTTTTTCGTTAAGCCGAACAAGCCGGCCGTGACCCCCGATGTCCCGAGCGCCGCCGCGCCCTCCACGCCGGTGCCGGGGACCTCCGGCGAGGCCTTGGAACGGCAAAAGGCGGCCGCCGCCGCGGTTGAGGCAAAGCCGACTCCTGTCGAGGCCGCGCCGGCCTCGGACCTTTCCGCGGTGGCCGGACGGTCCGAAGCGGACGTCGTCGTCGAAACGTCGCTCTACCGGGCCGTATGGTCGAACAAAGGCGGCGTGCTCAAGAGCTGGAAGCTCAAACGCCATAAAGACAGCTTGAAAGAGGATCTCGAGCTCGTCCCCGCCCTGGCCGGGGAGATCGGCCGCTATCCCTTCTCCCTGGGCCTCGACGACGCCGCCCTGGCCGGGCTCCTCAATTCCTCGCTCTTCGAGGCTTCGGAGACCGCGCTCGACCTTAGCGACGGGGCGAGCGGGGAAGTCCGCTTCGTCTTCTCCGACGGGGCATCGATCCAGGCCGAAAAGGCCTTCCGCTTCACCGGCGGCAGCTACGCCCTGGAAATGGAGATCCGGGTCTGGAAGAACGGCCAGGCGGTTTCTCCCTCCGTCCTCTGGGGCCCCGGCATAAGCAACCTCTCCCCCGCCGAGATGAAGCAGAGCTTCAGCGCCAGCCGGGGCTCGGCCGTCTATACCGGCGGCAAGGTCTTCCGGATGAACGAGAAGAAGTACAAGGCCGGCGAAAATACCTATAACTTCGTCGACTGGGCCGCGTACGAAGAGAATTACTTCGTCGCCCTCTTCGTCCTGCCGTCCCAGAAGGGACAGGCGGCCTTCCTCCAAGAAACGGCGGCCGGCGAGGTCCCGGCCTATTTCGTCTACGTGACGGAGCCCCGCCGGGCCTTCATCGGGCCCAAGGAGGCCGACGCGCTCAAGGCCTTCGGCCACGAGGCGAAGAAAGTCATCCACTTCGGGATGTTCGGCAGCATCGCCGAGATCCTCCTCGTCGCCGTCAAGTTCTTCTACAAGTTCGTCCCGAACTGGGGCGTCGCCATCATCCTGCTGACGATCTTCATCAAGATCATCTTCTTCCCGCTGACCTACAGCTCGACGAAATCCATGGCCAAGATGGCCGACCTCCAGCCGAAGGTCAAGGCCATCCGGGCCAAGTACAAAAAGTCCAAGTCCGACATCGCCCAGCGCCGCCAGATGAACGAAGAGATGATGAAGCTCTACAAGGAGCAGGGGGTCAATCCGGCCGGCGGCTGCCTGCCGCTGCTCATCCAGCTGCCCGTGTTCTGGGGCGTGTTCCGGATGCTCGTCGTCTCCGTGGAGTTCCGCCACGCTCCGTTCGCCCTCTGGCTCACCGACCTGTCCGTGAAAGATCCCTACTATGTGACGCCCGTTCTCATGGGCATCACCCAGTTCATATCACAGAAGATGACGCCGACTTCGGCCGATCCCTCCCAGGCCAAGATGATGCTCATCATGCCGTTCGTAATGACCATATTTTTCATGAACTTCCAGAGCGGGCTGGTCCTTTACTGGCTGACCACCAACGTCCTCCAGATCGCCCAGCAGGCCCTCATGAACCGCATGATCCACCGTAAAAAGTGAGATGCCGATGGACAATGAAACGAAGATCGAGAACGGACAGCCCGTCGACGAGAGGCCGGAATACAATGGCCGGAACCTCGAAGAGGCCATCAGCCTGGCCGAACACCGCCTCAAGCTTCCACGCGAGAAATTCAACTACGAGATCGTCACCGAGAAGACCCGGCTCTTCGGTTTGAAGAGCAAGGAGATCGTCATCCGTGCCTGGGCCAAGGACGAGGACGCGGACAACGCGGCCGAGCGTTTCCTGGCCCGGCTCATGACCATTTTTCCCTTGGAGCTGACCTACCAGGTCAAGAAGCGGCCGAACAACATCTTCGTCATCTTCGACGGCCCGGACAAGACGATCCTCCTTCGGAGCGACGGCTCGCTGCTCCTCGCCATTCAGCACGTCCTGAACAAGGTCTCGCCGATCAAGGTCCAGGTGGACTGCGAGTTCTACAGGAAGCGGAAGGAAAAAAAGCTCAAGGATTACGCCCAGCGGGTGGCCCACCAGGTGTCCGATACGGGGCGCGAAGAGGTCCTCGACCTGATGAATCCATACGAGCGGCGGATCATCCACATCATCGCCAACGAGGTCCCCGGCGTCACCAGCGAGAGCATCGGCGACGGCTTCCTCAAGAAGGTCAAGATCTTCCGCGTCCCCCGCTAAAAGGGCCTCGGGGATTATCTCACTCGCGCTAAGGACTTCTAGGCTCGGGGCGTGCCACTCCGTCGGCCGCGGCCCGTCCCAGCGAGCCGGGCCGCTTGGTATCCGGGCTTCGCTCTGAAAAAGGGTTCCCCTTTTTCAACCATGCCCGCTCAGCCCTCAACCGCCTCCTCCGGGCATCGCCCCTGCGCCATTATCCTTATTCGCTCCTTCGATAATCCCCTCGGTCCCGGTATCAGCGGCTCCGGGTGGGTGGGGGGCCCCCACCCCGTTGTGTCGTCGCCCCGTGCGTCACCCGGCCTCAGATCCGCAACGACGTTCCTATAGGACCAGAAGGTCGGCCCAGAGGAGGTTACGGATAGAGGGGTCGAGGGCGTCATCAGAGAGAGCATAAGCCGTGATTTAGCCGGGCAGAAGCCGGACGAGGGCAGTTTCAGGGGAAACCGCCAAAACGTGTCTGAGCGAGGCGTAGCGCACGCCGAGCGAGTTGTTTTGGCGCCGAGTTCGGTGCGCTGACCGGCGTGAAAAATCACGGCAGCGAACGAGGATGATGCCCGAGGCCCCTCCGCGGCCGACGGCGGGAATAGCCCGAGCGAAAATAGGTGGATGACGCGCCGACTATATCTCGAGGCCCGGCTTTACTAATGTCAGGGGCTCATCTAGAATGTGAGCCGAAAAGACAAATATCCATGCTCGAAGACACGATCATCGCGATTTCAACGCCGCCGGGATTCGGCGGGCTGGGTATCGTCCGGATAAGCGGCAAAAAGGCCCTGGCCGTGGCCGGGCGGATCTTCGAGCCGAAGGACAGGTCGAAAAAGCCGTTTCCGGTCAGGCGCCCGGTCTTCGGGAAGATCCGCGACCCGGAGCGGGATTCGGCCCTCGACGAGGCTTTCCTGACCTATTTCAAGGCGCCCCGCTCATACACGAGGGAGGATGTCATCGAGTTGAGCTCACATGGAAGTCCGGCCGTGCTGGAAGGCATTCTCAGGCTCGGCACGAGGGCGGGGGCGCGGCTGGCCCAGCCAGGGGAATTCACCCTTCGGGCCCACCTGAGCGGCCGCCTGGACATGATCCAGGCCGAGGCCGTCAATGACCTCATCAGGTCCGTTTCCCTGTCCCAGGCCAGGATCTCGTCCCGCCAGCTCGGCGGCAGCCTGTCCCGGCGGATATTCAGGCTCCGCGGCAAGCTCATTTCCCTGCTGTCCCGGATCGAAGCCGGCCTGGAATTCCCCGAGGAAAAGCTTCGGAAGGACGGCGCGGCCGACAGGCGAGCCCTGGCTCCCATAATCGTCGATATCGAACGGCTCGTCGTGAGCTACGAAGCCGGCCGGGCCATAAGCGAGGGCGTCACCTTGGCCATCACGGGTAGGACGAACGTCGGGAAGTCTACCCTTTTCAACGCCCTTCTCGAGGAAGATCGGGCCATCGTCACCCCCTTCCCGGGAACGACCAGGGATTTCCTCAGGGAGAAGCTGGTCATAGACGACATCGTCTTTCACCTCGTGGACATGGCCGGATTGGGCCGGCCCGTCCATCCCGTTGAAAAGACAGGAATAGCCAGGGGGCAGAAGATTGCCAGGGAGGCCGATGGCCTGCTCGTAGTCCTCGACGCTTCCCGGAAGGACAGCGAAGAGGACGAACGGCTGATACGCAAATACCGGGCGAAAAAGACGATCATCGTTCTGAATAAAACCGACCTCCCAAGAAGGATCGGCAGGCGAAGAACTCAGGAACTGGCCGGCGGAAGCCCGACGGTCGGAGTTTCGGCCCTGAAGGGCAGGAATATAGATAAGCTGCGCGGAGAGATCCGGGCGGTATTCGCCCCGGGACCCGGAAATGATGAGGAGGTCGTCCTGCACGCCCGGCAGAAGGACCGCCTCCAGGGGATCCTCGAAGCTCTCCGCAGGGCCGAGGGGCTCCTGTCGAAACGGCATTCCGAGGAGGTTTATGCCGAGGAGATCCGCGGCGCGCTACGCCTCATCGGCGAGCTGACCGGGGAAGTGCGCGTGGACGAGGTCCTCGACGAGATTTTCAGCCGTTTTTGCGTCGGGAAATAGGGGCTCCGGATGGCGCATGGAAACGAATTCGATATCATCGTGGTCGGGGCCGGTCACGCCGGCTGCGAGGCCGCCGCGGCGGCGAATGCCATGGGGCTCAGAACCTGCCTGGTGACCATCCATCTCGAGACGATCGCCCAAATGTCCTGCAACCCGGCCATCGGCGGCCTGGCCAAGGGCCACCTCGTCCGCGAGATCGACGCGCTCGGCGGCCTGATGGGCCTCCTGGCCGATGAAACAGGCATCCAATTCAGGCTTCTGAACAGGAGCCGGGGCGGGGCGGTCCAGGCCCCCCGGGCTCAATGCGACAAGGCGGCCTACCGGTTGGCCATGAAGTACAGACTCGAGCGGATGCCGAAACTGACTGTTTTCCAGGGTATAGTCGCCGAAGTGGTCGTGACAAAGGGGGTGGCCCGGGGAGTTAAAACCCTGGACGGGGCTGTAATCGAGGGAAAAGCGGTCATCCTGACGCCGGGAACCTTCCTCAACGGGAAGATCCACATCGGGCTCCAGAGTTATCCGGCCGGGAGGGCCAACGAGCCGTCGTCGGTCGACCTGGCGGAACAGCTTAAAAGGCTTGATTTGAAGGTCTTTCGCCTGAAAACGGGCACGCCAATGCGTCTGGACAGGAACACGATTGAGTGGGATTCCTTCATGCCTCAGCCGGGCGACGATGACCCAGTCCCCTTCTCCTATCGGACCCGCGGGCGCCTCTTGAACAAGGTCCTTTGCTATCAGGGCTACACCAACGCCGCCACTCATGCGGTCATTCGCCGCAACCTCGATAAATCTCCCCTATATGGGGGAAAGATCAAAGGCGTCGGGCCGCGCTATTGCCCCTCGATCGAGGACAAGGTGGTCAAGTTCCCTCAGCGGGCCCGCCATCAGTTCTTTCTGGAACCGGAGGGGATTGAAACGGCCGAGATCTACATAAACGGCCTGTCCTCAAGCCTGCCCTACGACGTCCAGCGGGAGATCCTGGGAACGATCCCGGGCCTGGACAGGGCCAAGATCCTGAGGCCGGCCTACGGCATCGAATACGATGCCGTCTCCCCCATGGAGCTCCTGGCCACGCTCGAAACACGGAAGATCCGGCGGCTTTATCTGGCCGGGCAGATCAACGGGACTTCGGGATACGAAGAAGCGGCCGCCCAGGGGCTCATGGCCGGGATCAACGCCGCTCTGGCTCTCAGGATAAAAGCGCCGTTCGTCCTGAGGCGGGACGAGGCCTATATCGGGGTCCTAATAGATGACCTCATTTCTACCGGGGTCGAGGAGCCCTACCGGCTGTTCACGTCCCGGGCGGAACACAGGCTCCTGCTCAGGATCGACAACGCCGACCGCAGGCTAATGAAATATGGCCGGGAGCTGGGCCTCATACCGGAAAGCGCCTGGGAAGAATACGAGGCGAAACGAGGGCGCATTGAAGAAGCGACATCTTATTTGAAAAAAAACAGGCTGAAGACCGATTCTGGAGATAGCGTAACCTTCTTCGAATACTTGAAAAAACCGGAAATCGGGTTGAAGAATGTGTTAGAATATGGGAAATTCCCCGTCGAGCTGAGCGGCGAGGAATCGAGGTACATCGAGTCGGAAGCAAAATATGAAGGCTACATCAGAAAACAGGAACGGGAGGTCGCCAAGGCAGTGCGGACCGATTCGATGAAAATACCAAAGGACGTCGACTTCCAGAAGGTCTCGGGGTTGACCAGGGAGGCCGTCGAGAAATTCGAAAAAAGGAGACCGGCGACCCTTGGCGAGGCCAAGAAGATCCCCGGCATGACCCCGGCGGCTGTCCAGAACCTCACCATTTTTCTCGAGATCCAGAGGAAAAGAGGGGCTTCGACGGCCCACGTTTCACGTGAAACTCGACCGGACGATGAATAAGATCATTGCAGTAGCCAATCAGAAGGGCGGCGTCGGGAAAACGACAACCGCCATCAATCTCTCCTCCGGCTTGGCTCTCAAGAATAGAAGGACGCTCCTCATCGACCTCGATCCCCAGGGCATGTCGACTTTGGGATTGGCCAAGCCGAAAGAAGCCGGAAAGGGAATTTACCAGGCCATGATGAACGGCCGGGACCTCATGGATTGCATCCTGGGCACCGAGCAGGAGAATTTCTATATCTGCCCATGCTCGCCCGAGCTCTCCGGAGTCGAAGCCGAGCTTTACGCGGTCGACCGGAGAGAAAAACGGCTTGCCGACGCGGTTGAAAAAGCGAGAAAATTCTTCAATTTCATCATCATCGACTGCCCGCCGTCCCTTGGATTCCTGACGATCAACGCCCTGACGGCGGCCGATTCTCTCGTCATCCCCGTCCAAACGGAATTTTTCTGCATGGAGGGTATCCCCGACCTCTTCCATACTCTGGATACGGTCCGGACCTATTTCAATCCTAAGCTGGCCATAGAAGGCATCGTCCTGACCATGTTCGATGAACGGACCAACCTCTCCAAGCAGGTCGCCGAGGAGATCCGTAAGTCCTTGAAACACATCCTTTTCGAAGCCGTCATTCCCCGCAGCGTCCGACTGGCGGAAGCGCCGAGCTTTGGAAAGTCCATCGTCCTCTACGACATTAAGTCCAAGGGGGCCGAGGCCTATCTTAACCTTGCCGAGGAGATCATTCGCCGATGACAAAGAAAGCCCTGGGAAAAGGTTTGGGAGCGTTCATCCCGGACGAATTCAGCATCCTGAAAGACGAGAGGTTCGCCGAGCTGGACATCGAGGAGCTCAAGCCGAATCCCTTTCAACCGCGGATGAAGTTCGACGACCAAACGATTGACGAACTGGCCCAATCGATTAAGGAGACAGGTATCGTGCAGCCGGTCATCGTGGCCCCCGAAGACGATCATTACCTGATCATCGTCGGAGAAAGGCGGTGGAGAGCCGCCCGGCGGGCGGGCCTGCGGAAGATCCCGGTCCTCATCCGGAACATCCCCAAGGAGAAACAGCTCGAGGTCTCGCTCATCGAGAACATCCACCGCGAGGAGCTGAACGCCCTGGAGATCGCCCAGGCCTACCAGAGGCTCATCGATGACCACGGTTACGCCCAGCACGAACTCGCGGACAAGGTCGGCAAGGACAGGAGCTCCGTCGCGAACTACCTCCGCCTCCTCAAGCTGCCCCAGGAGATCCAGGACCGCCTGACCGAGGGGGCGATATCCATGGGACACGCCCGGGCCATGCTGGCCCTGGAGGAACCGGCCACCCAGCTCTACGCCTGCCGCCAGGTTATCGACAGGAATCTGTCGGTCCGCAACACCGAGACCCTGGTCAACCGGCTCAAGAAGAAGGCGCCGCGGGCCCAGCGGAGCCTGGCCGACCCCGACCTCTACGCCCTGCAGGAGGAGATGCTCAAGATCCTGGGGACGAAGGTCCTCGTCGCGGGCAGCCGGAACAAGGGCGTTTTGAAGATCTATTATTTCTCTTTGGACGACCTGAATCGAATCTACGACAGGATCAAAGGAGCAAACGCATGAAAGACAAGCCCCGCGAGTTGAACGAAACAAAGCTGGCCGGTTTGATAGACATGGAATCGGAATTCAAAGGCGACCTGACGTTCAAGGGATCGTTCCGCATCGAAGGCAATTTCAAGGGGACGATCAACTCGGACTCGCTTCTCATCGTCGGGGAGCGGGGCAAGGTCGAAGCCGACGTCAAGGTGGGGCAGCTCGTCATCAACGGCGAGATCCGGGGCACTCTCCAAGCATCGGAGAGGGTCGAGGTCCACAACAAGGGCCGCGTCTTCGGGACCATCCTTTCGCCCACGCTGACCGTCGAAGAGGGAGCTTATCTCGAAGCGACCTGCCAGACGAAAGGCGCCGCGAGGCCGGCCGCGGCCAAGGAGGCGGCCGAGGCCTGATCCCTGACCTCGGGCGACAACGCCGCAGCCGGACGCGCCGATTTTCTCCGCTTGAGTGCGGCGCGTCCGAAGGATATAATCGGGGGGATAATTTCCAGGATACGACTTCCATGAGCAAGTACATCTTCGTCACCGGCGGGGTCATCTCGGGTCTGGGCAAGGGCATAGCCGCGGCCTCCATCGGCCGGCTCCTGGAGAGCCACGGCTACCGCATCACCATCCAGAAGTTCGACCCCTACCTCAACGTCGACCCGGGAACGATGAGCCCGTTCCAACACGGCGAAGTCTACGTCACCGACGACGGCGCGGAAACGGACCTCGACCTCGGCCATTACGAGCGGTTCACCTCGACGAAGACGACGCGGGCCCACAACTGGACGGCCGGGAAGATATACGAATCCATCATCCGCAAAGAGCGCAAGGGTGAGTATCTGGGCAAGACGGTCCAGGTCATCCCGCACGTCACCGACATGATCAAGAGCGCATTCGAGGCCGTGGCCAACGGCAACGACATCGTCATCTGCGAGATCGGCGGGACGGTTGGCGACATCGAGAGCCTGCCTTTTCTCGAGGCCACGCGGCAGATGCGGCTCAGCCTGGGCGCCGACAAAACGCTCTTCGTTCACCTGACCCTGATCCCCTTCATCGGGGTTTCCGGAGAGCTCAAGACCAAGCCGACGCAGCACAGCGTCAAAGAGCTGCGGGCGATCGGCATCCAGCCGGACATCCTGCTCTGCCGGACGGGGCGCGACCTCTCGGCCGACATCAAAGCCAAGATCGCGCTGTTCACCAACGTCCCCGTCGACGCCGTCGTCAACGCGAGGGACGTCGATTCGATCTACGAGATCCCGTTGAATTTCGCGCGCGAAGGGCTCGACACAACCATCCTGAAGATGCTCCGCCTTCCCCGCCGGAAAAAGAACCTGGCCGCGTGGGAGGGCATGGTCGACCGGATCAGGAACCCCAAGGATGTTGTCGAGATCGGCCTCGTCGGCAAGTACGCCGGCCTCCACGATTCGTACATGAGCCTGAACCAGGCGCTCATCCACGGCGGGCTGGCGCATCGGCTCAACGTCAAGATAGACTGGATCGAGGCCGAGGCTCTGGAGAAGGACGACCCGGCGAAGATCCTGGGATCGAAGGACGGCATCCTCGTCCCCGGGGGGTTCGGCAAGCGGGGGATCGAGGGCAAGATCCGGGCGGTCACGTACGCCCGCGAGGACAAGGTCCCCTTCTTCGGGATCTGCCTGGGCATGCAGTGCGCCTCGATCGAGTACGCGCGTTCGCTCGCCGGACTGAAAAAAGCGAACAGCACGGAGTTCATGCCGGACGCCCCGCACAAGATCATCGTCCGCTGGCGCGAGCTGGCCAGGGATTGCGACATGGGCGGGACGATGCGGCTCGGCCAGTATCGCTGCGACCTCGTCAAGGGTTCCCTTGCTCATCAGGCCTATCGCGCGCTCAGGATCTCGGAGCGCCATCGCCACCGGTACGAGTTCAACCCGAGCTACAAGGACGCCCTAGCCGACGCGGGGATGATCTTCTCCGGAATGAACCCGGACTACGGGCTGGTGGAGATCGTCGAGGCCCCCGGCCACCCGTGGTTCCTGGGCTGTCAGTTCCATCCCGAGTTCAAATCCAAGCCCCTGGCCCCGCATCCACTTTTCAAGGCGTTCATCGGGGCGAGCTATGCTCGGCGGCGTCGGGCGGGGCGGGCGCCGGCGGCCGGGAAGCGTTCGGCAGAATCAACATAAGTAGTAGATAATAAACAATATATAAAGGATTGTCGGTCCCGGCCAAGGAGGGCGATTTGGACATCAACCCGAAGATCTTCAGGGAATACGACATCCGCGGCATCGTCGGCCAGGACCTGGACGAAACGGCCGTCGAAATCCTGGGCCGGGCCATGGGCACGTTCTTCCTCGGCCGCGGCCAGAAGACCGTCGCCGTCGGGCGGGACTGCAGGCTGAGCTCGCCGGGCTTTAGCCGGGCCCTCATCCGCGGCCTTCTCGCCACAGGTTGCGACGTCGCCGACATCGGGGTCGTCCCCACGCCGCTCCTCTACTTCGCCGTCTTCCATAAGAAAATGTCGGCCGGCGTCATGATCACCGGCTCGCACAATCCGCCCGAGCACAACGGCTTCAAGGTGATGTCCGGGGAGGACACCCTTTACGGCAAGACGATCCAGGCCCTCTACGAGATCGTCCGCAAGGGCGTCTTCCCCCGCGGCGAAGGACGGGTCACCTCCCTCGACGTCGTCCCCGAATACCAGGATTATGTCGCCCGAAACGTCCGCTTCTCCCGGCCGGTTAAAGTCGTCATCGACGCCGGCAACGGCACCGGCGGCGCCGTTGCCGTGCCGCTCTTCCGGAGGATGGGCGCCGAGGTCGTGGACATTTTCTGCGAGCCGGACGGCAGGTTCCCCAACCACCATCCCGACCCGACGCTCCCTGAGGCCATGGAAAAGCTCGTCGCCAAGGTCCGCGAAAGCGGGGCCGAGCTCGGCATCGGCTACGACGGCGACGCCGACAGGATCGGCGTCGTCGATGACGAAGGGCGGATCATCTGGGGCGACCAGCTCCTCATCGTCTTCGCCCGGGACATCCTGCCGGCCAGGCCGGGAGCGGCCGTCATCTCCGAGGTCAAGGCCTCCAAGGTCCTCTACGAGGAGGTCGAAAGACTCGGTGGCCGGCCGATCATGTGGCGGACGGGCCACTCGCTGATCAAACAAAAGATCAAGGAAGAGAAGGCGCCCCTTGCCGGTGAAATGAGCGGCCACATATTTTTCAACGACCGCTGGTTCGGCTTCGACGACGCGATATACGCCTCGGCCAGGCTCCTCGAGATCCTATCTCGTTCGGAGAAGAAGCTCTCGGCGATGATGGCCGACCTGCCCAAGACCTACTCGACGCCGGAGATCCGCATCTACGCCTCCGACGAAGTCAAGTTCAGGATCGTCGACGAGGTCCGCCGCGAGCTCGCCGCTCGCGTCCCGGTCATCGAAATCGACGGCGTCCGGGCGATCTTCCCCAAGGGCTGGGGGCTCGTCCGGGCTTCGAACACCCAGGCGGTCATCGTCCTCCGCTTCGAAGCGGACACGGAAGAGGACCTAGCCGCGATCCAGAAAGAAATCCGCGGGATTCTCCAGAAGGTCATCAATTCCCTCGGGGCGGCATGAAGGAAAGAGACGTCCGCGCCGTCATCCTGGCCGGCGGGCGGGGGACCCGGTTCTGGCCCCTCGGCCGGGCGGCCAAGCCGAAGCAATTCCTGCGCATCGCCGGCCGGGACCCGATGCTCCTCGAAACGGTCCGGCGCATCCGGCCGCTCGCTCCGGCGCGCCGGATGACGCTGGTCGCCGACGCCGCCCAGACGCGGCTGGCCCGCAAGCTCCTGCCTCGCCTGCCCAAGGAGAGTTTCCTCGTCGAGCCCCTGGCCCGGAACACCGCCCCGGCGCTCATGCTGGCGACGGCGCGCGTCTGGCTGGACAATCCCGAAGCCGTCGTCGCGGTCCTGCCCGCCGACCACCTCATCCGCGACGAGGCGCGGTTCGTCAAGACCCTTCGAGCCGGCATCGAAGCCGCCGCCCGTGAGCGCGTCTTCGTGACTTTCGGCATCCCGCCGACCTATCCGGCCACCGGGTACGGCTACATCCGCCACGACCGGGGAAGGGGCAGAAAGCTTGGCGGGGACATTTTCTATCCCGTCCAGGCGTTCAAGGAGAAGCCGAACCCGGCCCAGGCCGACGAGTACCTGGCTTCAGGCGACTACGCCTGGAATTCGGGCATGTTCGTCTGGCGAGCCGGCGTTTTCGCCGAGAAGCTCGCGGTCTTCGCGCCCGATCTTAAGCCCGCCTGGGCGGCCATCGTCTCGGCCCTGCGGTCGGGCGGCGCGGCCAAGCTCCGGTCGGCGTTCGCCCTGGCCCCGGCCCTGTCCATCGATTACGCCTTGATGGAGAAAGCCGAAGGGGTCCTCGTCGCCGATGGCGATTTCGGCTGGTCGGACGTCGGGGCCTGGTCGACGCTCCTCGAGATCTGGCCCCGGGACGGCGAGGGCAACGCCGTCCGCGGCGAAGCGCTGGCCCTCGACGCGAAGGACTGCCTCGTCTGGAACCCGGGCCGGCTGACCGCGCTCGTCGGCGTCCGCAATCTCATCGTCATCGAGGCCGGCGACGCCCTGCTCATCTGCGACGCGGCCCTCGACCAGAAGGTCAAGGATATCGTCGACACGCTGAAGAGAACGAAAAAACTTAATAAATATCTTTAGTGGACAAATCTTAAAGGAGGTGTCGAAAGTGAGAAAGCGGATTCTGGTACTGGTCGCGTCGGCGTTCGTCCTTGCGGCGTTCGCTCAAGCCGCCGGGGTCACGCTGGACGTCAAGGAGCACGTCCTCGGCAATGGCATGAAGATCCTGATGATCCCCAAGCCGGGCGTGCCGCGCGTCGTCTGCCACATCTATTTCCAGGTCGGGGCGATCAACGAGCGCCCGGGCATCACCGGCAGCGCCCACGTCCATGAGCATCTGATGTTCAAGGGCACCGAGATCATGGGCGTCACCGACTATGCCAAGGATACCGAGATCGACCGGAAGATCGACGAGCTCATGGGCAAGATCTACCGCGAGAAATATTGGAAGACCGACGGCGATCCGGTCCAGATCGCCGCCTGGCAGAAGGAGTTCGACGTCCTCGTCGCGGCGGAAAAAGCCTACATCATCAAGGATGACCTCTGGACCCGGTACATGAGCAACGGCGGCACCGGGCTCAACGCTTCGACAAGTCAGGAGACGACGGGCTATTACGTCACCCTGCCCTCGAACAAGGTCGAGCTCCAGATGCTCCTCGAGAGCGACCGGATGATGAACGCCCGCTTCCGCGAGTTCTATTCCGAGAAGGACGTCATCATGGAGGAACGCCGGCTCAGCGAGAACCAGCCGGGCTTCTTCTTCGGCGAACAGGTCAACGCCGCCTTCTACGCGGCTTCGCCCTATCACTGGGGCGTCATCGGCTGGATGGACGACCTGAAGAAGATGACGAAGCAGGATCTCGTGGACTTCCACAACCGCTACTACGTTCCCAACAACGCGGTGGCCATCTATGTCGGGGACTTCGACCCGGCCGCCATCATCGCCATGGCCGAAAAATACTTCGGCCGCATCCCCAAGGGACCGGACCTCGAGCCCATCCGCACGGGCGAACCGCCGCAGTACAGCGAAAAGAGGCTCTACGGGGAAGGCCCCGCGGCGACGAGCCTGCAGATGATGTTCCACACCCCCCCCGACGGGCACCCCGATACGGCCGCGCTGTCCATCCTGGCCGGCACGCTGGGCTCCGGCGGCGGCGGCTTCCGCGGCGGCAGGGGCGGAGGCGGCGGCACCGGCCGGCTCTACAAGAACCTGGTCCGCGACAAGCAGCTGGCCGTCAGCGCCTCGGCGTCGAGCCGGCCCCAATGGTATGTCGGGGCCTTCCAGTTCAGCGCGACGCCGCGCCTGGACAAGGGCGTCAAGCCGGAGGACTTGGAGAAGGAGATCTGGGCCGAGATCGACAAGGTCAAGAAGGACGGCCTGACGGAGGAGGAGATCCAGAAGGCCAAGAACAAGGACGAGGCAGGCTTCATCCGCGGCCTGGCGAGCACCGCCGGGCTGGCCAGCCGGGTCGGCCGAGCCGACCTCAAGCGCGGCTGGCGGTCGATCCTGACCGACCTGGAGGACCTCAAGAAGGTGACCAACGAGGACATCAAGCGGGTCGCCGCCAAGTACTTCGTCAAGGACAACAGCCTGACGGCCATCTATACCCGGAAGTCGGGCCGGTAAGGAGGACGACATGAAAAGAACTGTAACAGCCATCCTGGCGCTCGCGTTCGTCTGCGTCGGCCTGGGACTGGGCCAGGCGAAACACCCTTCCGAGCTCAAGTATCCGTCCCTCAAATACGACCCGCCCGACCCCAAGGCGTTCCGCGTCGAATACGCGGGCGGTCTGCGCGCCTACGTCCAGGAGGACCGCAGCCTGCCCCTCTTCAACATCACCGCCATCGTCAACTGCGGCGGCCTCTACGCGCCCAAGGAGAAAGCCGGGCTTGATACGGTCCTCGGCGATCAGCTCATCAAGGGCGGCACCAAGACCCGCGAAGGGACGGTCATTGAAGACCGCATCGATTTCCTCGGCGGTTCGCTGAATTTCAATGTCGGGGAGAGGACGTCGACCCTGAGCCTGTCGGTCCTGACCAAGGACCTCGACGAGGGCCTGGGCATGTTCTTCGACGTCCTCATGAACCCGGCCTTCCGCGAGGAGCCGCTGAAGCTGGCCAAGGCCCGTTTCGTCGAACAGCTCCGCCAAGCCAACGACCAGCCGAACGGCGTCCTCAGCCGGGAGTACGAAAAACTCCTCTACGGCGACAACGCCCTGACCTGGCGGCCGACGAAGGCCTCTTATGAAGGCATCACCGCGGCCGACCTCAAGGCGTTCCACGCGAAGTACGTCTCGCCCAAGAACGTCATCCTGGCCGTGGCTGGCGACTTCGCCAAGGCCGACCTCAAGGCCAAGATCAACAAGCTCATTGCCGGATGGAAGGGCGGACCCGTCGTCTTTCCCGCCCTCCCGAAGGGCTTTCCCGCCGCCGAGCCGGGCGTCTATTTCATACAGAAGGCCATCAACCAGGGCTACATCAGCCTCGGCCATCTGGGCATCGAGGACACGAATCCGGACTATTTCGCCGTCCAGGTCATGAACTTCATACTCGGCGGCGGCAGCTTCACCTCGCGGATCACGACCAAGGTCCGCTCGGACGAGGGACTGTCCTATAACCAGGGCAGCCGGTTCACCTATCGCTGGGGCTTCCCCGGCACGTTCTCCGGCTACGTCCAGACCAAGTCGTCGACGGTCGGCTATGCCATCTCGCTGATCCTGGCCGAGCTCAACCGCATCCGCAAGGAGCCCGTGTCGGACGCCGAGATGGAGACCGCCGTCAACTACTACCTGGAGAGTTTCGCCGACAGCTTCCAATCCGCCCAGGCGACGATGATGAGCTTCGCCAACCTGGAGATGACCGGCAAGCCCATGGACTACTTCAAAACCTACCGGTCGAAAATCGAGGCCGTCACCAAGGCCCGGGTCCAGGAAGTCGCGACGAAGTACGTCCATCCGGACAAGGCCGCCATCATGATCGTCGGCGACTTCGAGCCCTGCAACAAGGGCGGCGACAAGTGGCCCGGCCCGCTCGACAAGCTGGGCAAAGTCCACAGAGTGAACCTGACCGACCCGATGACGGGAGAGGAGATCAAGAAGCCGTAGCGTCCGAAGCAAAGCCGGGCATGATTCGAGGGGCGGACGCCGCCATGGCGTTCGTCCCTGTCTAATTGAAAGTGATGCGATGACAGATCCCGCCTATTCCGGCGACGTCGTCCGGGAGCTCGAGCAGCGCTTCCGCGCCGCGTCGCTCTTCAGGCCTCTGCGCGTCCGGCGCCACGAGCCGGGCCAGGTCCTCGAATACGACATCCGGGGGGTCTGGCCTTCCCGGCCGGCTCGCGTCAGGCTGTCAATCGAGCGGCACGTCGGCGGCGGATACGCGGGCCAGGTCTACCGGGTCCGGGTCCTGCATATCGAGTCCCCCGAGGGGCCCATCGAAGGCCTCGAACCGGGCCGGACCTGCGCCCTGAAGGTCCTCGTCCCCGTTTCCGGCTTCGGGCGCTTCATTCGCAATCTGCTCTACGGCGTCGGCTTCCAGGCGCCGTTCGCGCCTCAGGTCAATCCCGACGCGGCCCGGGCCGGGGCCCTATGGCAGAAATTCATCCGCCGGGGCGCGGCTGAGCGGCTGGGCTCGGAGCGCGCCGTCGTCGACGTCCTGGCCACTCTCGTCGATCCGGTCCTCGGCAGCTGCGGCGAGCTCAGCGAATGGGTGGACGGCCGTCTCTGGCGATACGAGATCGACGACAACCTCTTCGCCCGGCTGGCTTGGAAGCCCGGCCGGCCGGCGGAGGGCCTGGGCTCGCCGGAATACCGGAAGAAGCGGACGTTCATGAGGGACCTCGTCGGCCTCATGCACGACATGGGGGCCCACGAGCTCGCCCGCCAGTACGAATGGTGGACGATGAAGAGCCAGCCGAACGCCCTCAAGCGCCTGGAAGCGGACGACGATCCGGAGCGCGGGCTCGTCGCCGTCGATTTCCGGGCCGGCATGGCCCTCCTGCCCTTCCTGCCCCAGTGTCCCGCGGATTTCAAGCTCATCGTCCGGGGCGCGGCGCGAGGCAGTCTCGTCCAGTTCGACCGGGGTGACCTCGGCGCGCTCGAAGGCCATGTTTCGACCCGCGCCGCGGCGTTCGCCGACATGACGGGCGCGCTCGAGGAGCTCAAGAGAGCCGACCAAGCCTATCGCGATTCCCTGCCCGACATCGCCCATCACCATATCCGGCTGATCACGAGGCCGCGGCTCTGGACCGCGATCCACGGCGCCTGGGTCCGGGGCTGGGAGATCCGGCGCATGGCCGACCCGGAGGCGTCCGGCCGGCTGCGGAAAAGCCGGTTCGCGGCGCTCCTCTTCCTCGTCCTCGGCCTCCTGCCCGCCCTCACCCCGATCCTCTTTCTGCTCAAATTCCCGGGACGGGCGGCCGGCCTTTGGATCCTGTGGCTCGTCCCGCTCCTGGGACCTCTCGTCCGCAGACTCTGGGGGCGGCGGGACTATCGCCGCCACGTCGGGGCCCTCTTGACGAAGGCCGGGTACCTCGGCCGTGCTTTTCGGGGGCACGTGACCGAAGCCCTCATCGGCTGGCACCGGTCGGGAAGGGTGAGTGAAAAGCGCGCCCTGACCATCGCCCGGAAACCCGGGCTTTACATCCTCAACCGGCCGCTGGCGGTCCTCCCCGCCGGGGTGCATAGGTTCCTGACGGATAAGGCCTATTTCAAGGAACGCCTGTATCTCATGTTCGTCAAACCTTTCCGGCTCTACTTCCGGCCCGCGGTCCGCGAGAAGTGGCTCCGCGACATGGTCGAGGAGGGCCGCAAGAACGGCATGCTCAGCGCGGCTGACTCCGCCCACATCCTCGCCCAGATCGACGAGCCCTACATCCAGAAGTACCTGAAGAGCCTGGCCGTCCACCTGGCCACGCTGTTCATATCGGAGACGGTCTTCCTGACGATCGCCGCTATTTATATACTCGGCCATCCCGAGCTCGGCTGGTCCCAGGCGACCCTGCGGGCGGGGCTCATCATCGGCGCGTTCAACCTGTTGCCGGTGTCGCCGGGGTCGCTCGTCCGGGGCTTCTATGTCCTGGGCTTGTGCATCAAAGAGAAGAACATCAAGGACTACCGGCTGGCGCTCCCCGTCAGCTTCTTCAAGATCATCGGCTACCTGGCTTTCCCGCTCCAGATGGCCTACCGCTTCCCCGAGCTGGCCCGGTTCATGGCCGGCCACTGGGCCACGGAGGCCGTCCATATCGTCCCTGTCTTCGGCGAGCGCGGCGCTTGGCTCGAGCACGCCGTCTTCGACGCGTTCTACAACTATCCGTTGAGCCTGGGGATCAGGATCCGGAAGCGGGACGGGCTCGCGGCGGCCGGAAGACCGCGGTGGTGGGCCATACCCCTGGCCGTTCTCTTGGGCACGGGCCTGCTCGCGCTTCTCGATTCTCTGTTCGTCCGGTCGGCGGGGCGCGTGCCGATCCTCAAGGACGTTTGGTGGGCCGCATTCCTGGTGCCTGTCGGCGCGGGTTTCCTGGCTTCGCTGTGGTCGCGGCGGAGGAGGATGGGCAAGCGGATGGTGGCCGGAGTCACGGCCGGCGCCCTCGTCGGCCTCGCTTATGGCGCCGTCAATACGGTCCTGACGCCCCTGTTTCCGGGCCTGGCCGCGACGGCCGGGCCTGCGGTTTTAAATAGTGCCCCGGCTCTGACCGTGCTCTGGAAGGTGTTTATTTTCGCTCTTCTCGGGATCCCCGGCGCCCTTCTCGCCGAAACGCGCCCCCCTAGCCGCGGAGCTTGAGGCCCAACTCTTCGAGCTGACGCTCCGTAACCGCGGAGGGCGAATTCGTCATCAAGTCGAGGGCGCTCGTCGTCTTGGGGAAGGGGATGACCTCGCGGATCGATTCCTCGCCCGCCAGGAGCATGACCAGTCGATCGAAACCGAAAGCGATGCCGCCGTGGGGCGGGGCGCCGAAGCTTAAGGCTTCGAGGAAGTAGCCGAATTTCTCCTCGGTTTCCTTGTCCGTCAATCCCAGCGACTTGAAAACGCGGCGTTGGAGGTCCATATCGTGGATACGGATCGAGCCGCCGCCGACCTCGACGCCGTTGAGGACGAGGTCGTACGCCTTGGCCCGGACCTTGTCGGGCTCCGTTTCGAGGAGACCCAGGTCGTCCTCGTGCGGCGAGGTGAATGGGTGGTGCATGGAGACGAAGCGCTTTTCCTCCTTGTTCCACTCGAAAAGCGGAAAGTCGGTCACCCAGCAGAATTCGAGTCGGTCTTTCCGCGCCGCGTCCTCCATCGGCCAGGCCCGGCGGATCTCGCCGAGGGCCTTGAGCGCGGTATCCCTCTTATCGGCGACGAGCAGGGCCAGGTCGGTGTCGGCGCCGCCCAGGGCGGCCCAGATCATCTCGAAGTCGGCGTCGGCCATCTTGAGCGATGACTTCCAGCCGTCCTGCTTCTTGATCCAGACGAGGCCCTTGGCGCCGAGCGCCTTGGCCTTGTCGCCCAGCTTGTCGAGCTGGCCTCGTGAAAGCGCGCCGGCGCCGGGAACGAGGAGACACTTGAGCTCGCCTCCTCCGGCGATCGTGGCCTTGAGGATCTCCGACGAGCTCTCCCCGCCGACGGCCGTGAGGTCGCGCATCTCGAGCGGCACGCGCAGGTCGGGCTTGTCGGAGCCGTACTTCTCCATGGCCTCGGCATAGGGCAGGCGCCGGAACGGACGTTCGACCTTCCCGCCCGCCAGGGCGAAGAGGGCTTCCATCAGCCCCTCGTTGAGAGTGAAAAACTCTTCCCGGTCGATGAAGCTCGTCTCGATGTCGATCTGGGTGAACTCGGGCTGGCGGTCGGCCCTGAGGTCCTCGTCCCGGAAACAGCGGACGATCTGGAAATAGCGGTCGAAGCCGGAGATCATCAGCGTCTGCTTGAACTGCTGGGGCGACTGCGGCAGGGCGTAGAACCGCCCTTTGTAGATGCGGCTGGGGACGAGGTAGTCCCGAGCCCCCTCGGGCGTGGGGTTGGCCAGGATGGGCGTCTCGATCTCGAAAAAGCCGTTCCGGCTCATGTAGTTGCGGACGGCGAGCGAGGCCTCATGCCTGAGGCGGATGTGACGCTGCATCTTGGGCCGGCGCAGGTCGAGGTAGCGGTACTTCAGGCGCAGCTCCTCGGAGGCCTGGGGCGGGTCGGCGACGACGAACGGCGGCACCTTGGAGGCGGCGAAGACGCGGAGCTCGAAGGCCTCGACCTCGACCTCGCCCGTGGGGATGTCCTTGTTCACGGCCGAACGGCGGCGGACGCGGCCGCGAACCCCGACGACGAACTCGTTGCGGAGCCTCTTGGCCTCCTCGGCGAGCTCGGGCCGGTCGGACTGGAAGACGACTTGGGCCAGGCCCTCGCGATCGCGGAGGTCGACGAAGACGATGTGGCCCATGTCGCGGGTCTTGTGGACCCAGCCGCAGAGGACGACCTCGCGGCCTTCGTGGGCGGCGCGAAGCTCGCCGCAGTAGTCCGTCCGCTTCAAAGGCGTGCCGGTCTCGGTGGAATTGTTCATGGAGGTCCCCGAACGATTAATTCTCACGGAGGAAGGCCAGGAGTTCCTCGCGGGCGCCCTCGACCTGACGGCCGGTAGCCATCTCTTTGAGGCCGAAGCGGCCCTTCTTCATCTCGTCCCCGCCGACGATGAGGACCCAGGCGGCCTGGAGCTTGTTGGCCCGGCCGAAGTGGGCCTTCATCCCCCGGTCCTTGAACTCGACCAGGCATTCGACCCCGTTCGCCCGGAAATAGCGGGCCATCTCCAAGCCCGCTTTCTTGGCCTCGTCGCCGAGGTAGGCGAGGTAGAGGAACTTTCTTTTCGGCGGGGCGAGCTCGGCGATGGACAAGACCCTTTCCATGCCCATGGCGAAACCGATGGCGCAGATGTCGGGCCCGCCGAAGTCCTTCATCATGTCGTCGTAGCGGCCGCCGCCGACGAGGGAGTTCTGGGCGCCGAGATGGGAGGAAACGACTTCGAAAGTCGTCTTGGTGTAGTAATCGAGGCCGCGGACGAGCCGCGGTTCCACTCGGTAGGGGATCTTATAGATGTCGAGGAAAACGAGGAGCTTGCCGAAGTGGTCCCGGCATTCGGCGCAGAGGAAGTCCTGGATAAGCGGGAATGTCCGGGCGACGGCCCGGCAGGCTTCCACCTTGCAATCGAAGATCCTGAGCGGGTTCGTCTCCGCCTTCCTCTGGCAGTCGGGGCAGAGGCCGGACTTGCGCTTCCCGGCCGCTTCACGCAGCGCCCGGCTGTAAGCCGGCCGGCACTCGCGGCAGCCGACCGAATTGACCAGCGTCTCTGTCCCGGTGACCCCGAGCTTGCGGAGGAGAGAATCGGCCATCTCGATGATCTCGGCGTCGGCGGCCGCGTCCTTCTCGCCGAAGACCTCGATGTCGATCTGATGGAACTGGCGGAAACGACCCTTCTGGGGCTTGTCGTAGCGGAACATGGGGCCCATATAGTAGTAGCGCAGGGGCTCGACCTCCAGGTCGAGCCGGTGCTCGATGATGGCCCGGACGACCGACGGCGTATATTCGGGCCTCAGGGTCAGGGATCGGCCGCCCTTGTCGGTGAAGGTGTACATTTCCTTGGTGACGATGTCGGAGGTCCGGCCGGTGCCCTTTTCGAAAAGCTCCGTGGCCTCGATCACCGGAGCCCTCAGCTCCCGGTAACCGTAGAGCTCGAAGGTTTCCCGGGCCAGGCGTTCGAGGGCCTGCCAGCCCTCGACCTCTTTGGGAAGGATGTCTTTCGTGCCCCTGACGGCCGCGAGCTCTTTCTTGGGGGAAGCGTCTTCGGTCACCGTTCCTCGAAGACCCCTATCTTGCGGATTTTCTTGTATCTCTCGTCGAGGAGCTCGTCGACGGGCTTGCCCTCGAGCTTCTTCAGCGCCTGGTAGAGGTGCTTGTCGACGTTTTTGAAGGTCTGCTCGGGGTCGATGTGGGCCCCGCCGGGCGGCTCGGGGATGATCTTGTCGATGATGCCGAACTCGAGGAGGGTCGTCGCCCGGATGCCCAGGTTCTCGGCGGCCTCTTCGACGGCGTCCTGGTCCTTCCAGACGATGGCGGCGCAGCCTTCGGGCGAGATGACGGAGTAGAAGGAGTGCTCGAGCATCATCAGCTGGTCGCCGAAGCCGATGCCCAGGCCGCCGCCGCTGCCGCCTTCGCCGATGACGACGTTGACGATCGGGGTTCTCAACATGGAGATGGTTTTCAGGTTGAAGGCGATGGCTTCGGCCTGGCCGCGCTCCTCGGCGCCGATGCCCGGATAGGCCCCGGGCGTGTCGATGAAGGTGATCACGGGGAAGCCGAATTTCTCGGCCTCGAGCATGATCCGAAGGGCCTTGCGGTAGCCCTCGGGGTTGGCCTGGCCGAAGTTCCGGTCGATGCGGGCCCGGGTCGTCCGGCCCTTCTGGTGGCCGATGACGGCCACGGTCCGGCCCTTGTAGAAGGCCAGGCCGGCGACGATGGCCGGGTCGTCCGCATACCGGCGGTCGCCATGCATCTCCATGAAGTCCTGGAAGAGGAAGGCGATGTAGTCCAGGGTATAGGGACGCTTGGGATGGCGGGCGATCTGGACGATGTTGACGGTCGTCAGTTGGGGCAGGATCTTGGCCCACTCCTTTGCGATCTCCGAGCGGAGGGCGGCAATCCGGTCCTTCTTGCCGATGTCGTCGATCTCGGCCAGGGCGTCGATCTGGTCCTTGAGGGACAGGATGCCCTTTTCGAGCGTATAAAACTCCGCCGATTTTTCCATATTCAGCTCTTTCAAGGGGTTACGGTACGGGCCTATTCTAAGGGCAGGGGGGACGCGAAGTCAAGGCGAGCCTCAGGGGGCCTCAGGGATCGCCTCCGTCCGCTGGAGTGATGCTCCACTATGCTTGACTGGCAAGAGCCGCATCCCTCCTTTATGCTCCCTCCGGCGACCCCCTCGGACCCCATTCAGCTCGTGTGCCGGGACGGAACTCGCG
>MEYF01000023.1 GCA_001775755.1 Candidatus Aminicenantes bacterium RBG_19FT_COMBO_65_30 | reverse complement strand
CGATCCTCGCCCAGGGCCTGCCCTTGGCGACGCCGGCGGCGATGAGGAGGTCGGCGACGCCGAAGGCGGCGAAGCCTACGGCAAGGAGGATCCCGGTCGCCCCGAGCAGGGCGCTGCCGAGGAGGCCGGAGCGCTCGGTACCCCAGCCGATGAGGACGGCCCCGGAGAGGAAGATGAAGAGGAGGAGCGCCGCCGTCGCGATCTCCAGGCCCGCGGCGACGACAAGACAGATCCTGGTGATTTTGATGTTATCGGGCATGGTCCGCCTCCGTCGGTTTCACGGGGGCATTTTACCCGATGCGCCTGATCGAGACAACCGGTCTCGATCAGGGAATTGCGTGTCCCCGGAATTCTGGCCGGGACCTGTCGATTCGCATATAATGGGCATGGATCAACCATGGACAGGATCATCCGGATCAACCCCCTCCTCGAGGCCCTCCGGTCGGCGCCCGAACGGGTCAACAAGGTCTTCATCCAGGAGGAGAAAGGCCACGCCCGGATCGGCGAGGTCATCCGCGAGGCCAAGGCCCGGCATGTCCCCTGCGTCTTCGTCCCGGCCCGCCGTCTCGACCAGATCGCGCCCGGCCACCAGGGAGTCATGGCCGAAGTCTCCCCCAAGGGCTATGCCTCTCTCGATGACATCCTGGCCCGCTCGGCCAAACCCTTCGTCGTCCTGCTCGACGAGGTCGAGGACCCCCAGAACCTCGGGGCCATCGTCCGCAGCGCCGAGGGGGCCGGGGTTGACGGTCTCATCCTGCCCGAGCGCCGTTCGGCCGGACTTACCGAGACCGTCGACACGGTCTCTGCGGGAGCGCTCGAGCATCTTCTTGTCGCCCGGGTCCCCAATCTCGTCCGGGCCATGGAAGAGCTCAAGGACAAGGGCCTCTGGCTCGTCGGCGCCGAAGGCTCGGGGGACGAGCCCTGGTATTCGTTCGACTACACCGGCCCCGTCGGCATCGTCCTCGGCTCGGAGGGGCGGGGCCTGCGGCCCCTTGTCCGCAAGACCTGCGACAAGGTCCTGGCCATCCCCCTGGCCGGCAAGGTCGGCTCGCTCAACGTCGCCGCCGCGGCGGCCGTCTTCTTCTTCGAAGTCATCCGGCAGCGGCGAAGATAGCCGGATTCCGGCAAGTGCCGGTACGTCACCCACGTTTTTTCGCTCGGGGTATTCCCGCCGTCGGCCGCGGCCTGGCCCGGCGAGCCAGGCCGCTTCGGGTCCGGGCTTCGCTCTCCTCTCCCTTCGGTCGAGGACCCGTGCCCGCTACGCCCTTCCACGGCCTCCTCTGGGAACACCCCTGCGCGACGTGGATTCCTGCCGGGCACCCCCGCGGCTCTCATTTAGATAGACCACCGCCGTGGCGGAATAAAAAACAATATGGATTTTGCCAGTACGAGCCATTTTCAGGTAAAATGAAGCCGGAAAGGAAACCCCATGGCTATTCGCGAGATCCTCATCATCGGCGATCCGATCCTGACCAGGAAAGCGGAGCCCGTCGATCGCGTCGACGAGGACATCGTCCGCCTCGCCGAGGACATGGTCGAAACGGTCCACGCCGCGCCGGGCCTCGGTCTCGCCGCGCCCCAGGTCGGCGTCGGCAAGCGGCTCATCGTCGTCGACCTCTCGGTCGGCGAGAGGAAGGACGACCTCATCGTCCTGGTCAACCCGGAGGTCGTCACAAAAGAGGGCGAGGTCATCTGCGAGGAAGGGTGCCTGTCCGTTCCCGAGATCCGCGAAAAAGTCGCCCGGCCCTGCCGGGTCATCGTCCACGGTCTCGATCTCAAGGGAGAGAGGGTCGAGGTCGAAGGCGAGGACCTCCTGGCCCGGGTCCTTTGCCACGAGGCCGACCATCTCGACGGCATCCTCTTCATCGAGAAGCTCTCGGCCCTCAAGCGGAGGCTCATCAAGAAAAAGTTCAAAAAGAACGCGGCCTCCGGCAAGAAAGCATGAAGACCGTCTTTTTCGGGAGCCCGGCGGCGGCCCTCCCCTCCTTCCAGGCCCTTCTCGGCGCGGGCCATTCGGTCGAGCTCGTCGTCACCCAGCCCGACAAGCCGGCCGGGCGCGGCCGCAAGCTCCTGCCCTCGGCCGTCAAGGCCTTCGCCCTCGAGCGGCACATCCCCGTCATCGAACCCGCGAGGATAAGGACGGACGAAGCGGCCCTCGAGAGGGTCCGGGCGGCCGGGCCCGACGTCAACGTCGTTGTCGCCTACGGGCAGATCATCCCGAATGCCGTCCACTCGTTCCCCCGGCGCCGTTCGCTCAACATCCATTTCTCGCTCCTGCCGAAATACCGAGGCGCCGCTCCCGTCCAATGGGCCGTCCTCAACGGCGACGGCGAATCCGGAGTGACCGTCATCGAGCTCAACGACAGGATGGACGAAGGCGACATCCTGGCCGTCAGGCGCGTCGCGGTCGGGCCGCGCGAAACGGCCCTCGAGCTCGAGACCCGCCTGGCCGACATCGGAGCGGAGCTGCTGGTCGAGACGCTCGTCCGCATAGATTCGGTCGAACGTATCGCCCAGGACCACGGCCTGGCCACCCTGGCCCCCAAGCTTAAAAAGGAGGACGGCCGCGTCTCCTGGACGGACGCCGCCGACGCCATCGACAGAAAAGTCCTCGCCCTGGCCGACCGGCCGGGCGTCTTCACGTTTTTCGAGGGGAAAAGGATCGCCATCCTCCGCGGCCGCGCCCTCGAAGCGAAGCATGCGGCGGGCGAACCGGGGAGGATCATCGCCGTCGGCAAAGCCGGCATCACGGCGGCTTGCGGCGGCGGCACGGCTTTCCTTGTCGAGGACCTTCAGCCCGAGGGAAAGAGCGCCATGCCCGCATATGTTTTCTCTCTCGGGACGAGGATCGCCCCCGGCGATCGGTTGGGGTGACGGGGCGGCCGGCCGCCCGGCTATTCTTCGAGCAGGTAGGTCCGCGGGTCGACGCGCTTGCCGTCCCGCCAGACTTCGTAATGGACGTGGGGACCGGCGGCCTTGCCGGTCTGGCCGATGTAGCCGATGATGTCCCGCCTCTTCACTCTCTGCCCGGCCTTGACGGCGAAGTTGCTCATGTGGCCGTAAACGGTCGTAAAGCCGTTGCCGTGGCTGATGGTGACGTTCTTGCCCAGGTATTTATCCGTCTGGACTTTGATGACGATGCCGTCGGCCGTGGCCATGATGGGATTGCCGGTGTTGGTGGAGATGTCGATGCCGAAGTGCATCGTCCACTCCCCCGTGAAGGGATCGTTCCTGTGGCCGTAGACCGAGCTCAGCCAGCCCACCGTGGGCACGATGGACGGCGTCGAAGCCAGGCGGAGACTGTCGCTCTCGAAGAAATTGAGGAGGCTGTTGAGGTTGCTTTCGATGCTCTGGGCCTTCCGGCTCAGGTTATGGATCGACCCCTGGGTGATGACCTGGGGGCCGCTCGGGGCCGGCGCCTGGGCAGGGTCGATTTCGGATTCCGGCTCGTCTTTTCCGGGTTCGCCGCCGCCGATGCCGGCCGGGGCGGTCAGGACGTCGGGCGACTTCAGCCCGGCCATGACGTTGAGCTTCTTGGTGTAGCTTTCGAAGTGCGAGATGGTCGCCTGGAGCTCGCCGATGGACTTCTCGTAATTGGCGATCGTCGTCTTCTGCTGGGCCGTTTCCGCCCGGAGGGCCTTGTACTTGCCGCGGATGACGCTCATGCGGACGTAATCGACCAGCGCGGCCGCGAGGGCCAGGCCGAGGACCGCCCCGCCCACGGCCAGGAACTTCAGGGCCCGCCGGGAAAAACACAGGGTTTTGGTGCTGGTTTTCGTATGCGGGACGATGATGACCGAGAGGTGATTTTTGGCCATTGGACCTGCCTTTAGTACCACATTTTCCCGAAAAGTGTCAAGGCTTTTGCGGGGGAAATTTCAATCCCCCCGATTGGCTAGCCGGAAAACGCTATCCGCCGCAGAGGACCGACCCGCCATTGACGTCGAGGATCTCACCGGTGACGTGCCTGGCCAGGTCGGAGGCCAGGAACAGGATGGGGCCGGCGATATCTTCGGGGGGCGGGATGCGCTTCAGGGGGATGGTCTGACGGACCTTCTCCCTGTAACCGGGCTCGCTGAAGACGCCCGTGCACATGTCCGTGTCCACCCAGCCGGGGGCTACGGCGTTGACCCGGATCCCATACGGAGCGAGCTCGACGGCAAGGGACTTGGTCAGGGAGAGCAGGGCCCCCTTGCTCGCCGCATAGTGGGAGTGGAGAGCCTCTCCCCTGACGCCGGCCGTCGACGTCACGTTGATGATCCAGCCCCGGCCGTGCTCCCTCATGGACGGAACGACGGCGTTGATGGCATGAAAGACCCCGTCGACGTTGACGGCGATCGTCTCGTGGTAAACGGCGTCGTCCATCCGGCCCAGCTCGAGGTAGGTCCATATCCCGGCGTTGTTGACCAGCGTGTCGAGCTCCCCCCACTTGGCCAGGACGTCCCCGACCATCCGGTCGATGTCGGCCCGGGACGACATCTCCGCCTTGTAGGCGAGACAGGCGCGGCCGATCTTTTCCACTTCTTGGCGAACTCCGTCGGCCGCCTTTTGGTTGCTGACGTAGCTGAAGGCGACGTCCGCGCCCGCCCGGGCGAAAAGAAGGGCCGTCGCCCGGCCGATCCCCCGCGATCCCCCGGTGATCAGGACTTTACGGCCGTCGAGCCGGATCATCGGACGTATCCCAGGCTGAAGTCGCCCATCTTGTGGAATTCGAGGTAGCGGTAGATCTCGCCGGCGTAGGGCAGGACTTTTGCTTTCATGACGGCCATGTACTCATCGACCGTGGGGATCTTCCCCTTGAGAGCGGTCAGCGCGGCGAGCTCGGCCGACCCCAGGTAGACGCGGGTGTTGTCTCCCAGCCGGTGGTCGAAGTTCCGGGTCGAGGTGGCGAAGACGGTCGTCCCGGCGCCGACCC
This sequence comes from Candidatus Aminicenantes bacterium RBG_19FT_COMBO_65_30, assembly GCA_001775755.1. GTDB lineage: Bacteria > Acidobacteriota > Aminicenantia > Aminicenantales > Saccharicenantaceae > RBG-16-66-30. The sequence continues at coordinate 6,963 of MEYF01000023.1, read as the reverse complement.
GGGCCTGGTTGCCCATGCATAGGGAGCAGCCGGGCATCTCGGTCCGGCCGCCGAGCGCGGCGAAGATGGCGTAGTATCCCTCCCGCATGAGCTGGGCCGCGTCCATCTTGGTCGGCGGGGTGATCCAGACCCTGGCCGGGGGGATGCCCGCCTTGTCGAGAATACGGCCGGCTGCCCGGAACTGACCGATGTTGGTCATGCACGAGCCGATGAAGACCTCCTGGACCGGGTCGCCGGCGACGGCCGCGAGCGGCCTGACGTCGTCCGGGTCGTTGGGACAGGCGACCAGCGGCTCGGTGATGGCCGCGAGGTCGATCTCGAGGACGGCCTTGTACTCGGCGTGGGGGTCGCGCTTGATAAGGATGGGATTTTCGAGCCAATCGCGGCAGGCGGCGATCCTCCGGCGAAGGGTATCGGCGCTCTGGTAGCCCTCCTCGATCATCTTCTCCATCAGCGCGACGTTGCTTTTGATGTATTCGGCGACCCGTTCTTCCTTGAGGGCGAGGACGCAGGCCGCCGCCGACCGTTCCGCCGAAGCGTCGGTCAGCTCGTAGGCCTGGTCCCCGGTGAGGTCCTCGAAACCCTCGATCTCGAGGACGCAACCGTTGAAGAGGTTCTTCTTGTTCTTTTTTTCGACGGTCAGCAGGCCCTGCTTGACGGCGAAGTAGGGGATGGCGTTGACGGCGTCGCGCAGGGTGATGCCCGGATTCATCGTCCCCTTGAACCGGACGAGGACGGACTCGGGCATATCGAGGGGCATGAAGCCCAAGGCGCCGGCGAAAGCGACCAGGCCGGAACCGGCCGGGAAGCTGATGCCGATCGGGAAGCGCGTGTGGGAGTCGCCGCCCGTGCCCACCGTGTCGGGCAGAACGAGCCGGTTCAGCCAGGAATGGATGACCCCGTCGCCGGGCCGGAGGGAGACGCCCTTGCGGGCGACCATGAAGGGCGGCAGGGTTTTGTGGACCTTGACGTCGGCCGACTTGGGATAAGGGGCCGTGTGGCAGAACGACTGCATGAACAGGTCGGCCTGGAATTCGAGACAGGCCAGCTCCTTGAGCTCGTCGGCGGTCATCGGTCCGGTCGTATCCTGGGAGCCGACCGTGGTCATGTGCGGCTCGCACGCGGTGCCGGGCAGGACGCCCTCGACGCCGCAGGCGCGGCCGACGATCTTCTGGGCCAGCGTGTAGCCCTGGCCCTGTTTGGGCCGGGGGTTCTCGACGGTCGTGAATAACGCGGCTTCGCCCAGCCCGAGGGCCTGGCGCGCCTTGGCCGTCAGCTGGCGGCCGATGATGAGGCTGAGACGGCCGCCCGCCCGGAACTCGTCCTTGAGGGTGGCGGGCTTGATCTCGAGCTTGGAGATCTCCTCGCCGGCGGCGCCGCGGATGACGCCGGCCGCGAAGTCGAGGGTGATGACGTCGCCCGTCTTCATCCCGGTCACGTCGGCCAGGAGCGGCAGGCCGCCGGAGTCCTCGACCGTGTTGAAAAATATCGGGGCGATAAGCCCGCCGATGACGACTCCCGCCCGTCTCTTGTTGGGGACGAAGGGGATGTCCTCGCCGATGTGCCACATCAGGGAATTGCAGGCGGACTTGCGGCTCGAGCCCGTGCCGACGACGTCGCCGACGAAGGCCACGCGATGGCCCTCGGCGCGGATCTTCTTGATGACCTCGTTGCCGCCGGGGAAGCGGGTCTGGCCCATGGACTGGGCGTGAAGGGGGATATCGGGCCGGGTCGGAGCGTGGCCGGCGGGCGAAAAGTCATCCGTGTTGATCTCGCCGTCGACCTTGAAGACCTTGAGGACGAGCTTCGCCGGGAATTCCGGCCGGGACAGGAACCACTCCCCCGCCGCCCAAGACTCCAGGACGGATTTGGCCAAGGGATTCGTCAAGGACAGCTTGACGACGGTCTCGAAATGGCCGTAGACGAGGACGATCTTTTTCAGGGCTTCTGCGGCCGCGGCGGCGATCGTCTTATCGGACAGGGCTTCGACCAGGGGTTCGACGTTGTAGCCGCCGAGCATCGACCCCAGCATGCGGACGGCGTCTTCCCGCGAAACAGCCGGCGATTCGACATTGCCCTTGGCTACGGAGGCCAGCCAGCCGGCCTTGACCTTGGCCGAGGGGTCGACGCCCGGCGAGACGCGGTTCTCGAGGAGGCTTCGGAGGCCGGCAGCTTGGCCCGGCTCGGGCTGCTCGAGGCCCAGGCAGACATCTTCGACCTCCGCCGGCGTCAGGGCGAACGGCGGCAGGCCGGCCTTGGCCCGTTCTTTCTCCTGCTCGAAATAAGAATCCAACATGGTTCGTCTCCTGGTATGCGATTTTGGCGCCGGTCCGGCGCCTCCTAGATATAGAGTTTTTGGCGCATTTTGTCAAAGTAAGATGTCGGTGCGATGCCCGGTTGGGCCCATCGGGGATCGCTCTCTCGCCAACTTCCTTATCGCACTGGCCTAAGCCCCCGACACCTTTAGGCGACCTTGAGAGATTTCGGTTGATTTTGGGCTGAAAAACCATTAGAATTTTGTTCCAATCCAATACTGGATTAAATCAGGCACGGAGGGATCACAGAATGGACATGGCCGCCATCAACCGAGCCAAGGAGCATTTCGGCAAGCTCCTCGAAGTGCAGATGAAGCGGATGGAGAAGGTCAAGGCCTCTCCCGATTGGATCGACTACTCGAAGCTCTCCCCGCTCAAGATCGGCATCATCGCCGGCGACGGCATCGGCGTCTATATCGCCGTCCAGTCGAAGCGCGTCCTCAAGTTCCTGCTCCGGGACGAGGTCAAGTCCGGCAAGGTCGTCATCGACGACATCGAGGGTCTGACCATCGAGAACCGGGCCGCCCACGGTTGTGCCATCCCGGCCGACGTCCTGGCCGAGATCAAGAAATACCACGTCACGCTCAAGGGCCCCACGACGACGCCGCGCAAGGGGGACCCCTGGCCGAACATCGAGAGCTGCAACGTGGCCTTGCGAAAAGAGCTCGACCTCTTCGCTAACGTCCGGCCCGTGCGCGTCCCCAAGCAAGGCATCGACTGGATCTTCTTCCGAGAGAACACCGAGGACCTCTACGCCCTCGGCCCCTACGGCATCGACGTCGACGCCGACATCTCCATCGACTTCAAGCTCATCACCGGCCCCGGCTCCGACCGCATCTGCCGCCTGGCCTTCGAGCACGCCAAGAAGAACGACCGGAAGAGAGTCACCTGCGTCACCAAGGCCAACGTCGTCAAGACGACCGATGGCCGGTTCCTCGAGAACTTCTACCGCATCGCCAAGGACTACCCGGGAATCGCGGTCGACGACTGGTACATCGACATCATGACGGCCAAGCTCGTCGACGAGAAGCGCCGCCGAGAGTTTCAGGTCATGGTCTTGCCCAACCTCTACGGCGATATTTTGACCGACGAGGCGGCCGAGTTCCAGGGCGGCGTCGGCACGGCCGGCAGCGCCAATATCGGCAAACAATACGCTATGTTCGAGGCCATCCACGGCTCGGCGCCCCGGATGGTCAAGGAGGGGCGGGCCCAGTACGCCGACCCCTGCAGCATGATCCGGGCCGCGGCGATGCTCCTCGGCCACATCGGCTACGCCGAAAAGGGCAAGAACCTGGAGATGGCCCTCGACATCACCGGCCAGTACGAGAAGAAGATGGTCATCACCGGACGGGCGACGGGCGTCACGGGAGAGGCGTTCACCGACTACGTCATGGATTGGGTCAAGAACCCTAAGCTACAGCAGACCTGGGAAGGCTACGTCAAGGCCTGAGCCGGGCTTCAATAAAAGAAAGGAGTTCGACATGCGCAAGAAGATCGCTCTCATCGGCGGCGGGCAGATCGGCCAGATCCTGGCCATGCTCGCGGCCCAGAAGGAGCTCGGGGACCTCGTCATCCTGGAGATCCCGGAGCTCGAGAACCCCGTCAAGGGCAAGGCCCTCGACCTCATGGAGATGGCCCCCCACGGCAACTACGATGCCAACATCACCGCCACGTCCAACTACAAGGACATCGAAGGCTCCGACGTCATCATCGTGACGGCCGGCAAGCCCCGCCAGGCCGGGATGACCCGCGAGGACCTGCTCGCCGTCAACCTGGAGATCATCAAGCAGGTCGCCGCGGGCGTCAAGGAATACGCGCCCAAGGCGTTCTGCATCATCGTCACCAACCCGCTCGACGCCATGGTCTACTCCTTCTCCAAGCTCACCGGCTTCCCCCGGCACCAGGTCATCGGCATGGCCGGGACCCTGGATACCGCCCGCTGGCGCGCCTTCGTCGCCATGGAGCTCGGCGTGTCGGTCAGCGATGTCGCCGGCACGGTCCTCGGCGGCCACGGCCCGGACATGGTTCCCCTGCCCCGGCTGACCACGGTCGGCGGAGTTCCCCTCGCCGAGATCGCGACCAAGGAGCAGATCGACAAGCTGGCCACCCGGACCCGTGAAGCCGGGACCGAGATCGTCAAGCTCTTCGGCAAGGGCTCCGCCTTCTTCAGCCCGGCGTGGAGCGCCATCGTCATCGCCGAGTCCTACCTCAAGGACAAGCGCCGCATCCTTCCCTGCGCAGCCCTTTGCCAGGGCGAATACGGCGTCCAGGGCCTGTTCATCGGCGTGCCGGTCATGATCTCCGCCAAGGGCATGGAAAAGATCTACGAGATCAAGCTCAATGATGAAGAGAAGGCCATGCTCTCGAAGACGATCGGCGTCGTCCAGAAGACAGTCGAAGAGACCAAGCTCTGATCTGAAAAGGACTTCAGATCCTCAAAGGCGGAAGCCCTGGGCTTCCGCCTTTTTTCCCTTCTCGCGATTTCAGGGAAGCCCTCTCTTCGGCTCGGCGAACGATATCGCCCCTAGCCCCCCGGCCCCCCTTCCTCCCTTTCTTGGTGTTTGATTTCGTCCAGCGTTGGCGTATAATACCGCATTGACGAGAGTTCCATACGCTGGGAAATCCATCCCCCCCGACCCCCGATGATGCCTGAGCATAAACCATGACGAACGACAACGGCACGTTGGGCGAAAAGATCAAGCGGACTCTCGTCGGCAAGCCCCGCAACCTCAAGGACCCGTCGCTCTTCCATAAGATCGCCCTCATCCCCATCCTGGCCTGGATCGGCCTGGGCGCCGACGGCCTGTCTTCGGCCTCCTACGGTCCTGAAGAGGCCTTCAAGGTCCTGGGCCGGCACACCTACCTGGCCCTGGCCCTGGCCGTGGCCACGGCCCTGACGGTCTTCATCATTTCCTACGCCTACTCGCGCATGATCGAGTACTTCCCGACAGGGGGCGGCGGCTACGTCGTCGCCACCAAAACCCTGGGGGAAAAGGCCGGCGTCCTCTCCGGCAGCGCCCTCCTCGTCGACTACATGCTGACGATCACGGTCTCCATCGTCGCCTGCGGCGATGCCATCTTCAGCTTTTTCCCGGCCTCCTACCAGCCGCTCAAGACCCCGTTCGAGATCCTGGCCATCGTCTTCCTCGTCGTCCTCAACCTGCGGGGCGTCAAGGAATCCGTGACCATGCTGGCGCCGATCTTCGTCGTGTTCGTCCTGACCCACGCCCTCCTCATCGGCTACGGCATCCTCAAACACGTCCCCGAGATCGGGGCCGTCGCCGGCAATGTCCGCTCCGGATTTCAGGGCGGCCTGGCCACGCTCGGCCTCGGCGGCATGGCCCTTCTCTTCCTCCGCGCCTTCTCGCTCGGCGGCGGGACCTACACCGGCATCGAGGCCGTCTCGAACGGCCTCCAGATCCTGCGCGAGCCCAGGGTTCACAACGGCAAGAAGACGATGCTCTACATGTCGGTGTCCCTGGCCTTGACGGCCGGCGGCATCCTCGTCTGCTACGTTCTCCTCGGCGTCAGCCCGGTCTCGGGCAAGACCCTGAACGCCGTGCTCGCCGGCGAGGTCTTCGGCGGCTGGAGCTTCGGCGGCATGCTCGCGCTCATCACCATCTTTTCCGAGGGCGCCATCCTTCTTGTGGCCGCCCAGGCGGGGTTCGTCGACGGTCCCAGGGTCGTGGGCAACATGGCCTCCGACTACTGGTTCCCCCACCGCTTCGCCTCCCTGTCCGACCGCCTGACCATGCAGAACGGCGTCCTGCTCATGGGCGGCTCGGCCATCCTGCTCCTCCTCTATTCCCGGGGCCGGATCTCGACGCTCATCGTCATGTATTCGATCAACGTCTTTCTGACCTTCTCCCTGTCCCAGCTGGGCATGTCCCGCTTCTTCATCAGGAACCGGCACAAGGAGCCCGAGTGGAAAAAGCACTTGCCGGTCCATCTCGTCGGCTTGACTCTGTGCCTGACCATCCTCATCGTCACCATACTCGAGAAGTTCACCCACGGCGGCTGGCTGACGCTGATCATCACCTCGGTCGTCATCGCCCTCTGCTACCTCATCAAAGGCCACTACAACAGGGTCCGCAGGGGCGTCCGGGAGCTCGACGACATGCTCGTGGACATCCCCCACAAGGGCACCTACAACGCCGAACCGGCCGACCCCAAGGAGATGACGGCCATCCAACTCGTCAGCGGCTACTCCGGCTTCGGGGTCCACACGTTCCTGTCCATCATCCGCGGCTTTCCCGGCCTCTACAAGAACTTCGTCTTCGTCTCCGTGGCCGAGGTCGACGTCGGAGCTTTCAAGGGAGCGGAAGCCGTCGGCCATCTGATCATGGCGAACAAAGAATCTCTCAAGAAATACGTCGACCTGGCCCGCCGGCTGGGCTTCCCGGCCGAGTCGCGTCAGGATACAGGCATCGACGTCGTGGCGACGGGCTCGGCCCTGTGCCAGTCCGTCGCCCGGGAATTTCCGAAATCGACCGTCTTCGCCGGGCAGACCGTCTTCCGCCGGCCCGGGATCATCAACCGCATCCTCCATAACGAGACGGCCTTCGCCATCCAGCAGGAGCTCCGCTGGAAGGGCATCACGACCGTCATCCTGCCCATCCGCATCAATATTTAATGAGGAGGCCCGCAT
>MEYF01000022.1:14992-15399 GCA_001775755.1 Candidatus Aminicenantes bacterium RBG_19FT_COMBO_65_30 | reverse complement strand
GATGACGTCGCATCCCTCTTTGGAGGCCGTCGCGTCCAGGTCGTCGAGAAGGAGTTGCAGAGAGCCGTGAGCATCATTGGACGTCCAGCCGCCAAATCCGCCGATGGTGAACCGGATGCCGAAAAGCCGCTCGAACTCACCGGAGACATTCTTCATGAGAGACGAGATACGGCCCGGCCAGCCCGCCTCCGCCCTGACCTCCTCGTCGGCCAGGACCCTGACGCTGATCTCCCTCACGTCCCCTCGGCCGGCATCCTGGCCGACGACGGGAAGACACATCATCAGGATGAGAAGCGCGGAGAACTCTTTCACGGCATCCTCCCTTTGGCCCCATTGTAGCTCAACGGAGGAGGGGAAGAGAAGAGTCCTCTCGTTCCGCCGGACGGCGCGCCCGGCGGAGCAGGCGG
>MEYF01000022.1:14606-14986 GCA_001775755.1 Candidatus Aminicenantes bacterium RBG_19FT_COMBO_65_30 | reverse complement strand
ACGAGGTAGTCGAAAACACCCAGGATGACGACTATGACCATGGTGACGACCCATTGGGTCGCGCGGAGACGGACGGCCCGATCCTGCCGGGGATGGGATCTCATCGCCAGGTAAGCGGTCAGGAAGAGGTGGACATGGCGGGGATGCGTCGTCCGGATGACGACCTTGGAGTACGGATCGGTTCGCAAGGAGGAGGTCGTCGTCGTGCAGGGGACGGAGAGGAGGGCGATCAGGAAAAGGGACCCGAAAAGCGCGGAGACGAACTTAGCGCAGTTCATGGGACTCCCTCCAGCTCCTTAGTCCTCGGAGAGAATACTCGCTTAAGGCCGTTCGCGTTTAGGCCGGCCCGCCGACGCGGCCTGCCCGCATCAGCGGACTTG
>MEYF01000022.1:0-14590 GCA_001775755.1 Candidatus Aminicenantes bacterium RBG_19FT_COMBO_65_30 | reverse complement strand
TACTGCTCGCGGATCTCGGCGGGGAGCCGGCCCTTGTAGGGCTTGAGGAACGTGCGGACCTCGTCGACCTCTATCTTCCACTCCTTGATGTTGACCTCGAAGAGCCGCTCGAGCTTGTCCTTGGGGAGGTCGAGGCCGGTCATGTCCAGGTCCTCGATGCGCGGCACGAGGCCGGCCGGGGTTTCGCGAGCCGGCACGGCTCCGGTCACACGGTCGATGACCCATTTGAGGACGCGCATGTTGTCGCCGAATCCCGGCCAGATGAATTTCCCGTTGTCGTCCGTCCGGAACCAGTTGACGGAGAAGATCTTGGGCGGCCGGGAGAGGCGGTTGCCGACGTTCAAGTAGTGGCGCCAATAGTCGGCCATGTTGTAGCCGCAAAAGGGGAGCATGGCCATGGGGTCGCGGCGGACGACGCCGACCTTTCCGGTGGCCGCGGCCGTTGTCTCCGAGCCCATCCGCGCGCCCATGAAGACGCCGTGGGGCCAGCTGAAGCTCTCGGTGACGAGCGGGATGAGCTGGGTCCGGCGGCCGCCGAAGATGATGGCCGAGATGGGCACTCCCTGCGGGTTCTCGGCTTCCTTCGAGAGCATGGGCGAGTTGATGATCGAGGCCGTGAACCGGGAGTTGGGGTGGGCGCCTTTTGACCCGCTGGCCGGCGTCCAGGGATTGCCCTGCCAGTCGAGGAGGTGCTCGGGGACGGGCCCGTCGAGCCCTTCCCACCAGGGCTCGTTCTTATCCGTGTCAAGCGCGACGTTGGTGAAGAGCGTCGGATTGAAGGCGCCGCGTTTGATCGTCTTCATCATATTCGGGTTGGTCTTCATCGACGTCCCCGGCGCGACGCCGAAGTAGCCGGCCTCGGGGTTGATGGCCCAGAGCCGGCCGTCCGGGCCGATGTTGAGCCAGGCGATGTCGTCGCCGAGCGTCCAGACCCGGTAGCCGGGCAGGGCCGACTCCATCATGGCCAGGTTCGTCTTGCCGCAGGCGCTGGGCAGGGCGGCCGTGACGTAGGTGACGTTGCCGCGGTGGTCCTCGATGCCCATGATGACCATGTGCTCGGCCAACCAGCCCTGCTTATAGCCAAGGTAGGAGGCGATCCGGAGAGAGACACACTTCTTGCCGAGGAGGGCGTTGCCGCCGTAGCCCGAGCCGACGCTCCAGACCAGGCTTTCGCGGGGGAAATGCATGATGTAGCGGCGGTTGGGGTCGAGCGTGCCGATCGAGTGGAAGCCCTTGATGAAGTCATCGCGGTTGCGAAGCTTCTCCAGGATGGGCGTGCCGATACGGGTCATGATCCGCATGCTCACGGCGACGTAGGTCGAGTCCGTGATCATGAGGCAGGCCTTGGCGTAGGGCGACTCGGGATGGCCCATCATGTAGGGAATGACGTACATCGTCCGGCCGGCCATGCAGCCGTCCGAGAGCTTGGCCATGAGCTTCTTGGCCTTCGCCGGGTCCATCCAGTTGTTGTTCGGGCCGGAGGCTTCTTTCGTGGGGTGGCAGACTAAGGTCAGGTGCTCGACCCGGGCGACGTCGGTCGGCGAGGAGCGGTGAAGGTAGGCTGTCGGCCAGGTCTTGTGATTCAGCTCTTGGAAAACGGGGCCGTTCAGCCGTTCTTCCATCAAACCGATCTCGAGGAGGCGCCAGGCCTCACCGTCGGAGCCGTCGCACCAATAGACGCGGGCCGGCTTGGCCAGGCGCTCCTGGTCCTCGATCCATCGTTCAGCGGCGGATACCATGATCGACCTCAGTCCCCCTTATTATCAGTAAAAAAACACCCTGTCAAACGGGCGGAAAATCCGGTGGATTTTCCGCGTCAGACCTGTATTTCGTAAACGACCGGGATTCCCTTGAGCGAGATCTCCGGGTTGAACGTCCAGGAGACGAGGTTGACGGCCCGGGGATAGGGGATGAAGCGGGCCCGGTAAAAAGGGCCCGCCGGCCAGCCCCGTTTGGTGAAGTCGATCGTCCCGATGAAGCCCTCGTCCCGGATGCGGGCCAGGTAAGCCCAGAGGAACGAGACCCGCACGGCGAGGGAGAGGTCGGGGAAGGCGACATGGTTGATCCAGGCCCATCGTTCGACCTTCTTGCCCAAGTGGTCGTGGAGGATGAAGTTGATCATCGCCTGGACGCGACCGTCCTTCTCCCAGACGAGGGTCCGCGCGACGTCCGGATATTCGAGCTCCGGGGCGAGTTCGGCCTTGTCGCAAACGCGGGCCAGCGCGACCGTCTGCCTGTAGCGGTCGAGCAGGGCGTGACAGGCGTCGAGGTCGGCGGCCCGATATTCTCTCAGGACGACGCCTGGGGCGGCTTTGGGCGGCCGGTGGGCGCCGAGGAGCCGAATGGCCGCCTTCTCGTATGTCTTCAGGTCCTCGGAGGCGCCGACGCGGTCGATATCGAGGATGCGGGCCATGACGCCGGACTTGCGGACGCTCTCGATCCTGTTCCCTTCGGCGCGGAGCTTGTCCATCATCAGAGTCGAGCGATGCCCGGTCTCGAGCGTCAGGAGCGAGAAATCGTAGCCGTATTTCCTGTTGAGCTCCACCGCCGCCCGGATGATGTCGAGCGCGATGCCCTTCCGGAAGAATTCCTTGCGGACGACGAGCAGGCAGCTGTAGATCGCGTCGCAGATGCGGCCGCGCAAGTCGAAGCGCTGGGGCAGGTTGGCCAGGAAAGCAACGATCTCGCCGCCCTTGTAGGCGGCCATCAGGTGGTCCTTCTTCGCCTCCGGGATCCTGTCGAAGAGATAATGGAGGAACGCGGGCCGGTAGAAATTGGGAAATGAGGCTTGGCCGTACTCGTCGCGCCAGGAGGCGTGGGCCATCCTCTCCAGCCCTTCGAAATCGCCCCTGAACCGTCCGATGGATAAGCCTTCGAGCATGGGTGTCCTCCCGCTCCCTCGTTCGCCCGAATAGGTTAGCACGGGGTGGACGGCCGGTTCAAGGTCGAGCGGAGACCTTCTTCCCTTGAAAACGAGGGCGGCAGATGATATCTTTACCGTCCTGGAGGCCCATCATGATCGGCGAAAAAGACATCGAGGCGTTGTTCGAGAGACAGCTCGCCCGGATCAACGACGGAGAGCTCCGCGGCAAGGTCGTCAAAACCTTCGTTCTAGCCTGCCGACGGGGTCATTGGGAATCCCTCGAGGCGATGAAAAAGATGCCGTTCACGCTCCTCACGGACACCCTCGGGGTCGGGTTCGTCGAGCACACGATCGCCGTCACCGAAGGGGCGGCCGCCTTGGGGCGGGCCCAGGCCGAGGCCTATTCCCGGCTGCCCTACGCCATTGACTTCGACCGTCTCTACGCCGGGGGCCTGTTGCATGACGTCGGCAAGCTCCTCGAGATCGAGCCGGACGGCCGGGGGGGCTACCGCAAGAGCCTGCCGGGCAAGTTTACCCGCCATCCCGTCTCGGGCGCTATCCTGGCCGCTGAATGCGGACTGCCGGGGGACGTCATCAACATCATCGTCTGTCACGCCAAGGAAGGGGAGGGCCGGCCTCAGGTCGTCGAGGCCGTCCTCATCCACCAGGCGGACTTCGCCACCTTCGACCCCCTGGTGATGAAGCAGAAAGGAACCCTGATCGAGCCCTGAAGACCTACATGAGCGAAACCATCATCGAGAAGATCCTTTCCCGGCACGCCGGCCGGCCGGTCCGGCCCGGCGACATCGTCGACATCTCCATCGACGCCCGGATCGCCCGGGATTTCGGCGGCGCGAGCGTCGTCAAGAATCTGAGGGAGCACCGCCTGCCCGTCGAGGACGTCTCCAAGACCTTCTTCACCTTTGACTGCAACCCGGGCGGGTCCGACCAGAAATACGCCGCCAACCAGCACCTCTGCCGGCTCTTCGCCCGGGAGCGCGCGATCAATCTCTTCGATATCGACGCCGGCATCGGCACGCACATCGCCATCGACGAGGGGCTCGTCGTCCCGGGCGGCACGCTCGTTTCGACCGACTCCCACGCCAATATCCTGGGGGCTATCGGGGCCTTCGGCCAGGGCATGGGCGATCAGGACATCGCCGCCGCTTGGGCCTTCGGCAGGGTCTGGTTCAAGGTCCCCGAATCGGTGAAGATCATCCTCAAGGGCGCGCCGCCCGCCGGAGCGACGGCCAAGGATATCGCCTTGCGGCTCCTCCGTGAATTCGGCGCCGCCGGCCTCCTCGGCCTGAGCGCCGAGCTCTGCGGCCAGGCCGTGGACGAACTGGATTTGAGCGCCCGCATCACCATCGCCTCCATGGCTACTGAGATGGGCGCCATCATCCTCTTCTTCCCGCCCAACGAGGCCGTTCTCGCTCACTTCGACAAGCTCGGGAAAAAATATGCCGCGGCCTATGCCGACGCCGACGCCGTCTACAGCCGCGTCGTCGAGATCGACGTCTCGGACCTCGTCCCGCTCATCTCCCGCCCGGGGCATCCCGAGGACGTCGTCACCGTCCGGGACGTCGCCGGGACGAAGATCGATTCGGCGTTCATCGGATCGTGCACGAACGGCCGTTTCGAGGACCTGGCGGCGGCCGCCGCTTTGTTGAAGGGCCGCCGGGTCGCTCCCGGCGTCGTCCTCAAGATCGTTCCGGCCACCCGCCGGATTTGGAAGCAGGCCCTTGACGAGGGCCTCATCGACGTCTTCGTCGAGGCCGGGGCCCTCGTCGGCAATCCCGGCTGTGCCGGATGCGCCGAGGGCCAGATCGGCCAGAACGGCCCGGGAGAGGTCACCGTCAGCACGGGCAACAGGAACTTCGCCGGCAAGCAGGGCCGGGGAAGCGTCTATCTCGCTTCGCCCGCGACGGCGGCGGCTTCCGCCGTGGCCGGCATCATCGTCACCGCGGCCGACATCCCCGCGACACCCGTTGCGTTCTCCGGCGGCCCGGCCCCGGCCGGTCCCACGCGGCCTCCTCGAGCGAAGGCCGGCGCGCCCGGTGCGGCCGACGCGAAGCCGACCCGCGTCCGCGGCCGGGCGTGGGTCGTCGACAAGGACAATATCGACACGGACATGATCTTCCACAACCGCCATCTGGCGGTCACGGACATCGCCCTGATGGGGCCGTTCACGTTCGGCAACCTCGCCGGCTGGGAGGACTTCTCAAAGAAAGCGGTGCCCGGCGACATCGTCGTCACGGGGTCGAACTTCGGGGCCGGCTCGTCCCGCCAGCAGGCCGTCGACTGTTTCAAAAGCCTCGGCATCGCGGCCATCGTCGCCCGGTCCTTCGGCGCGATCTACGAGCGCAACGCCGTCAACGCCGGCCTGCCCGTTCTCGCCGGCGACCTCATCTCCTCCGGGCTGCGGAGCGGCGAAGAGATCACGGTCGATTTCGTCACGGGAGAGGTTATGCGCCACGAGACCGGCGAGGTCTTCCGGATGGCTCCGTTTTCGGAGATCCAAATGGCTATTTACCGGAGAGGCGGGTTGTTCGGCGAGGACTGAGGTTTTCATGCGACTCTACGAGAACGAAGCCAAGACTGTCTTCGAGAGGGAAGGCATCGCCGTCCCCCGATCCCACGGGGTCTTCGAGCGGGCCGATGGCGTCGAGCTGGCGATAGGTCCGGATTCCCCCGTCATGCTCAAGGCCCTCGTCCTCGTCGGGGGCCGCGGCAAGGCCGGCGGCGTCCGAAAAGCGAGAGGAGGGCCGGAAGCCGCCGCCCTGGCCAAGGAGATCCTCGGCCGCCGGATCCGGGATTACGTCGTCGACCGTCTCCTCGTCGAGGAGGCCGTCGACGCTCCCGGCGGCGCCTGCTACGTCGGGGTGACCATGAACCCGGCCGATTTCAACGTCACCGTCATCGTCAGCCCGGCCGGCGGCGTCGACGTCGAGCAGGTCGCCCGGGAGGCGCCGGACAAGATCATGCGGCTGGAGCTCCCCGGGAACGACGCGATGCTGCCCGATGCGGACGCGTCCCGGTTGGCCGGCTTCCTGGCCTCCGGTCTCGCCGGGGGCCCGGCCCGGATCGACGCCCTGAAAGAAGTCCTGGCCCGGGTCTACGCCGTCTTCCAGAAGTACGACTGCAAGATCGCCGAGATCAATCCTCTGCTTCTCACGGCCGCGGGACCCGTGGCCGCGGACGCCAAGATCGTTCTCGATGACAACGGCCTCTACCGGCAGGGCGCGCTCCTCCGCCTGCTGGGATTGACCGAGGTCCGGCACGACGTCTCCGAGCCGACCCGGAACGAGGTCCGGGCCCGCGAGGCCGGCTTCCGGTACGTCGACCTTCTCGCCGAGGACCACGCCAAGGACCCGGACCGGCTCTACGTCGGCCTCGTCCCCGGCGGGGCGGGCTACGGGATCTTCTCCATCGACGAGGTCGCCAACGTCGGGGACAGGTTCTTCGGCGGACGGGTCGTGCCGGTCAACTTCATGGATTCGGGGGGCGGGCCGACGGTCGGCCAGGTCGTCGAGATGTTCGGCCTGCTAATGGACTACGAGGCCGTCGACCTGGTCATCACCTCGCGTTTCGGCGGCATCTCCTCCTGCGACATCTTCATCCGGGGCCTCATCGAATGCTTGAGGGAGAGGCGGGCCGAAGGGCGCCGCGTCGTCCCCGTCTTCGGCCGGATGGTCGGGACGGACCTGCCGAACGCCCGCGACTTCCTCGAACGGGCCACGCGGGAGACGCCCGAAGCGCTCGCGGACATGCACATCACGGTCGGCAACCGGACGATCATGGCCGAGGTCATCCGCGAAGGGATCCGCTGCGCGTTCGACCGGAAAGGGTGGACGTGATGGACGCCAGGATCAAGGCCACCGACGGATTCCTCTTCCATCTCGTCCGCAAGCTCCGGCCGAAGCTGGCCGAACGCGTGGCCAAGAGCGACCGGCTCGACACGATCATCCTCGGCCTCGGCGGGCAGGGGACCAAGCATGCCGGCCTGATGCACGATTTCGGCACGTCCATCGTCGCCGGGATCGCGCCCGGCGGAGCGGGGACGCGGGTCCACGAGGTCATCCCGGTCTTCGACTCCGTGAAGGACTGCCTCGTCAAGTTCCCCGACGTCGTCGCGGCCAGCGTATGGCGCCATTATTCGACGGCCCGCGAGGCCGCGCTGGAGGCCATCGAGGCGGGCATCCCGCTCGTCGTCCTGATCTCGGAAGGGCTCCCGCTCAGGGACGTCCGGGACATCATCGTCGCGGCCCGGAAGAACAAGACCGTCCTCATCGGCGGGAACACGCCGGGACTGATCTTCCCTCCCGAGCGCATCAAGATCGGCATGCTGCCGGACGTCTTCTACCCTGAAGAGATCGCCCCGGGACGGTTCGGGCCGCGGGGTGTGACCATCATCTCCCGAAGCGGCGCCATCCTCTACCACATGTCCGACGCCATGGCCAGCGTCGGCATCGCCCAGAACGCCGTCATCGGCATCGGCGGCGACGGGGCCATCGGCTCGACGTTCCGTGATCTTGTCCCCCTGGCCATGGAGTATGAGAACACCGACCTCGTCATCGTCGCCGGAGAGATCGGCGGATGCCAGGAAGAGCTCCTCGCCCAGGACGTCCGGGCCAACCCGAAAAAGTACCCGAAGCCCCTCGTGGCCCTCATCTCGGGCGCCCACGCGCCGGAGGGCAAGACCATGGGGCACGCCGGGGCCATCGTCACCCCCGGTCTCGAGACGGGCACCTTCGTCTCCAAGAAGAAGGCCCTGGAGGCGGCCGGGGTTCCCGTTGTCAACAGCCAGCTCGACCTGATCGAGGTCGTCAAGACGAAACTTAAGGGGAAGGCATATTTTTCGCCCGAGCGGTATTACGCCAAGATGAAATCCATCTGGGACGCGCCTCCCCCCAAGCCGAGTTGGACGACTTTTATCACCAAGGTCGAACCGAATCATCTCGTCGTGCGAGGCTATCGGGTTCAGGACCTCATCGAACGGGCTTCCCTCGTCGAAGCCGCCCACCTCATCACATTGGGCGAGCTGCCTGACGCGGAGCGTGCGGCCTCATTGACATACCAGGCCGTAGAGGCGGCGAAAAGGCCCGTTCCGCCGGTCGTCCGAAATCCCGGAGAAGACCTGTCCAAGACCTTCCAGAAATACCTCCTCATGGACGAGGACCTCGCAGCCTTCGAGCCCGCGGGGAAAGCGGCCCAGGCCGAAAAAACCGTTTTCGCGCTGGGGCGTTTCACGGCTTATCTCGCCGGGGTCCAAGCGCAGGCCGCCGCCCTTGCCGCGATAGACCCCGGAGCTCCGCTCGCCCACGCCGTTTACAGAGCGGTTTCGGGCCCCGGCGACTTTGACGCGAAGAGGGCGCGCCTGCTCGAGGCCGTCATCGTCGCCTCCATCGACCACGGCGTCACTGCCCCTTCGGCGCAGGCGACGCTCATCGCTTCTTCGGTTCGCGCGTCCTACGAAGTGGCCGTGGCCCAAGGCGTCGGCGCCATCACCGACGTCCACGGCGGGGCGGGGGAGAAAGCGGCGATTTTCTTCCTGCAGTGCGCCCGCGCGGCCTCGGAGCAGGGCCTTCCCCTGAGAGAGGCGACCGGGGCCGTCATTCGACGGCATGTCCAGGAAGGGAAGCGCGTCGAGGGCATGGGCCATCGCGCCCACACCCAGGATCCCCGCCGGGACGTCCTTTGGGCGCTCGCCGAAAAAAGCGGCCTGGCCGGACCGTGCGTGGCCGTCTCGCGAATCGCGGAGGACGTGCTCCGGGAAGTCCGGGGCCTCAGCCTGCCCATCAACGTCGACGGCGTCATCGGGGCCGTTATCGCCGACATGGGGCTCGATCCGAGGCTGGCCAAGGCCCTATTCATCTTCGGCCGGATCATGGGGCTTTCGGCCCACTACTTCGAGGAAGTGGCCACCCAGCCGCCGATGCGCCCGATCGTTTTCGGCCAGGCGGTCTACCGCGGCATCCCCGAGCGGCCGTTCCCCCGCTAGCTCGGGGCCGTTCCTCTCGCGGCATATCCCCCATCCGTGCTCGCCGCTCCAAAGATCTCACAGGCATCAGCGGCTCCGCGCGGGTGGGGGGCCCCCATGCCGCTGCGTCACCGCCCCTCGCTTCGGCAGTTAAAAAAGCGGCCGAACGGATCAAGCGACAGCGCGGGGCGGTGCGATGACCGCCCTGAGGCCCCCGTGATGGAAGGGGGACCCACCGAAGGTGGGGGAAACCGGATACGCAGGTTTCCGGGGTGCGGGGGCAAGGGGCGGCTTCACGCCGCCCAAAACGTGCGGTCGCTGAATCCGGCAGGCCCACCTAGTTTATCGGACGACGAGCTTGGTGAAGGGGAAGACATAGGCCTGGAGGAAGACGAAAAGACCCATCAGGGCGGCCAGGGCCAGGCTGTGGAAGAAGACGTAGCGAAGGATATCGCCCTCGTGGCCGTACCAGCGGGTGGCCGTGCTGGCGACGACGATGCTCTGGGCGTCGATCATCTTGCCCATCACCCCCCCCGAGCTGTTGGCCGAGGCCATGAGCACAGGGCTCAGCCCGAGCTGGCCGGCCGTGATCTTCTGTAGACTGCCGAAGAGGACGTTCGAGGACGTGTCCGATCCGGTCAGGGCGACGCCGAGCCAGCCGAGCATCGTCCCGAAGAAAGGATAGAGAACGCCGGTCCGGGCGAAGGCCAGGCCGAGCGTCGCGTCGAGCCCCGAGTAGCGCGTTACGTATCCCAGGGATAGCATCGCCGCCACGGTCAGGAGCGAGAACCGGACGCGTTTGAGCGTCCGGCCGTAGGCCCGGAGGAGCCGGCGCGGCGAGAATGACATCAGCAGTCCCGACACGACCGCCGCCGCGAAGATCCCCGTTCCGGTGAATGAAAGCCAATTGAAGGTGAAGACGGCCGGCTCCGCCGTCGCCCCGGCCACCACCGGCGGCATCCGGAAGACGAGCTTGTCCAAGCCCGGGACGTGGAAACGGACGATGGACAAACCATCGAGCAGGGCTTTGAACTGGGGAACGCCCCAAAGGAAGACGATAACGCTCAGCACGAGCCAGGGCATCCAAGCCCGGGCGAGCTCGCCGGCGGTCAGACGGCGCGGGGCGCCGACCAGGGCGTTGCTCTCCGCGTCAGCCTCGTTCCCGAGTATCGTTTTCGGGCGCCACTTCAGGAGGAAAAGGACGAGCGCGGCCATCGAGACGACCGCCGCGCCGACCCCGGCCAGCCAGGGCCCGTGGAAGTTCGAGATGAGGAATTGGGGGACGGCGAAAGAGACCCCGGCCACGACAAGGGCCGGCCAGACTTCCCTCATCTTCCGGAAACCGCAAAAGGCCCAGACGAGCCAGAAGGGGATGAGGAGGGAGAAGAACGGCAGTTGCCGCCCGACCATGGCGCTCAATTCGCGGATGTCGAGGCCGGTCACGCCGGCCAGGGCGACGATGGGCGTGCCCAGCGCGCCGAAAGCTACGGGGGCCGTGTTGGCGATGAGGGATAGGCCCGACGCGGCGAGCGGGGCGAACCCGAGCCCGATGAGGATGGCCGCGGTCACGGCCACCGGCGTGCCGAAGCCGGCCGCGCCTTCGAAGAACGCGCCGAAGGAGAAGGCGATGAGCAGGAGCTGGAGACGGCGGTCGCGGGTGATGCCGGTCAGGCTCTCCTGCATGACCTTGAAGTGGCCCTTCTCGACGGTCAGGTCGTAGAGGAAGATGACGTTGAGGATGATCCAGCCGATGGGGAAGAGGCCGTAGGCGGCCCCGAGTCCGGCCGTCCGGAAGGCCATTCCCGCGGGCATGCCGAAGGCGAAAACCGCGGTCAGCACGGCCGCGGCCAGGCCGAGCAGGGCGGCCACGTGGGCCCGGAGCCGGAGGAGGGCCAGCCCGCCGAGAAGGATGACGATGGGCAGGGCGGCGACGAGCGTCGAGAAAAAGGCCGCCGCGAGGGGGTTGTAGACCTGGCGCCAGCCCATGTTCAGAGTACCCCGTCCGTCTCCTTGTTGAGACGGTCGAAGAACGCGGCCATGAAACGATGCCGCTCGGCGGCGATGCGCTTCCCCTCGCGCGTCGTCATCCGATCCTTGACGCCGCCGAGCTTGACCAGGTACTCCCGGTAGGCCGTGTCCTCACGCGTGTAGGGCTTCGTTTTCCCGACATCGATCGCCTTGTCGTGGAGCCGGGCTCCGACTTCGCCGGCGAAGAGGAAGGCCCGGCCGATGCCGACGGCGCCGATCGAGTCGAGCTTGTCGGCGTCGAAGAGGATCCTGGCTTCGAGCGTCCGGGGGGCGGCCCTTTTCCGGAAGCGGTGGGTCCGGATGCAATGGACGACGGCCCGGACGGCCGCGGCGTCGCAACCGTGGCATTCGAGGAGCGTCTTGGCCAGAGCCGCGCCGCTCCGGCCGTGGCAGATCTTGCCGTGCGACCGGTCCTCTTCTTCGCGGCCGACGTCGTGGAGGAGGGCGGCGAGCTTGAGGATGCCGAGGTCGGCTTTTTCCTTGCGGCCGATCCTCAGGCAGAGCCGATAGACGCGTTCGGTGTGGTCCCAGTCGTGACTGCCCCGGGCGCTCCGGAAGAAGGCCCTGGCTTCCTCCCGGATTTGGGAGACGAGGGCCGGGGAGATGGCGGGCGTCATTCGTCGATCATGTGGACGACGAGTCCGTCCTTCAGCTTCGGCTCGAACCAGGTGGATTTCGGCGGCATGACCTTGCCCCCGTCGGCCACAACGAAGAGCTGTTCAATCGTCGTCGGGAAGGAGGAGAAGGCGATGCGGAACTGGCCCGAGAGGACCTTCTTCTCGAGTTCGGACGTGCCGCGGATGCCGCCGACGAAATCGATCCTTTTATCCGTCCGGGGATCGGTGATCCCGAGGACGGGCGCAAGGAGGTTATTCTGCAGGATGGAGACGTCGAGGGAGCCGATGGGGTCGGCCGGGTCGAACGTCCCGGGCTTGGCTTCGAGACCGTACCAGCGGTCGTCGAGGAACATGGCATACTCCCGGCTTTTCGCCGGAGCTTTCGGGCCGTCCGGGCGGACGACGAACTTCTCGCCGACCCTGGCCAGGAAGGCCGAGGAGTCGAGCCCGTTGAGGTCGCGGACGACACGGTTGTAAGGCAGGATCTTCATTTGGCTGTGGGGGAAGATGACGGCCAGGAAGAAATTGTCCTCTTCCCGGCCGGTCCGGCCCGGCCGCTCGCGGTCCCGCTTGACCTTGATCCGGGTCGCGGCCGCGGAGCGGTGATGGCCGTCGGCGACGTAGAGGTTAGCGAGTCCGGCGAAAGCACCCTGGATCCTGTCGACGAGGCCCGGGTCGTCGACGACGAAGAGGACGTGCCGGACGCCGTCGGTGGTCGTGATGTCGACCGTGGGCGCTTTATTCATGCCTTCGGCGACAAGAGCGTCGATAGAGTCGTTCCGGCGGTAGGTCAAGAAGACCGGGCCCGTCTGGGCGCCGAGGGTCTCGATGTGGCGCATCCGGTCGTTCTCCTTGTCGACCCGGGTCAGCTCGTGTTTCTTAATGATGTCGTCGAGATAATCCTGGCACGAGGCCGCGGCGGCGAGGCCGACCTGGACGTGATCCCCCCAGATCTGCTTGTAAATGTAGAAGTTCCGGCTCGCGTCCTGGGCGATCGTCCCTTCGCGGAAGAAGCGGTCGAAGTTCTCTTTTCCCTTGGCGTAAACGGCGTCCGCGTAGGGGTCGGTCGCCGGCGGCAGGTCGATTTCCGGCTTGCCGACGTGAAGGAAGGAATAGGGATTTCCGGCGGCCATCTCCCTGGCTTCGTCGGACGTCAGGACGTCGTAGGGCGGAGCGGCGACAAGGTGGGCGATGTCCTTGCGAGGGCGGACGCCCCGGAACGGTTCGATGTGAGCCATGAATGCCTCCAAAAAAGGGGTTATTATAGCACAGCCCGCGTCGGGGGGGCAGGGTCGGCCGCGGATCGTTCCGGCCCGATATTCAAAACGGGCCGTTTCACGATTCGTCGGGCGCTTGCTCCTTGTCCTGCTCCTTGTCCTGGACGAACGTGCCGGCGATCTCGAGGAAGTTCTCGACGACTTCGGGATCGAACTGCGTACCCGAGCAGCCGATGA
This sequence comes from Candidatus Aminicenantes bacterium RBG_19FT_COMBO_65_30, assembly GCA_001775755.1. Taxonomy (GTDB): domain Bacteria; phylum Acidobacteriota; class Aminicenantia; order Aminicenantales; family Saccharicenantaceae; genus RBG-16-66-30. The sequence goes on along the minus strand of MEYF01000022.1, from coordinate 1,648 downwards.
TCTCCTTGACGGCATATCGGTGAGACGCGGCCTTCCGGTACGGCCGTTCCGAGGTGATCGAATCATAGGTGTCGGCGATAGCCATGATCCTGGCCCCTATGGGGATCTCCCGGCCTTTCAGCCTGTCGGGGTAGCCCGCCCCGTCGTACCGCTCGTGATGGGCCCGGACGACCCGGGCGATCTCCTTGAGCTCGATGACCGGACTGAGGATGCTCTCGCCCCGGGCGGGATGCTCCTTGATCAGCCTGAACTCCTCGTCCGTCAGCTTGCCCGGCTTGTTCAGGATGCTCTCGGGGACGGCGATCTTGCCGACGTCGTGGAGGACGGCGGCCAACTCGAGGTCCCCGAGCTCCTTCTCGCTGAAGCCCATTTTCCCGGCGATCTTCAGGGAGAATTCCGTGACCCGGGTTGAGTGGTGGCGCGTGTATTCGTCCTTGGCGTCGATGGCCGAGGCGAGGGACTTGACCGTCGATAGGAAAAGGGACCGCTGCTGGTCGACGAGGTCGGATGTCCTCATCCTGAGATTGCGGTTGACCAGGGCCAGCTCCGACTCCATCTGGCGCATGCGGAGCTGTGATCGGATGCGGGCCTTGAGCTCGGTCGAGTCGAACGGCTTGGAGATGTAGTCGTCGGCCCCGGCCTTGATCCCCTCGGCCAGCATCTCGGCCCCGGTCCTCGCGGTCACCAGGATGATGGGGATGTGCTTTATAGAATCATCGTTCTTGACCGCCCGGGAAAAGGCGTGACCGTCCATGCCCGGCATCATGACGTCGCAGAGGACGAGATCGGGATTCTTGTCCCTGAGGAACTTGAGGCCCTGTTCAGCCGAGGTCACCAATTCCAGGTCGAACTCGTCGGCGAGGAGCATCTTCATCAGCTTGAGGACCTCGGGATTGTCGTCGATGCAGAGGATCACGGCGTCGTGGACCTTGGCTTGGTCAACCCGTCCGCTCTCGATGTCCACTTTTTCGAGGTCGACGAGCTGGAGCCGGCGGAAGTCCGTGATGATGTCCTGGACGCGCGGCTCCTCGGTGTCGGTCAGCCGCCGCTTGAGCCCGATGGGCAAGTCCTCTGTCCGGCGGTCGAGGACCTCGTCCTCGAAATGTTCCTCGCCCTTGCGCATCTCGACGACGAACCGGGAGCCCTTACCGAGCTCGCTCTCGGCGCGGATGGTCCCCTTGTGGACGAGGACGATCTCGCGGGCCAACGCCAATCCGATCCCCGTGCCCTCCTGGGCCCGGGACTTGGACCCGTCGACCTGGGAGAAGCGGTCGAAGATCGTCTCGAGCATGTTCTCCGGGATGCCGATGCCCGTGTCCTCGACGACCATGGTCACGGTGGCGTCCCTCTCCTCGATGTAGATCGTGATCTTGCCGCCCTTATTTGTGAACTTGAGGGCGTTCGACAGGAGGTTGAAGAGGAGCTTCTCGAACTGGTCCGGGTCGAGGGTCAGTTCGACCGGATGGGGAGGATGCTGGTAATAGAGACGGATCTGCCTCTGGTCGGCAAGGGGCTTGACCGAGGCCAGGAGTGGCGGGATGAACTCGACAAGGTTGACGTTCTTGAGTTTGAGCCGCATCTTCCCCTCCTCGAGCTTGCTCAGGTCGAGGAGGTTGTTGATGAGCTTGAGCAGCTTATAGCCGTTGCG
>MEYF01000021.1 GCA_001775755.1 Candidatus Aminicenantes bacterium RBG_19FT_COMBO_65_30 | reverse complement strand
CCCCGCTCGACGAGGGTTTCGGCGATGTGCGAGCCGATGAAGCCCGCGCCGCCCGTGACCAGGTATTTCGCCATCGTTCCTTTCCTAAAAGGCTGATTATATTGAAATATATTAGTCGGTCAAGGATCATAAAAGGCCGAGCTCCGTAAGGCGGCGGAGGATCCTTTGAACGCTCTCGTCGATCGTCTCCTTGTCCGTTTCGAGGACGATCTCGGCGTTGAGGGGCTCCTCGTAGGGATCGGAGATCCCGGTGAACTCCTTGATCTCGCCGCGGATGGCCTTCTGGTACATGCCCTTGATGTCGCGCTGGATGCAGACCTCTACCGGGCACTTGGCGTAGACCTCGACGAAATTGGTCGTCTCTTTGCGGGCCCGGTCCCGCATCTCCCGGTAAGGGGAAATGAACGAGGTCAGGACGGCGACTCCGTTGCGGGACAGGAGCTTGGCCACGAAGGTGACCCGGCGGATGTTCTCGTCCCTGTCCTTCTTCGAAAAGCCCAGGTCCCGGGTCAGGTCCTGGCGGACGACGTCGCCATCGAGCCGTTCGACGCGGTGTCCCCTCTCCTTCAGGATCGCGGCGACGCGGTCGCCCACGACCGACTTCCCGGAGCACGGCAGCCCGGTGAACCACAGGGTGAAGCCGTCATGTTCTTCGCACATTCTGTCTGTTTCCTTTCGTTCAGGGTCGAAGGACCTTGCCCTTCAGCCGCGGCGGAATGGCCAGGCCCATGATGTCGAGCACTGTCGGGGCGATGTCGAGGATGTCGGCGTCGCGTTTCTCTCCACGGGGTGCTTTAGGGTCGTAGAGGATATAGATCCCTTGCTGGGAATGGACGGCGTCGTCAGGGCCGGTGTCATTTTCCGGGAGGTACATCGTCCCGTGGCCGAGCGTGCCCGCCGACCGCCAGTAGAGGTCGTCGAAATAGACCATGAGGTCCGGGTACTCGCCTTCGAGCTCTTCGAAGTATTCCTGGGGCTTGATGACCTTGGTCTCCCAGGTCTCGCCCATCGGCCCGCGGACGGCTTTGAGCTCGGCCAGGAGCTCGTCCCGCACCGTCTCGTATTCCCCGGACGGGATGACGCCCTTCGGCTCGCGGCCCTCGACGTTGAGGAAGACGCGGGCGTAGTAGCCGCCCCAGGCCCAGGCTCTGGTCTTGGCCCAGTCGACGGGAAGATCGTCGAGGCTCGTCGGCTTCGACGGCCTTTCCTTGACGGACAGCCAGCCCCGTTCGATCAGCCACTCGTTGACGCAGAAGGCCCCCTTCATCCTCTTCGCGCCGTGGTCGGACACGACCAGGACGACGGTATCGTCCCCCGCCTTGGCGATCAACCGGCCGATCTTGCCGTCGAGATACTTGTAGTAGTCGATGATGGCGTTCTCGAACCGGTTCCCCGGCTCGTAGAGATGGTGGGCAGGGTCCATGTACTTCCAGAAAGCGTGGTGGACCCTGTCGACGCCGATCTCGACGAACATGAACAGGTTCCAGGGCTTGGCCGTCAAGAGCCAGTCCATGACCTCGAACCTCTTCTCGGTCATGGCGTAGATCTCGCGGAGGATCTGGTCGCGGTCCTCGGTCCGGAAGACGACGTCGAAGATGTAGGGGCCGAAGCGCTCCTCGATCTCCCCCTTGAGACCCGGAGGAAAAGTCGTTTCCTTTCCCGGGCCGGGCGGCGTGATGAAGCACGAAATGAGATGGCCGGCCACCGGGTAGGGCGGGTAGCTCGGCGGCACGCTGACGAGCGTGCTCCGGCCGCCGGCCTCGCCGATGTAATCCCAAAGCTTCTTCTCCCGGACCGCCCGGGAGTTGGCGATCCACATCTCGTCGTAGGAATATCCCTTGCGGTGGCGGAATCCGTAAAGGCCCAGCCGGCCCGGGTCGAGTCCCGTGGCCATGACCATCCAAGCAGGAATGGTGATGGGCGGGTCGGAGCTCCGGAGCTTGCCGGACAATCCTCGCTCCATGATACTTTTGAGGACCGGAAGTTCGTCGCGGCGGTCGAAAACGATCTCGGGCGGCGCGCAATCGAGCCCGACGACGAGGACTTTCCGGTCATTCATTGAAGGGGTCCTTGAAGCCCATGATGACATCGGCCACCTCGGGCCGCATGAGCTCGGGCGGGGGGCACTCCCCCCTGACCAGGAGGTCGCGGATCTTCGTGCCGCTGAATTGGATGTGGTCGGCCGGCGGGTGGGGGCAGATCTTCTCGTTGACCACCGAGCCGCACTTCTTGCAGTAGGAGAAGGACCGGAAGAACATGGGCGCGATGCCCAGGTCGGGAAAGGCCTCGAAAACGTCTTGGGCGGCGAAGGGAGGATAGTAGGACCCCACGCCGGCGTGGTCCCGGCCGATGATGATGTGGGTGCAGCCGAAGTTCTTGCGGAGGATGGCGTGGTGGATGGCCTCCCGGGGCCCGGCGTAGCGCATCTCCATCTGGAGGATGGCCATGGCCGTCCGCTCCTTCAGATAATAGTGCCTGATGGCCTCCTCGTAGGAAGCCAGGATGACCTCGTCCTTGAAGTCCCCTTTTTTCTTCCGCCCGATGACGGGGTTGATGAACAGGCCGTCGGTGAAGGTCAGGGCCGCTTTCTGGACGTACTCGTGCCCGAGGTGGGGGGTGTTACGGGTCTGGAAGCCAACGACCGTGCGCCACCCCTTGGCTTCGAACAGAACGCGCGTCTCCTTGGGCGAAAGCTTGTAGCGGTCGAAAGGGGTCGGCGTCACCTCCAGCAGGTCGACCGGCCCGGCCAGGAGGACGTCCTTCATGGCCAGGACCTGGGCCACGCCGGGGTGGGCCGGATCCCGCGTTCCGAAAACCTTCTCGGCGGTCTCGCCCTTGTCATAGCCGTATTTTTCCTCGAGATGGAGGATGGCCACGGGGCGGCCGTCCTCGGCCGCGAGCAGGACGTCTTCGCCCGTCCTCAGCCCGCCCGCCGTCTCCCGGCCGGCGTCGAGGACGATGGGGATGGTCCAGGCGACGTCCGTCCGGAGCCGGCTTCCGGTGAGGACGCTCCGGAAATCCGCTTCGCCGAGGAACCCCTCGAGCGGGCTGTAGACCCCGGTGGCGATATTTTCCACATCCGAGACGATCTCGGAGTCGATAACCAGCCGGGGCAGGCGGCCGGCCCGGGCCAGCGCGTCCTCCTTTTTCTTACCCGCGAGAATCCTGTCGACGAGCTTGCCGCCGTGGGGTTGGATCATGGCTTCCTCCTTGTTCTGCTGCCGGGGGGGATCAGGGGATCGAACAGCCGGGCGGGTTAGTCGATATATCCCAGAGCCTTCAGGCGCTCCTTGACCTTCTCTTCCTCGTCCTGGCTGAAAACCTCGGCCGCCGGCTCCGCCTTGGACAGGCTCTCCCGGAGGACCTTGGCGGCGTAGCTCGAGACGGAGCCGTACTCCGTCCCCTTGATGAACTCCTCGATCTTCTTGTGGAGCGAGGTCGGTATCGATACGGTCGTGAATTCTTTGTCCATGCCTGTTTTTATATACCAGACGGCCTTTTTTTTCAACCCCGGGGGGGCGGCTTGACAAGGGGCTCGGCCTCGTGGTTATAATGCCGTGGTCATGACCGAAAACGAAGACCCCTCGTCCCCCCGCCCCTGAGCATGGAAAAAATCGCCCAGCCCCTGATGAACGAATCCGCCCTGTCCGGCGTCCTGGACAAGAACCTCAAGAAGCTCGGGGCCCGCCTGGGCGTCGGTCTAGCGCTGCGCGGGGACCAGCTCCTCATCGACGGCGACGCCCAGAGGACCGCCTTCGCCAAGCACTATTTCGAAAAGCTCCGCGAGCTCGGAGAAAAGGGCCGCCAGCTCCGGGAGGAGGACCTCCTCATCGCCCTGGACATGCTCGAGGCGGGGTCGTTCTCCTGCCTGGACGACTACGTCCCATCCGAGCCGCTGAACCTGTCCCGGAAGTCCGTCACCCCCAAAAGCTTGAACCAGCAGGCCTATCTCCAGGCGATCAAGAACTACGATCTTGTCTTCGGCATCGGCCCGGCGGGCACGGGCAAGACCTACCTGGCCATGGCCATGGCCCTCGCCTTCCTCCAGAACAAGGCCGTCAACCGCATCATCCTCACCCGTCCGGCGGTCGAGGCCGGGGAAAAGCTCGGCTTCCTGCCCGGGGACCTCATCCAGAAGGTCAATCCCTACCTCCGGCCGCTCTACGACGCCCTCTTCGACCTCTTCCAGTACGACCAGGCCAACCGCCTGATCGAGCGGGGGGTCATCGAGATCGCCCCCTTGGCCTTCATGCGCGGCCGGACGCTGAACAGCGCCTTCATCATCCTCGACGAGGCCCAGAACACGACCCGGGAGCAGATGAAGATGATGCTGACCCGGGCCGGCTTCGACTCGAAGCTGGTCATCACGGCCGACATCACCCAGATCGACCTGCCCCAGCCCCGCAAGTCGGGCGTCCTCCAGGCCATGAAGATCCTCTCCCCTCTCCCGGAGATCGCCTTCGTCCACTTCAATGACAAGGATGTCGTCCGCCATCCCCTCGTCCAGAAGATCATCAAGGCCTACCAGAAGGCCGAAGCCAAAGAGGGCTGAGGACCCATGCCGACCTCCTTCTTCGACAAGATCAAGCTCTTCAAGAGGGCCGAGATCCAGCCCGGGCACCCCGCCGCCGACCCGGTCGAAGAGGAAAAGAAGCTTTCCCTCGGCCCGAGGCTCCTCGGGAGCCCCTGGCTGTTCCTGGGCGTGACCGCCGTCATCATCGCCCTCTTCCTGACCAGCCTGCCCTCGCGGAGCCTATCGACGCTCGCCCAGGGCGCCGTCGCGCCGGCGGACATCACGGCGCCGTTCGACCTCATCATCGAGGACACCGAGGCGACGGAGCGGAAGAAGGAAGAGGCCGTGGCGGCCATCCTGGCCGTCTACACCTTCGACGCCAACGTCTTCGCCAATACCGAGGATAAGATCCGCCGGCTATTCACCCAAGGCCGGGATTGGACCCTCCGGTTCCCGGGGAACCACAGGTCCGAGGAGCTCCGGACGGCTCTCCTCGACAAGCTCGGCATCGACCTCGAGCTCGCGGACGTCGTCGCCCTCGTCCGCCTGAAATTCCCGGCCGAGCTCGAGGAGCTCATGGTCAACCTCGCGGCCAAGACCTTCAGCCAGGGCATCATCCTCTCGAAGAACCTCTTCATCCACGGCGAAGAGGAACGGGGCCTGACTCTTCTCGACTTGCAGGGCGGCGAAAGGACGGTCCGCGTCGGCGACCTCCTGGACATCGGAGAGAGCGAGCGCCGCTTCGCCGACGACCTGGGGAGGATCGAGATCCCGTCCAAAAGCCGGGCCCTGCTCGCGAATCTGGGTCAAATCTTCCTGACCGCCAACGTCACCTATAACAAGATCGAGACGGAAAAGAGGAAGGCCCGGGCCAGGGCCGCGGTCGGCACGATCACCTTCACCGTCAAGAAGGACCGGGTCATCCTCCGGAAGGGCGACGAGGTCACGGCCGAAACGCTCAAGATCCTGGACGAGTACAATCAGAGGATCCGCCGGCGCTCGAGCTGGCTGCCCAACTTCGCGGGCAGCCTCCTCCTCTACCTCTTCCTCTTCACGACCCTCTGGTCCTATCTCCGGACGGCCTTCAAGCCGCACCTGGCCGAGAGGCAGTTCCGGATGGCGGGGACGGCCCTCGTCGGCAGCCTCGTCCTTTATAAGATGTTCCTCGCCCTGGCCGCGATGGCCAGCGGGGCGCTCACCATCCCCTCCCTCTCCCGCGTCGAGACGTTCTATTACGCCTTTCCCTTCCAGACCGGGACGCTGATCTTCGCCTTCCTCGTCCCCGATCAGATGACGCTCCTCTACATCATCCTCAACAGCCTGACCGTCGGGATCCTGCTCGGAGGCGATTTCCTCCTGACCATCTTCTCCTTCATAGGCGGCCTGGCCGCGATCTACGGCGTCAAGCTCTACAGGAAGCGCTTTCGGGCGGCGACACTCCGGGCCGGGTTCATCATCCTGCCGGCCGTCAACGCATTCGTCATCGTGGCCTTCAACCTCATCGAGAGAAGCTCGAGCTTCGCCCTTCTCCCGGCGGAGGTCGTCATGGGTCTTCTCGGCGGGGCGGCCAGCGCCGTCCTGGCTTTCCTCCTCCTGCCCCTCGTCGAATCGGCCTTCGGCTTCGTCACCGGCTCCAAACTCCTCGAGCTGACAAACTCCGACCTGCCCATCTTCCGCCAGCTCTCTCTCGAAGCGCCCGGGTCATACCACCACTCCCTCATCGTCGCCACGCTGGCCGAGAAGGGCGCCGAGGAGCTGGGCCTCGATACCCAGCTGACCAAGGCCGGAGCCCTCTACCACGACATCGGCAAGACGAAGATGCCCGAGTACTTCATCGAGAACAGGTCCCGGGAATTCGACGTGCACAAGGACCTGACGCCCTCGATGAGCACGCTCGTCATCAAGAACCACGTCAAGGAAGGCGTCGAGCTCGCCCGCAAGCTCAAGCTGCCCCGGCCCCTGCGGGAGATGATCGAACAGCACCACGGCAACTCCCTCGTCCGCTATTTCTACGCCAAGGCCAAGCAGACCTACGACCCCTTGGAGCAGACCGTGGGCGAGGAGTCCTACCGTTACCCGGGACCGCCGCCGCAGACGAAGGAATCCGGCCTGGTCATGCTGGCCGATTCGATCGAGGCCGCCTCGAGGAGCCTCAAGGCCCCGACCAAGGACAACCTCAAGCGGGTTATCACCGACATCATCAACGGGACGCTCCAGGACGGCCAGCTCGACGCCTGCGACTTCTCTCTTCGGGAGCTCCGCTCCGTCGCCGCCGCCTTCCTGACCATCCTCTTCGCCATTTACCATCCCCGCGTCGAGTACCCGGGCTTCGGCTTCAACGGCCGGCCGGCCCGGAATAAGGCCCCGGCCAAGAACAAAGACAAAGACAATGATCGCGATCATCAACCGCCAGAAAAAGCACCGGGTCCGGACGAAAGCGTTTGAGCGTCTCCTCGGAGAGCTCTGCGCGCGCTACCGGCTCGCCGATCCCGAAGTCACGCTGGCCTTCGTCGGCGAGCGGGCCATCCGCACGCTGAACCGGAAGTACATGAAGAAGGACAAGCCGACCGACGTCCTGAGCTTCCCCCTCGGCGAAAAAGGGCCGGACGGCAAGTTCTATCTGGGCGACATCGCCGTCGCCGTGCCCGTCGCCTTCCGCCAGAGCCGGGCCAAGGGCCACGGCCTCGACCGCGAGCTCCGGATGCTCGCCATCCACGGTTTCCTGCACCTCCTCGGCTTCGACCACTTCGCCGGCATCGAGGAGGAGGAGCGGAAGGCCCATAGGCTCACCCTCGCATGACCATGGCCGCCGTCACCTGGACCGGTATGGGCTTCGCCTTCCTGGCCGCGTTCCTCCTGTCCCTCGTCCACATCGTCCTCAGCTCCTATTCGAAGATCTCCCTGAGCCACTTCCTCGAGAACCGGGACAAGGCGGAGCGGGCGAAGATCCTGGCGAGCTTCGAGGAGACCCGGCTGGCCGTCGAGTTCTTGAGAATCCTCATCATCCTGGCCCTGGTCGTCTACGGCTTCGTCATCTTCCAGGGCGCGGGGACGAGGCCCCTGTGGCTCTTCCTGGCCGCCCTGGCCGTCTACGGGATCTTCCTCGATCTCGTCCCCCGCCTGCTCAACGCGGTCGGAAAGCCCGTCCTCATGAGGATGTTCCTGCCGGCCTTGCCCCTGGTCCGCTTCCTCGCCTCGCCCCTGCTCGTCGTCTCCCGCAACCTCCTCGAACGCGAGGAACAGCGGGAGGAGCAGGAGGAGGACAGGGAGGCCTCGGACGAGGAGATCGAGACGTTCATCGACGGGGCGACCGAGGAGGGCATCATCGACAAGGACGAGGACGAGCTCCTGCGGAGCGTCGTCGAGTTCGGCGACACCGTGGTCCGGGAGGTCATGACGCCCCGGGTCAACATGGTCTGCATCCGCAAGGACGCGACCATCGACAACCTCAAGGACCTCATCATCAGGGAGAAGTACTCGCGGGTGCCCGTCTACAAGGACCGGCTCGACAACATGGAAGGGATCGTCATGGCCAAGGACATCCTCGAGTACTCCGACGAGAAGCACAAGGGCCAGCCCATCGAGGCCCTCATCCGGCCCGTCGCCTTCGTCCCCGAGTCCATGCCCGTGTCCGACCTCCTCCGGGAGTTCCAGAAGGTCAAGCAGAAGCTGGCCATCGTCGTCGACGAGCACGGCGGCGTTTCCGGGCTGGTGACGATGGAGGACGTCGTCGAGGAGATCGTCGGCGAGATCCAGGACGAGTACGATACGGAGGAAGCCCAGATCATCGAGAACGGCCCGCTCGACTTCACCGTTTCCGGGGCGACGGAGGTCGAGGAGCTCGAGGAGCTGTTCGACGTCGAGCTGGCCGAGGACGACTTCATCACGGTCGGCGGCCTCATCACCCACGATCTGGGGCGGCTTCCCCACAAGGGCGAGTCCCTGACCATCAAGGGCCTCCTCCTCGAGGTCGTCGACGTCGACCAGAAAAAAGTCAAGAAGCTGAGGATCCGCAAGGCCTGAGACGGGCCGAGGGGGACACATGCCGAGGACGGCGAAAAAAGAGACGGCCACGAGCAAAGTCGCGACGGCCAAACCGGCCAAGCCGGCCGCGAAGAAACGGGCGCCGGCCCGGAAAGCGGCGCCGAAGCCCGTCTTCAAGACCGGCTACGTCGCCCTCGTCGGCCGGCCGAACACGGGCAAGTCGACGCTCATCAACGCCCTCCTCGGCCAAAAGGTGGCTATCGTCTCCGACAAGCCCCAGACGACGCGGATCAGCATCCTGGGCATCAAGACGACGGACAAGGGGCAGACGGTCTTCGTCGACAACCCGGGCATCCACAAGCCGCTCCACACCCTGAACAAGAGGATGATGAACTTCGTCTACTCCTCGCTCGAGACGTCCGACGTCGTCTGCCTCCTCATCGACGCGACCGAGAAATTCGGCCACGGCGACGAGTACGTCCTGGAGATCCTGCATAGGGTCAAAACGCCCGTCTTCCTGCTCATCAACAAGGTCGACGTCGTCCGCAAGGACAAGGTCCTGCCCATCATCGACCACTACAAGGACCTCTTCCCCTTCCGCGAGATCGTCCCCATCTCGGCCCTGAAGGGCATCAACCTCGACGTCCTGGAAAAGCTCCTCACGGAGATCCTGCCCCTGGCGCCCAAACTCTACTCGGACGAGGAGATCTCGGACCAGTCGGAGCGGTTCCTCTTCGCCGAGATCATCCGGGAGAAGATCCTCAAGTACGTCACCGAGGAGCTGCCCTTCGTCACCGCCGTCTACATCGAGACCATCGAAAAGAAGGAGCAGGCGGACTGGAAGAAGGAGGGCGAGACGAGGCCGGTGACCCTCATCCGGGCTTCGATCTTCGTCGAGAAGGACAACCACAGGAAGATCGTCATCGGCCGCCACGGCTCGCTCGTCAAGCAGGTCGGCATCGAGGCCCGCCGCGAGATCGAGGAGCATGTGGGCCATAAGGTCTATCTTGACCTCCAGGTCCGCGTCCGCGAACACTGGCGCGATTCCGAGGACGTCCTCGATCTCATCGAGGGCCAGAAGGGCTAATTCGGGGACACAAAACCCGTTTCCGAATTTCATTGCTAAGCTCCAGGCCGGGCCGGAAAATTCTGGACATGACCCTTTTCTCCGGGAAAGGGATCGTGTCCCGGTTTTTCGATGGAATTTTCCGGGCTAAACAAGTCGAAAGCCACAGCTCCTGCGAGTTGACTCCCCGAGGCCGCCGTGCGATAATTTAGCGCCAACCGGACGGTGAGTGTAGCTCAACGGTTAGAGCATCGGACTGTGGATCCGAAGGTTGGGGGTTCGATTCCCCTCACTCACCCCACCATGTTTTCCCCTGTTATCCCGAGAAGCTCAACGACTTACGGGGGCGAGCTTCAGAAATATCCCTTCCGTTATTTTCCATCGTTTTCCGCCGTTTTCTGCATGAATCCCGCAAGAAAGCCGCGACCTTCTGCCGGCACATCTTCGAGCTATTGACACTTGCCCGAGGCGGGGTTATCTTCCCTGGGGATAGAGATAAAGAGAGGGGCCCTATGCGAAAAACGATGATTTGGCTTGCCGGGGCGTCGATCTTTGCCGTTGCTTGGGGCTGCAAAGGAGAACCGGCTTGGAAGGGTTCGATCGAGACTGCTGACGGCGTGACGGTCGTCCGTAATCCCAAAGTACCGATGTATCCGCAAGGGGGTTTGGAACTCCAGGAGGAACTGACGATCGGGATGGCCGAAGGCGCCGAGGAGTACATGTTCGTCCGCTTGCGGGGCTTGGCCGTCGACGATCAGGGCGAAATCTTCGCCCTTGACCAGCGGAAGTCGAGGGCAGATGTCTTTTCGGGCGACGGCAGCCACATTCGCTCGATCGGAAGACAAGGTCAGGGTCCGGGAGAATTCCAGGCCGCATTCTATATTGCCCTCTCTCCGGCCGGGGAGTTGCTGGTCGGGGAAATGGGCCGGTTGTCCTTTTTCGAACGCTCGGGAAACTTCCTCCGGAGCCAGGATAACTCGATCTTGCGCCTGGCCTTCCTCAAGTATCTCGAGAACGGAGATGCCGTGGGCACACGGATGGTCATGGACGAGCAGAATCCCCGGTACGAAGTCGCTGTCTGCGGACGGAATCTCGAGCCGAAAAGCGTTCTGGCGTCCTCCCCCATGCCGGACCCGTCCGGCAAGTTTGCGTTGTTCTCGAGCGTGATAAGATGGGACATTTCGCGCGGCCGGGAGATCGTCTGCGCTGACGGGCAGGAAGGCTATCGCTTGAGCGTCTTCGACGCGGGGGGTCGCCCGACCCGGACCATCCACAAGCAGTACGATCCCGTCCCGGTCACCGATCTGGACATCGACCGCCAGATGAGGCAGCACGGGATCCAATCCCGGGACGAGGTTACCATTCCCCGTTTCCTGCCGCCCATCTGGTGGGTCTATGCCGACGAGGAAGGCCGCATCTTCGTTTCGACCTGGCAGAGGGATCTTAAATCGGGAGTCGCCCTCTTCAATATCTTCGACCCAGAAGGACGCTATCTCTGCGACTATCTCATTCCGGGTGAGCCACTGGTTTTTAAAGACGGCAAGCTCTATGCGATCGTCCAAGATGAAGAGGGAATACAGTACATCAAACGCTATCGGATGATCTGGAAGCCTTGATAGGTGACCACACAACAACTGCGGTGCCCGACCGAGAAAGGATCGTGCGGGTCCTAAATATCGCCGAGCGGCTTTGAATCCTAAGCCGTGAAGGACATTGTCGGTCAGGAATTCTTCCCGTGGGGATTAAATTGACAGCGCTTGCTGGAGCTAGTTGATGATTTTGAAAAGGCGTCCCCAGCGGGCATTGGGGATGAAGTTCAATATTTTTTTCAACCGGTCTCGGAAGCTCGTTTTCAGATATGCGTCCCGCTCAGCTTCGTATGAAAAATAAATGATCCAGGGCCTCCCCTTGATATTAACTAGAGGCACGAAGCCCCACGTCCGGCTATCCGCGCTGTCGTCGCGATTGTCTCCCATAACAAAGAGATGTCCCGCCGGAACGACAACTGGTCCATAATTATCCCGTATAGCCAGGTCGTAATGATACGCGTCGTCCTTCGAATAAGCCTGGCTGTCTTTATGGATCTTATAGGGCTCGTCGATGGGCTCGTCATTGACGTAAAGCTGCTTGGCTCGGATTTCGACCTTGTCCCCCTCCAGGCCGATCACGCGCTTCACATAGTCTTTAGTTAAATCACCGGGCCACTTGAAGACAATGATATCTTTTCTCTTGATTTGCTTCTGCGGCAGCAGCACACCCTCAAGTGAGAACGAGGGCCGCACGTAGGCCATCTTGTTAACCAAGAGGAAATCTCCGACGAGGAGTTTCGGAATCATCGACCCGGTAGGAATCTGAAAGGCCTGGACAACGAATGTCATGACGAAGAAGACGAAGACGGCTGTCTCAGCGATGAGTTCGAAATATTCCCGGACTATGTTTTTGCCCTTTTTCTTCATCTTGCTATCAGCTTTTAACATAAAAAGAGGTACTAATATAGCCTGA
>MEYF01000020.1:216-12064 GCA_001775755.1 Candidatus Aminicenantes bacterium RBG_19FT_COMBO_65_30 | reverse complement strand
GGTTCACCTGCCTCGACGCCCGGCCGGGCGCTCACTTCTTCGCGTCTTTGGCCTCGGGGGAGAGCTTGCTCTTGAGGAATTCGCGGATGTCGGCCCCGGTCAGGGATTTGACGACCTCGGGCATTTGGGCCAGGATCTGGGCGACCTGGGCGGTGATCTTGGTCGTGCCCAGCTCCTTATCGCCGCTTACGATGACGATCTTGTCGACCTTTGACAGCGGCTCGGAGACGGCCCGGGCCAGCTCGGGCAGGGCCTTGATGTAGGTGTCGAGGACGGCGGCTTGCGTGTACTTTTCCCAGGCCTGGGCCTTTTTCATCATGGCCTCGGCCTCGGCGCCGCCCTTGGCCCTGATCTGGTCGGCTTCGGCCAGACCTTCGAGCTTGAGGGCCTCGGCTTTGCCCTTGGCTTCGGCGGCGATGCGGAATTCCTCGGCTTCGGCCTCGGACTTGATCTGGTATTTCCGGGCGTCGGCCGGCTTGATGACGGTCGCCTCGAGCTCCCTCTCCTTGCGGGCGATCTCGAGCTGTTCGATCTTGATGGCCTCTTCCTTCTCGACCTGCTTGACCTTGGCCTCTTCCTTCTTGAGGTCCTGGCCCAAGCGGTGGCGCTCGAGCTCGTAGGAGAAGTCGGCTTGGGCCTTCTTGGTGTTGACCGCGACCTGGGACTCGGCCTTCTTGGCCTCGTTCTCCCACTGGGCCTTGGCGATCAGGGCCTCGGCCTGGAGGCGGGCGACCTCGGCCTCCTTGCGGGCTTGGGAAGACTTGATGATGGATTCTTTTTCCGTCTCGGCCTGGGCGATGGCCGCGTCGCGTTTGGCGGCCGCGATCTGGGGCTTGCTCAGGGCGTCGATGTAGCCCTGGGTGTCGCTGATGTCCTTGAGGGCGAAGGAGAGCATGACCAGGCCCATCCGGGAGAAGTCCGCCTTGACGGCCTGGACGACGCGGTTCGAGAACTCCTGGCGGCCGCGGTAGATCTCCTCGACGGACATGCCGCCGATGACCTCGCGGAGCTTGCCTTCGAGGACGTTGACGACCACGTCGCGGATGCCGTCCCGGCCGATCCCCAGGAACTGCTCGGCGGCCAGGTGGATGGTCTCGTCGGAGGAGTCGATCTTCACCTGGGCCGAGGCCTCGGCCATGATGGGGACGCCGCCGTATGTCAGGACCTCGGGCGTGCGGATCGAGACGGAGATGACGTCCATGGGGAGGACGTAGACCTTTTCCATCCCGGGCCAGACGAAGATGCCGCCGCCGAGGCGATAGCGGTATCCGACCCGGCGCTTCGTCCCGTCGGCCAGGACCAGGGTCCGCTTGCGGCCGCCGGCGATGATCAAGGCCTCGTTGGGCCCGACCTTCCTGTACCGCAGGGCCAGGACGAGGATGACCAGGGCGAAGAAGACGACGACGGCGCCGGCGATGATGAGCCAGGATGTCAGGTTCATGACGACCTCCTTGGGTTTAATCCCCGGGCGTCGGGGACAGGATCGAGAAAAAACCTCTCCAAGGATTGATTTTATTTTTTATGAGGGAGGATTGTCAAGCCGGGTTTAGCCGCCCTGGAAAAATCCCGGGGACACAATCCCTTTTCCAGAGAAAAGGGTTATGTCCCGGATTTTTCTCAGCCCGGACCCGACAAGGGTCCGGGCTTGTCCTTGTACCCGTAAGCCATGAACAGGATGCTCTTCTTCTTGAGGGTCTCTTTTTGGATGCGGATGATCTTGGCGATGCCCTTGTCGGCCAGCTTGAGCAGGCCGAGGAGGTCTTTGCGCGAGAAGGGATTTTTCTCCGCCCCGGCCTGGACCTCGACGAGCTCGCCCCGATCGGTCTCAATGACGTTCATGTCGAGCTCGGCCTGGGAGTCCTCCGCGTAGTCGAGGTCGAGGAGGGTCCGGCCCCTGACGATGCCGACGCTCACCCCGGCGACGAGATGGCGGAGGGGCATGTGGTCGATGAGGCCCTGGTCGATCATCTTCTTGAGGGCCAGGCCGAGGGCGACGCAGCCGGCCGTGACCGAGGCCGCCCGCGTGCCGCCGTCGGCCTGGATGACGTCGCAGTCGATGATGATCTGCCTCTCGCCCAAGGCCCGGAGGTCGGTCACGGCCCGCAGGGCGCGGCCGACGAGCCGCTGGATCTCCTGCGTCCGTCCCGAGACGCGTCCGGCGGTGCGCTCGCGGGGCGTCCGCTCCTCGGTCGCCCGGGGGAGCATGGCGTATTCGGCGGTGATCCAGCCCCGGCCCGTGCCCTTGAGGAAAGGCGGCACCCTCTCGTCGATGGTGGCCGCGGCCAGAACGCGCGTTCGCCCGGCCTCGATCAGGGCCGAGCCGTCGGCGAAGTCGAGCTCATCGATGCTGATCTTGAGGGGCCGGAGCTGGGTCGGCGTGCGCTTGCCGGAACGGACGGGATCCACTACTTGATCCAGATGGCGGGGACGCTGTCCTTTTTCGTCTGGGCCAGGAAATCCTCGAGGTCTTTTCTCGCCTTGGCCGACTCCGTCTCGGCCTTGAGGAGCTTGTCGTACGTGTCGCTTATCTGGAGCTGGATCATCTCGCGGGATTTCAGGTTGTCGAGGCCGTAGAATTCCTGGTAGAGGGTGTTCATCTTGAGGGTCAGAAGGTCGACCAGCTCGGCCTTCTGCTGGGCGATGTCCGCGAGCTCGGCCTGTTTCTTCTGGGTGTCTTTTTCGGATATGGCCGGCGTTTCGCCGGGCGGGGTCTCTTCGGCGGGCTTCTCGCCCTCGGCGGCGGCCTTGGCCTCCTCCGCGCCCGCCGCGGTTTCCTCGGCCTGCCCGGCCTGGGCCGCTCTTTCCGCGGCGGTCTGTTCCTGTATTCTTGACTCGACGGCCGGCTGCCTCTTAACCTTGGCCAGGTCGGCTTCGGTGACGACCGTGGCGTGCTTGCCCTTCAGGGCCGCCCGGCGCGCCTTCTCCTTCTTGGCCAGATCGCCCAGACTCTGGGACTGGAGAAAGGATGCCAGGAGCAGGGGAAGAAATAGCGTCGCCAGAATTTTTTTCTTTTGCATGACCGTGATACTCCTCTAGTCTACGACAATTATCATGGATTTAGTCGTGCGTGTCAAACGGAAGTCCGCGGTCCGCACCGCGAGATGCCGGCCGTCGGTCCTGATCTCGACGGCGCCGTCGAGGTCCGTCCTGAGGACCTCGGCCCCCGCGCTCCGGCACCGGGCGAGGACGCCCGGGCTGGGGAAGCCGTAGGTGTTGCCTTCCCCGGCGGAAACGAGGACGAGCCGGGGGCGGACGGCGGCGAGGAAGTCCGAGGACGTCGACGCGGCGCTGCCGTGGTGCCCGGCCTTGAGCACCGTGCTCACCAGGTTGACGCCTGCCTCGAGGAGAGCCTGTTCCGTGGCGGTTCCGGTGTCGCCCATGAAAAGGAACGCCGTCCCTCCCAGGGTTATCCTGATCACGAGCGAATTCTCATTGTCAACCTGGGCCGGGCCGGAAGCGGCATCGAGCGGCGGATGGAGGACGTCCACCGAAACCGGGCCCTCTTCAAAATGGGATCCCCGGCCGCAGCGCCGCCGGATGACGGTCGGCGGCAGGGCCCGGCCGAGGTCGGCGTAGATCCCGTCGTTCCGGGCGGGCAGACCCTCCCAGAATTCCCCGACCCGGAAGTTCCGGGCCACGGCGACGAGCCCGTCGAGGTGATCGGGATGGGGATGGGTGAGAACCAGGTAGTCGATCCTCTTGATCCCTTTGCGCCAAAGGACGGGAGAGACGACCCTCTCCCCGACGTCGAAGGGGCTCGCGGCGAGGCCCCCGCCGTCGATGAGCATGGCCCGACGGCCCGGGAACTCGACGAGGATGGACTCGCCCTGGCCGACGTCGATCAGGGTGACCTTCAAATCGGGCGAGGACGGGCGGAACGGCGAAAGGACGAGGAGGAGCAGGAAAAGGAAGAATCCGGAGAGGACCGCCAAGCGCTGGCCCCGGAAACGCGGCCGGACGAGGCTCAGCCCGAGGAACAAGAAATAGCCGAAGAGGATCCCCGCCCGCGGCGTCGGGACCCGGAAGGACAGGAACGGGAAAGGGTCGAGCGCGTGGGAGATCCGGGAAAAGATCGCGACGAGGAGCCCGAGGACCGCTGCCGGAGGCGCGGCCGACGCGGGGAACGCCGCCGCGAACGGCAGGAAGGCGTAGCCGATGCCCATGATCAGCCCGACGAGAGGGATGGCGGCGAGATTCAGGAGAAGCGAAGAGAACGTGACGCGGTTGAAATTCCTGGCGATGAGCGGGGCGGCGCCCAGCGCGGCGGTGACGGAGAGACAGGCGAGCTCGGCCGCCTTGAGCGGCAGGCGCGGCAGCTTCTTGAGCAGGGGAGGCGCGAAGAGGATGATGGTCAGCGTGGCGGCGTAGGTCAGCTGGAAGCCGATGTCGGAGAGGCTCGAAGGATTGATGAGGAGCAGGACGAAGGCGCTCGCAAAGATCGTGTTCAGGATGTGGACGTCCTTCCAGAGGAGCCGCCCGGCGAGGAAGGCCAGGGTCATGAGCGTGGCCCGGAGGACGGAGGGACTGCCCTCGACGAGGACGGTGTAAAAGACGAGGAAAAAGGCCAGGGCGAGGCTCGAGGCGCGCCGGGACATCCGGACCAGCCGGAACAGGGAAAAGAGAAGCACGTTGATGATGGCGATGTGCCCGCCGGAGATGGCGAACAGATGATAGAGGCCCGTCTTCTGGAGGTTCTCGACGGTCGGCTCGTCCATCCGGCCGTCCTCGCCGAGGAGCAGGGCTTCGAGGACGGCCCCGGCGGAGGAGATGTCCTTCCCGTCCGGCGCGGGGAACCGCCGCTCGAGCTCGGCCTGGATGCCGCGGCGGATGCGCGACACCCGGGCCCGGACCGAGCCGGCCGGGGCGGATCCTGTCTTGGCGACGAGGAGGGAGGATTTCGTCGAGGCCCGCCGGTGGACGTTCAGGCCCTGAAGATATCTTTCGTACGAGAAGGCGCCGAAATTGCGGAACGAGCCGCCCGAGCTCAAGCGGACCGAGGCCCTGATCCCGTCCCCGACGAGAAAATCGAGCCGGCGGCGGGTCTCCCGGACGAACGGCACGCTCAGCCGGAGACGGCCGCGGACAGGCTTCTCCTCAAGGCCCGTCCCGACCGTCCGGACGTCGACGAACAGGACGTCCCTGTCCGGTTCGCGGCCGGGCGACCGGTAGAGGCGCCCCGAGACGTCGATGTAGCCGCCGGCCTTATAAGAACGGAGGGCGTTGGCTTGATATTTACTGTCGTGGATGGACAGGCGGGCGGCGCCCGCGGCGGCGACGGCGGCGACGAGGATGAACGCGGCCGCGCGGTCGGCGCGGCCGGCGAAAAAAAACCACCCGGCCCCGACGAAGACGAAGGACAACCCACAGGCCAAGCCGGCTGGGACGGTGAGGGCCGAGGCCGCGGCGATGCCGAGGGCGAAGGCGGACGTCAGGAAAAGAAAGGGAAAGGGGCTGGGTCTTAGAAGCCCGGACCGCCTGAGCCGAGGGCGCTCTGGCCCGCCAGGGCGTCGAGCAGGAGGTGGCTGAGGATCCTGACCCCCAGGGGGATACTCCTCTCGTCCGGGCTGAAGTTCGGGCTGTGGAGGGGCGCCGCCGCTGCCTGGGCCGGGCTCTTGACGCCCAGGAAGAAGTAGAAGCCGGGGACCTTCCGGGCCAGGAAGGCGAAGTCCTCGGCGATCATCTGCGGCTGCCACTCGACGATCTTGTCCTTCCCCAGGAGCTTCACCAGGGTCGGGGCCATGGCGGCGGTAAGCTCCGGATTATTAAAGACGGACGGGAGGGCCTCTTTATACTCAAACTGGAAATCCGCGCCGTACATTCCGGTGATGTTCTTGACGATGCTCTCCATGAGCAGACGGACCTTTTTATGGTTCGCCTCGCTCAGCGTCCGGACCGTCCCCTCGAGGACGACGCGCTCGGCGATGATGTTGCGGCGGGCGCCGCCGTTGATGGTGCCGACGGTCAGCACGGCGGGATCGGTCGGGTCCGAGGCCCGGCTGATGATCGTCTGGAACGCGGTGACGATCTCGGCGGCGATGACCACGGCGTCCACCCCTTCGTGCGGCCGCGCGCCGTGGGCGCCCTTTCCCTTGACCGTGATGACGAAGGTGTCGGCCGCGGCGGTCACGTTGCCCGGGGCGAAGAGCACGGAGCCGACGTTCTCGGGCCAGACGTGGAAGCCGAAGACCGCCCCGGCGGGAGGGTTGTCCAGGGCTCCTTCCTTGACCATGAGGTCCGCCCCTCCCTCCTCGCCCTCGGGCGCGCCTTCCTCGGCAGGCTGGAAGAGAAAGGTCACGGTCCCCTTGATGCCGTCCTTGAGGGCGTTGAGGACGAGGGCCGTCCCGAGCACGACCGAGGAATGGACGTCGTGACCGCAAGCGTGCATGACGCCGGGGTTCAGGGACTTGAAGGGGAGGTTGGTCGTCTCCTGGACCGGCAAGGCGTCCATGTCGGCCCGGACGGCGACGACCGGACCGGCCTGGCCTCCCCTGAGGACGGCCACGACGCCGGTCTTGGCGACGCCCGTCCGGACCTCGAAGCCGAGGGGCTGGAGCTTGTTGGCGATGAGGCGGGCCGTTTCGAACTCGCGGTTGCCGAGCTCGGGATTCATGTGGATGAACCGCCGGATCTTGACGATCTCGGCCTTGTTCTTTTCGATCTCCTCGTCGATCCGCCGGCTCATTTTCGGGTCGACGCCCCGGACGCCCGACGGGAAGACGGCCAGAACGGCCGCGATCAGAACGACGGCGCAGGCGATTCGCTTCATCTCATTATTGTAGCGCGGGCGGGCCCGAAAATACAGACCCCCCGCCCGGCGGCCGGGGGACGAAAGGGAGATGCGGGGAACGGAGCGTCCGGCTTCGGGCTACTTGTCCTCTGCGGACCCGGCCTTGTGCTGGAATTCTTCCTTCTTCTTCTCGATGAAATCGCGGATGGCGTCGACGCCCTCGCCCGTTTTTTCCTTGACCATCCGGATGCCCTTTTCGGCTTCCTTGGTGATCTTCTCGTAGCCTTCCTTGGCCGCTTCGCCGGTCTTCGCGGCCTGGTCCTTGATCTTTTTCCGCGTCTCCTTGCCGCTCGCCGGGGCGAAGAGGATGCCGGCGATGAAGCCCGCGGCCGCGCCGGCCACGAACGTCAGCAGGGAATCCCAGAAATGACTGTCTCTGTTCTCACCCATCCTTTTTCTCCTTTTTCCTTTTCATTTGATGCAGGCCGAAGCTGAGCAGCGGGAAGAGGAACGGCCAAAATCTCGCCGAGGGCCGGATGATCCTGGAGGTGAGGAAGTATGTGATCCCCGAGAGTCCGGTCACCGCCCTCTTCGAAGCCGCCAGGACTTCCCCCGCGTTGTCCAGGCCGGCGTTGATCTTGACCTCGATCTCCTTCAGCCCGTCCATCGTCTCCTGGGCCTTGACCAGGGTCTTCTCGCCCTCCCGGGCGGTCCGGCGAAGCTGGTTGAGGAAGAGGACGAGAAAGGTCACGGCGACGACGGCCGCCACGGTCAAGATGATCCCCAGGACTTGGCTTAGCGTGAGCGTCATGGTGCTTTCACCATAAGCCAAAAAGGAGAGCTTGTCAATTTTAAAGGAAGGGGCTATTTCCAGAGGAGCTTGCGGGGGGAGGGGAGGCCGTGCGTTTTCTCGAGGCGCTCGAGGAGCTCCGGGAAGCGGGCCTCGTCGCGGGCGTCGACCGCGTCCTCCCACTCGGCGAGCAAGGGATCGGCGACGAATTCATGGTCTTTATGGAGAAGGCGGGTGAGGCCGCGGAGGGCCTGCCATTGGATGACCATTAGGATGGCCAGGACGTAAAAGAAGATGTTCGGGCCGGGCAGGAGAGCGGCCAGGGCGCTCACGGGCAGGACGACGGCTTCGCCCGCCAGGATGAGGACGTGGCGTGTCCGCATGCGCTGGAGAAAGAAGAAAAACTTCGTCCGGACGGCCTTATCGTCGGCATGCCCGGAGTGGAGGATGCGAAGCGCTCCGTCGCCGGGACGGCCGCCGCGCTCGAAGGCCTGTTCTTGGAGGAGGGTTCTGGGGTTGAGGCCGGTGACCTTCTTCTTGGCCGTCTCCCAGATGGCCCGGGACTTCGAAAACTTAGCCGGCAGCGGGCCGAGCGGCTCGGCCGAGAAGAAGCGGGGACGGTGGCGGTAATCCCGGACGAAGAAGAAATTCATGGGGCCTCATTCTACCATACGGCCGGCGGGGCGCCAGAGTTCAATCGGGCCTTGGGGGTAGATCTTGCTTATCGGACCTCCAGGCTCGGGGCGCGCCACTCCATCGGCCGCGGAGGGGCTTCGGGCATCGTCTGCGTTCGCTGCGGTAATTCTTAACGCCTTGCCGGGCCGGATCCGATGGGAGGAATCCGCGTATCCGGCCCAGCAAGGCTAAATTACCGCTTTATGCTCCCTCCGACGATACCTCTCAGCCCCACTATTCGGCGGCCGCCTCCGGGCATCGCCCCTGCGCCACCGTCCTTAACGCTCGCTCTTCCCCTCGGCCCGAAGCAACAGCCTCGCTCGACTTTCCCAATGGCCGGTCCGACTGCTTTCCTCGCTGCGATGCATGGAGCGGTCTCGGGGATCGGCTCCGCTCCCCGCCGCTCAATCCGCCGATACCCCTCGACCCTCCTTTGGCATCGCAGCGGATTCAGAAGCGCGATGGGCAGAGGTGAGATAGAGAGACAAAAACTGGAGTTCTGGGAAAAAAAGAGGGTCTAGCGCTTCTTGTGGAGAAGATAGAGGAAGAACGGGGCGCCGACGGCCGCGGTGATGACGCCGATGGGCAGCTCCGCGGCGAGGAGGTTGCGGGCGAGGAGGTCGCAATAGAGAAGGAATGTCCCGCCGGCCAGAGCGGAGGAGACGAACAGGGCGCGGTGGCCGGGGCCGATCAGGATGCGGACCCAGTGGGGGACGACCAGGCCGACGAACCCGATGATCCCGCTCACGGCCACGGCGAGCGCCGCCAGGAGGGCCGACATAGCCAGGAAGACCTTCCTGACACGCCGGACGGGACAGCCGAGGGCCTGGGCCGTTTCGTCGCCGAGAGCGAGGAGGTCCATGTCCCGGGCCAGCCAGGCCGAGGCCAGAAGGCACAGGACGACCCAGGGGGCGATCGTCGCAACTTGGCCCCATTCGGCGAGCTGGAAGCTGCCGAGGAGCCAGAACACCGCCTGGTCGTAGGAATCCGAGCGCATGAACAGGAAAAACGAGGTCAGGGCCGAGGCCAGCGCGCCCGCGGCGATTCCGGTCAGGAGGATCGTCTCGACCTTGAAGCCCCCTCGCCGCAACGACAGGGCGTAGACGAGCGACACGATCGCGAGGCCGGAGAGGAAGGCCAGGAGTCCGGGGCCCGAGAAGCCGAAGACGGCGGCCTCGAACCCGAGGGAGGCCGCGACGACGGCCCCGAGCGAGGCTCCCGACGAGACGCCGACGACGAACGGGTCGGCCATGGGATTACGGAAATACCCCTGGAGGATGGCTCCGGAGAGGGCCAGGGCCGCGCCGACCAGGAAGGCCAGGACGGCCCGGGACAGGCGGAGGTCGATGAAGATCGCCGACTGGACGCGGTCGGGGCTTTGGATGAAGCGAAGCAGGTCGCCGGGCGTCGTCCTGACCGGGCCGACGAGGAGGGAGACGAGGAAGCCGGCGAGGCACAGGACGAGACACGCCGCCCAGAAGAGACGGCGTCCGGTCTTGCGGCTCACGGCCGTTCTCCGAAGCGCTCCGGATGGAGGAGCTTGGCCACCCGGTCGAGGATATCCAAGAGCCTCGGGCCGAAGCGGCTGGCCGCGTTCTCGTCGAGCTCGTAGATCCTCCCGGACTTCACGGCCGCGACGCTCGCGACACCCGCTGTCCGCAACAGCCAGTCCCGGCCCGCCGTGAAGTCCTCGGAGGAGCGGGCGAGAATGAAGATGACGTCCGGGTCGTCCTTGAGGATCCGCTCGCGCTTGTAGAGGGCCCATTTCTTGGGCAGGGACGAAGCGACGTTCGTTCCGCCGGCACGGCCGATGAGGTCGTCGACGTAGCTCTCTCCGCCGCATGTCCACAGCCCCTGGCCGTAGAGGAGGACGAAGACCTTCGGTCTCGAAGCGATCCCCAGCATGGCTATGTCCACGGCCTCGAGCCTGCTGCGGAGCTCGGCGGCGAGGTCGTCCGCCCGGTCTTCGGTCCGGGTGACCCGGCCTATCTTGGCGATGAGCGGAAAGAGGGCCTCGAGTCCTTCGCCGATGTCCAGAACGAACACGGGGAGCCCGAGCTTCCCGATCCTGTCGACGAGCCGGAGGGGATTTCCCCGGAAGGCGATGACGAGGTCCGGATCAAGCGACTGGATGACCTCGATGTTGGGGTCGACGAGGCCGCCGATCCTGCGGAGAGAACGCGTTTCCGGCGGATAGTCGCAGAAACGCGTGACCCCGGCGACGCGGTCGCCGAGGCCGAGGGCGAAGAGGATCTCGGTGATGTTCGGGGCCATGGAAACGATCCTCTCGGGAGTCCGTGCGGGCAGGGGGAACGGCCGGCCGATGTCGTCCTTGAGGTCTTGGGCGCCTTTGAGCACCGGCACCCACAGAATCAGGGCCGGGGCTAGGAACAAAAGTGCCACGAGGACAAGCGCTCGTTCTTGCGCGTTCTTGCCGCTCCCCGCCGCCGCGCTCATTGGCCCGCTCCTCGACCAACCAACGATATTTCCGGCAAGCCCGAGCGGGCGTTCTCGCGGATGTCGACCTCCGCGCCGAAGATCTCCCGGATGTTGGCGGCCGTGACCGTCTCCTCGGGCGTTCCTTCGGCCGCGACGATGCCGTCCTTGAGAAAAACCAGCCGCTCGGCGTAGGCCGCGGCCAGGTTGATGTTGTGCTCGGCGGCGACGACGGTCTTGCCCTTATCCTTCTGCAGGCCTTTGAGAATGCCGTAGACCTCGGCCTGGTAGCTGATATCGAGATGGAGGCTGGGCTCGTCGAGCAGGAGAAGGAGAGTGTCCTGGGCCAGGGCCCGGGCGATGAAGACCCTCTGGCGCTCGCCGCCGCTCAGCTGGGAGAGCCTCTTGCCGCTGAGGCTCCCGACCTCGGTCAGGCGCATGGCCTCGGCCACGGCCGCGTCGTCCTCGGCCGAGGCTTTCTCGAACCGGCCCTGGCGGGCGAAGCGGCCCATGAGAACGACCTCCTCCACCGCGTATTCGAAGACGGGCTCGGCCAGTTGGGGGACGTAGGCGATCATCGACGCGACCCGGCGCGGGCTCATCCGGAAGACGTCCTCGCCGCCGCAGAGGACCGCGCCGCGGACGTTGCCGAGGAGGTTCTGGACGGCCTTGATCAGCGTGCTTTTCCCCGAGCCGTTCCGGCCGAGGACGGCCACGAATTCACCCGGCCCGACGGCGAGGGAGACATCGTGGATGACGTACCCGTCGTCGTATCCCGCCGAGAGCTCGCGTGTTTCGATGATCGCCATGGCCGTCCGCGCTCCCCTCAGTATAGCCATTCGCCGCGATTTATGCCACGACCGCCGGGTCAGCCGGCCTCTCAGCAAGCCCGCTCTCGAACGCTCGAGGTATTCCCGCCGGAGATGACCGCTGAGCCCGGGGCCGAGGGGTGTCGCCGGAGGGAGCATAAAGCAGGGATCCGGCTTTTGCTGAGCTAACCAATGGAGGATCACCGCAGCGAACGAAGGCGACCGCTGAGACTAGGGCCGAGGGGTGTCGCCGGAGGGAGCATAAAGCAGGGATCCGGCTTTTGCTGAGCTAACCAATGGAGGATCACCGCAGCGGACGAAGGCGACCGCTGAGCCCGGGGCCGAGGGGTGTCGCCGGAGGGAGCATAAAGCAGGGATCCGGCTTTTGCTGAGCTAACCAATGGAGGATCA
>MEYF01000020.1:0-182 GCA_001775755.1 Candidatus Aminicenantes bacterium RBG_19FT_COMBO_65_30 | reverse complement strand
CCTTGACTTTAGGGGGGGATGAATCTAAGATGAAAACCCATTCTTTCGAGGATGTTAGGATCATGATAGAGACCTACGATTTCGCCGCGATCGAGAGCAAGTGGCAGCGCGCCTGGGAGGAAAAACGGGCCTTCGAAGCCGTCGAGGACCCGGCCAAGCCGAAGTACTATTGCCTGGAGATG
>MEYF01000019.1:9933-10045 GCA_001775755.1 Candidatus Aminicenantes bacterium RBG_19FT_COMBO_65_30 | reverse complement strand
GGCTTCCCGGGGGGGCCTTGTTGATCGATTCGCCCGGGATGCGCGAATTGCAGCTCTGGGCCGAGGAAGAGAGCCTGGACAGGGCTTTCGTGGATATCGAGAGGCTCGCGGC
>MEYF01000019.1:3718-9914 GCA_001775755.1 Candidatus Aminicenantes bacterium RBG_19FT_COMBO_65_30 | reverse complement strand
TGCCGCCATGAGAACGAACCCGGCTGCGCCGTGCGGGCCGCGGCCGGGGACGGCCGGCTTGACGCCCGGCGGCTGGAAAGCTACCTGAAGCTGCGCCGCGAGGTGCGTTTCATGGAATTGAAAAAGGATGAAAAGGCGCGCAGGCAACAGGAGAAGGCGGCGGGAAAGCGGTTCGCGGCCCGGCTCAAGGAAGTGATGAGAAACAAGCCGCGATATCAGTGATCTTCGCGCCTTGGATATTATTGCAGATCGGTTGACTGATCAGCTTATTATTATATATTCGGCAAATTATCAGCGTCTTGAGGCCAAGCGCCTTCCTGGAGATCGCCGAGGGGCTCGGGCTGGGCGTCGCGGCGCGGGAGAAGATCGAGATCAGCGAAGTGGCGCTGGGATAGGGCCGGATCTGATAGATTCAGTTTATCGGTCCGCCTTGGGGAGCTCGGAAAGGGGCAGGCGCCAGATCCCGCGCTTGTAGGTGCCGGCAAGCAGGTAAGGCCCGCTCACCGCGAGGGTTATGACAGAGGCGTCCTCGGGAAGGCCGGGGCCGGCCTCGGCCCAGGTCTCGCCGTTATCGGTGGACACAAAGACACCGCCATCCCTGGTCCCGGCAAAGAGATCCGTCCCGTTCACGGCCAAAGACAGGACGAACATGTCCGTCAACCCGGTGTTGACGGACCTCCAGCCGGCGCCGTTATCGGCGGACACGGAGACGCCCGCGCCCCAGGTCCCGGCGAAGAGATTCGGCCCGATCATCGCGAGGCACATGACCCCTTCGTTGCTCTTCGTTTTCAAACCGGAGTTGACCGCTTTCCAGCTCGTGCCGTTGTCCGACGATATGAATACGCCGTCGTCCGTGCCGGCGAAGATGTTCGGCCCGCTCACCGCGAAAGAATGGATGGATTTCCTCGCTTTGCCGGTCAATCCGGAATTGACCTTGGTCCAGCTTTTCCCTTCGTCCGCGGAGCGATAGACGCCTGAATAGGCGGCGGCGAAGAGGTTTGGCCCGCTCACCGCGAGGGAACCGATGATGTAGTCCGTCGGCTTTCCCCGCTCCCCCTTGGTCCAGCTCCTGCCGTTGTCCGTGGACCGGAGCACGATGCCGGGAGCGCCGGCAAAAAGCCGCCCCTCGCTCATGATGAGAGAATGGACCATGCTCAATGAATCGGGGAATTGGATCCGTCCCCAATTCGTGCCGTTGTCGTGGGACACGAGCACGCCGTCGACGCTGCTGGTCGTCCAGAGGCCGCGGGATACGCGGATATCGGGCTCCGCGGTGCAGACGGCAAAAAGATCGGTCCCGCTCACCGCGAAAGACAACACATAGTTGAAGTTGCCTTCGGGGAATCCGGAATTGACGACCTCCCAGCTGGCGCCGTTGTCGGCGGACAGGAATACGCCGTGCCCTCCGGTGCCCGCGAAAAGATGCGCCCCGCTCACCGCAAGCTTAGAAACGTACCCGCGCATGAAGTCGGGGTTGATCGCCGTCCAGCCGGCGCCGTCGTTCGTGGAAAAGAATATCCCGCCTTCGCCGGTACCGGCATAGAGCTTCGTCCCGTCGGCTGAGAGACAATAAACATCGAGTTTCGTCAATCCGGAGTTGACGGCCGTCCAGGTCGCGCCGTTATCTGGAGACAGAAAGACACCGCCGCCTTTCGTCCCCGCAAAGAGATTCGTCCCGCAGACCGCCAAAGCCCGGACCATTTTATTCGTCAATCCGGAGTTGACGGCCGTCCAGCTCATGCCGTTGTCCGGGGAAAGGAAGACACCGCTTCCCTCCACCCCGGCAAAGAGGTTCGTCCCGCTCACCGCGAGGGAATAAATCATGCTGTTCGCGGGCAATCCGGAGGTGGCCGCAGCCCAGGTCGCGCCGTTGTCGGTCGACAGGAATACTCCCCCCTCATAAGTGCCGGCAAAGAGGTTCGTTCCGCCCACCGCGAGAGAATAGACACGGGCATTTTCGGGCAGACCGGAGTTCGCCTCGCGCCAGCTCGTGCCGTTGTCGGTCGACAGGAATACCCCCCGCCCGACAGTGCCGGCAAAAAGGTTCGCCCCGCTCACGGCAAACGACCAGATACCGGCGTCCGGCAAACCGGAGTCGATCACCGTCCAGATGGCGCCAGCGTTCTTCGACAGGAGGAGATCCCCGAAAATGGTGCCGGCATAGAGATTCTCACCGCTCGCCACAAGACTGCTGATATAAACCACCCTGGGCTTGAGCTGCGTCCAGCCTGCGCCGTCCATCGAGGGAGGGAATGCACCTGCGGGCGGCGAGAAAATGAGATAGATAGCCAGGACAACAAGAATATGCGCTGCGCGAGTTTTCATCTGGGATTCCTCCCTATTCAGGACAATTCACCTGTCCTTCTGCTGAGAGAAGGCTAGCACGGGCCGCGGAAGGAGTCAACGAGCGGACGGCCCGGTGCGTCCGGCAGGTGGACGCGAGGGGGCGGAGCGCCTTCCTGGATCTCGCCGAGGGGCTGGGGCTGGGCGTCGCGGCGCAGGAGAAGATCAAGATCACGGACGTGGGCTTGGGGTAGGCAAATCCGAGCGCGTGCTTAGCCTTCAGAGGCTGGGAGCCTTTTCCTCGCGTCTAGCACACCACGAAGGAAAGCGCATCCGCTCGCAGCATCTTCGAAGAACTCAATCTCGGCGATCTTTTCCAGGTTGCAAACTGCGAATAGACTCTTCATTGATCGCGCCGTATTGCCTTGTGCGACAATGGCGATCGGCAGGAAAGGAGGAGCTCCGCGCACTCTGAGGGGGACCATGATCGGGCCCGCTATTTCGTTGCCGAATTCGTAATCATATCCCAAAAAATCGAATAGGCATGCGGCCGGACGCGCAGAGGCACCTTAACGCTTTTCAGGGAATATATCCGCCAGGGGCAATCGCCATACTCCGCCCCCCAAGGTGCCGGCAAAGAGATATTCATCTGTCACGGCAAGATCATGAATCCGATTGCTCATTAATCCCGAGCCGGCCGGATTCCAACTTGCACCATGGTCCGTAGTAACAAAAACTCCGCCTCCCCAGGTCCCGGCAAAGAGGATCTCCCCGCAGGCAGCCAAACAGGATACTGGTATGTCCTGGGGCAACCCCGGGCCTACCTCAGTCCAGGTGGCGCCTTCATCCGGGGATGAAAAGACCCCGCAGCCCGTCGACACGGCCTGGACGGCATCCGTATCGGGACTAATGATTAAACCGCCTCCTCCCTCCGTGACCACAAAGAGGTGCGATCCGCACGCGGCAAGATCGGTGATCGAAGTTTGCTCAGGAAGCCCTCGATTGACTTCCTTCCAGCTCTTCCCGTTGTCCTTAGAACGGAAGAGGCGTCCAATCTCTCCGCCAACGATGGCAAAGAGGCTTCTCCCGCTCACGACAAAATAACGGACGTATCTTTGAGCCGGCAATCCGGAATTCGCCGCTTTCCAGCTCTTCCCGCCGTCCTTGGAAAGAAAGACCCCGTGCTGCGGGGTGCCGGCAAAGAGATACTTCCCCCTCGCGGCAAGACCTTCTACCGAGATGCCTGCCGGCAGTCCTGAGCTCGAAGGAGTCCATGTCGCCCCGTTGTCCCTGGACAGAAGTATTCCGCCATCGGGAATGCCAAGGAACAGCTTCGTCCCGACATTGACGATACTGTTGACGTAGTCTATCCCAGGTATCTTGGCGCTTACCTCCGCCCAGGTAGCGCCATCGTCCATGGACAGGAAACGTCCGGCGAACAGATGCTTCCTGTGGACTTCCAGAAAGTAGACATCTCCGGTCGCCAATCCCGAATTAGCGGCCGCCCAGCTTGCGCCGTTGTCAGCAGACAGGAAGACGCCGCGGTAATAAGTGCCGGCGAAGAGGTTATTCCCGCTCACCGTAAGACAATTGACGGGGGCTTTCTCGGGCAATCCCCTATTCACCGTCGCCCAGCTTTGGCCGTTGTCGGTAGAAAGGAAAACGTGGCCGTCGTCGCCTCCGGCAAAGAGATCTCCATCGTTCTCGGCAAAACAGTTGACACTGATGCCCTCGGGAAAGTCTTTTGTGATCTCTGTCCAGCGAGCCCCGTCGTCTGTAGACAGATAAACCCGCGCACCGTAGCCAATATTGCGTGCGATAAGATTCGGACCCCAGGCCAAGATCTCATCAACTGAGCTTCCGGCCATCATCCCCGAGTCGGCGTCTGCCCAGCTTGCGCCGTTATCCGTGGACCTGAAGAGCCCGCTATTGGTGCCGGCGAAGACCCCCGCCTTCGTCGCCACAAGGCAGTAAATAACGATCCCGCCATACGGCGAGTTGACCAATCCTGAGTTGACGGCTTTCCAACTGGCGCCGTTATCTGAAGAAATAAAGACCCCATATTTCCAGAGCCCGGCAAAAATGTTCGTCCCGCTGACGGCCAGGGAGTAGACATCTCTGCCCGTCAAGCCCTCGTTGACCGGAGTCCAGCTGGCTCCGTTGTCCATTGAACGATACACGCCATTATGATAGGTGCCAGCAAAAATATTCTTTCCGCTGACAGCGAAACACGGAACTGAGGTATTCGCTGGCAATCCGGTGTTGATAGCCTTCCAGGTCGCACCGTTATCCGTGGAACAAAAGACACCACTGTACATCGTCCCCGCAAAGATATCTGTCCCGCGCGCCGCAAGGGACAATATATAGCCGCCAGTAGGCCCGCCGGTTTGCTCCCACTGGGCGCCGAACGGCCGCAGGAAAGCAGGAAAGATCCCCAGGCATAAAAGAAAAAACGAGACGAGATATCTCATCAAGGCTCCCTCCCCCATTAAATGATTTAATAGGCCCCTTGCCGAGGACAATATACAGCTGGGCGGAAAGGAGTGTCAACCGCCGGATCCCTAGCGCCGGCGGAGGTTTTAGCAAGCCTGCTACGACGGCGGCCCCGGGGCCAACCCCAAGTTCATCTACGACGCATCGGTCCTTTTATTCGGGACGGACCCGGTGGCCGTGGACGCCGTGGCCCACGACATCATCGTCAAGGAGCGGATGGCCCGGGGAACCCAGCAGGTCGACGCCAAGGGCCGGAGCGCTTTCCTGGAGATCGCCGAGGGGCTCGGGCTGGGCGTCGCGGCGCGGGAAAAGATCAAGATCAGCGAAGGGATTATTGGGGAGCTCTGACTAAAAAAGCGACTGCCGTCTTCACGCTGGCCGCCTTCGTCCTCTGTTCGACTTCCTGCGTGACATATCCGACGCGCCGTGTCGTGACGGCGGCCGACTATCCCTCGTCCAAAATGCGGATCCTGAGGGTCGTTTCCGTGTCGGGAACCGAATATTTCTTCTCCAAATCGGCGCCGGGCCGGGAACCCGCACGGCCTATTGGCATATAATAGGGACATGCCCGGGCCCGCGAACGCACAAGCAACCCCGCCCGTCGTCCGCGAGATCGAGGCCAAGTCCATCCTCAACGCCTCGAAGATCCACGACTGGTGCGTCAACCCGTACACGGGCTGCGAGGTCGGGTGCGTCTACTGTTACGCGGCGCTGTTCATGAGGCGCTACAGCGGTCACAGCGAGCCGTGGGGAGAGTTCGTCGACGTCAAGGTCAACGCGCCCGCCCTGCTCGCCAGGCAGATCGTCAGGGCCAGGCGGGGGACGATCTGGTTCGCCTCGGTCTGCGACCCCTACCAGCCGCTCGAGGAACGCTACTCCCTGACGCGCCGCCTGCTCGAGGTGCTAGCGGGCCACGATTTCCCGGTCGAGATCCAGACGAAGTCGGCCCGCATGCGGCGCGACCTCGACGTCATCCGCCGCATCCCCGACGTCCAGGTCGGGTTCACCATCGCAACGGAGGACGAGACGATCGCCCGGCTGTTCGAGCGTCGGGCTTCTCCGGTCGGGGAGCGGATCGAGGTCCTGCGGGAGTTCAAAGCCGCGGGCGTCCGGACGTTCGCCTTCGCCGGGCCGCTGCTTCCGGGGAATCCCGAGCGCCTGGCCGCGCTCCTCGCCGGCGCCGCCGACCGGGTCCTCATCGACCGGATGAACTACGTGCCGGCGGTCAGGGGCTTCTATGCCCGCCACGGTCTGCTGGAGGCCCTGACGGACTCGTTCTTCAAGACCCAGGCGGCGCGGCTGGCCAGAGCCCTGCGCGCCCGCGGCGTTTGCGTCGAGCGGGTGTTCTAGCGCCCGTGCCGGCAATCGGATTCCGCCGATTGACTATTCTCGCCGATAAACGTTATCCTAAGCTCACGCG
>MEYF01000019.1:0-3406 GCA_001775755.1 Candidatus Aminicenantes bacterium RBG_19FT_COMBO_65_30 | reverse complement strand
CTCAAGCTGGCCCGGAAGATCCGTCACAAGAACGTCTGCCAGATGTTCGACCTGGGGGAGGACCGGGGCACGCGCTACATCACCATGGAGTACGTCCACGGCGAGGACCTCCGCCAGCTCATCCGCAAGGTCGGACGGCTGAGCCCTGGCCAGGCCATCGGGATCGCCCGGCAGGTCTGCGACGGCCTCGAGGAAGCCCACAAGCTGGGCGTCGTCCACAGGGACTTGAAGCCCCAGAACATCATGCTCGACGACGACGGGAACGCCCGGATCATGGACTTCGGGATCGCCCGGTCGCTCACCGGGAAAGGCATCACGGGGGCCGGAGTGCTCATCGGGACCCCGGAGTATATGAGCCCGGAGCAGGTGGAGGGGAAGGACGTCGACCAGAGGTCGGACATCTATTCGCTGGGGGTCATCCTGTACGAGATGGTCGCGGGGCGGCGCCCCTTCGACGGCGAGACGGCGCTCAGCATCGCTCATAAGCAAAAATACGAGGCGCCCGAGGACCCGAGGAAGATCGATCCCCGGATCCCGGACGACCTCAGCCGGGTGATCCTCAAATGCCTGGAGAAGGACAAGGCGGCCCGCTACGAGAGCGCCCGGGCACTCGACGCCGACCTGGCCGGGATCGAGGAGGGCCTGCCGACAACGGAGAAGGTCGTCGCGAAACGGAAGGGCCTGACGACCAAGGACATCACGGTCACATTCAACATCAGAAAGCTCGCCGTCCCGGCCCTGGCCGTCTTGGCCCTGATCGGCGCGGCCTTCATCCTTTGGAGGATCATTGACGGCAAGAAACCGGCCCTCGTCGCTTCCTCAGACTCCGGCAAACCTTCGCTCGCCGTCATGTATATCGAGAACCAGACCGAAAAACCGGGCCTCGACAAAATGGTGGTCACGCTCCTGACGACGAATCTCAGCCGCAACGAGAATATCGAAGTGACAAGCACCCAGAGGCTCTTCGATATCCTCAAGCTCCTCGGCAAAGAGGACGCCCAAGCCATCGACAGGAGCCTGGCCACGGACGTGGCGACGCGGGCCGGGGTGAAAGCCATGCTCCTCGGGAGCATCATCCAGATCGGCGCGCGAATCCGCCTCGCCTCCGAGATCATCGATGTCAAGACCGGCTCGATCATGGGCACCCAGGCCGAGGACGGCACGAAATACGACGATCTCTTTGCGATGGTGGACGGCATCACCGAGCAGGTGGGAAAACAGTTCGGCGGGAGCAAAACCGAGGGAAGCCTGAAAGTGGCCGACGTGACGACCTCGTCCCTCGAGGCCCTGGATAATTATCAGAAGGGCTACGACTTGATGCTGAGGTGGAACTATTCCGGGGCCGCCAAACTCCTCCGCAAGGCCGTGGAGATCGATCCAACGTTCGCCATGGCCTATGCCTATTTGGCCATGGCCCAAACCGGGAGCCCCGCCGCCACGGGCGACCTTTACGTTGACCTGACCGAAGCCAAAAAAACCCTGGAATTGGCCAAGAAGTATTCGGACCGGGCCACGGAAAGCGAACGGATCATCATTCAGATGACCGAGGCATTCCTCAACAGTGACGTGGCAAAAGCCGCGGGATTCGGCCGCGAACTCCTGGCCAGGAATGTCCCGGAGAAATGGGCTTATTTTTCAATCCTTTTTGAGCAATGGCACAATCGTGATTTCCGGGGCACGGTGAGGACGATGGAAAAGGCCCTCGAGAACGACCCTACCGACGGCAACGCCTACAATATGCTCGGCTACAGCTATGGTTATCTCCACGATTATCCGGCGGCGATCTCAGCCATGCGTAAATATATCGCCGTCCATCCGGACGTCGCGAATTCCTATGACGGCGCCTGGGAGGTGAGCATGTGGGCCGGGCAATTCGACGAGGCCCTCAGGTATGCCGACGAGGCCATGAGAACCCACCCGGCCTGGACGTCGTTTGATTACCGCGCCGGCTGGGCGCTCATCCATAAGGGGCAGGGCGAGGCGGCCAGAGAGAGATTCCGCCGCCGGGCACAGAACACGCCGTCCAGCCAGCCGGACTCTGCCGTCGATATCGGCCTTTCCTATCTCCGCGAGGGGAGGCGCGGGGATGCGCGGGCCGAGTTCCTCCGTGCCCTCGACCTCTATCAAAAGAGCGGTCAGAAATATGGCGAGATCCCATGCCGGTTCGGACTGGGCGAATTTTTCTTGATTCAGGGCAAATTCACCGAAGCCCTGGCCCAATTCAACCAAGCCGAGAAAATGTCGGGCGAATATAACAAGTTCGACTTCAACCCCATCCCCTTAGCCAGCCGCCTCTACGCGGGAAGAGTTTTCGTCAAACAGAGGCAGTTCGACAAGGCCGCGGCCGCGGCGGAGGAAATCAAGGGGATGGTCAAAAGACAAAACATGGCGCCGGGCTATCTCGATTTTGGCTATCTCCTCGAGGCCGAGATCGCCATGGCTCAAAACAAGCCGGAGGAAGCATTGCGGATCCTGGACCGGGCAAGCTTTCATGCTTGGTGGTCATCTCCGTTCTACTGGCGCACCCGGGCCGCGGCCGAGGAAGCCCTGGGGCATTTCGAGCCCGCCGCTAAGAGTTTCAGGAAATTCCTCGGACATGTAATAATCGCGAGACAAGACATCGGCGATCCGGTCCGCTATTTTTACGAATTGTCCATGGTCGATTACAACCTCGGCCGGCTCGCCGAAAAGACGGGAGATCCGGCCGCGGCTAGGGACCATTACCGGAAATTCCTGGAGGGGATGACGGCCGCCGACCCCGGCATCCCCGAGGTCGAGGACGCCCGCAAGCGCCTGGCCGCGCTGAGCGGGAATTGAACGTGTAAGTCTATTTCAGGAGCAGGGTCCGGCCCAATGTGTGGCGTTCACGTCCACCGCGACATCGACCTGGAGCCCCTGTGGGACTATCCCCCGTTCAAAGAACTCCTCCAGCCGAAGGGCTGCAAACCTTCAGGAGTTCCTCGAACCGGCGGCTCACATGATTCCGCCGGCGGACCGGGCGGATCCGCCGGATGATCCTTCGCGCCTCCGCGATTTTGAAACCCGCGGGGAACTCGAGCTCGGGCAGCGCCTGGAAGAGACGCGTCCGGCCCGGGCTCAAGTAGAGAAAATCGATCAGCGCTTTTTCGGACGTCGCGATCTTCCCCGGTCCGTTTCCCGCGGCTCGATAGCCGAAGAAAAACGAGGGGTCGATATGGTGGACCGACACCGTCCCCAGGGCGGTCGCATACGTTCGAGTCCGGGCGATCGAAACGGCGAAGAGCACGGAGGGGATCTGGGAGATCATCCCGTGATGATGGAGGGCCGATTGAAGCGAGACATAGCTCGGATAGGGCGCCGTGAGATATTCCGGCAGGGCGAAGGGATCGATCCGTCCTTCGAATCCCCATCGGCCCCGGCCGAGTCT
>MEYF01000018.1:891-54742 GCA_001775755.1 Candidatus Aminicenantes bacterium RBG_19FT_COMBO_65_30 | reverse complement strand
GAAGCTAACGTCGCGGAGGGCCTCGACCGGGCCGAATCGTTTGGATAGCCGATGCGCTTCGATCATGTTCGCCCCCTATTTCCCCAGCTCGAGCGCCCGGGCCAGCCGATTCTGGACGAAAAGCGATAGCGCGAGCCCGGTCAGGACCTCGGCGGCAAAGACGAGAAGCCGTCCGGACACGACCACGTTGGGCAGTATGGCGACCAGGCCGCCGAAGAGGAGCTTCGGGCCAAGCCCAGGAAAATGCCCCGAGGCCGCGTAATCGAGAAAGCCCGTCCGCGAAGTGGCCGAGAAGAGCAGCGCGATCAGGGCGGCCGACTGGGCGAGCAGAAGAGCCAGGACATTCGACCCGGCCCTGAGAAAGTAGCTCAGGGTCCCCGCCAAGGCGATATAGTAGGACCCGGCCAGGAGCCCCAGCGCGAACCTTATGACGAAATAGGGCCTGAACGCGCCGGCGGCCAGTCCCCAAGCCGTGAATAATCCGAACAAGCCGCAGGCGTAAACCCCGACGGCCGCGGCCAGGACGTAGCTCTTCGCCCTGAGGAAGCCTCGGAACCTGCCGCCGAGGAAGAGAACGTTCTCGAGGGCCCCGCTCTCGATATCGGTCCGAACCGTGTCCTGGGCGGCGATGAGAAAGACGTGAGGCAGGAGAAAAAAGAAGAACTTCGCCGCCGTTTCGTACGAGTCGTTGAAGCCGATCCAGACGACGAACGCGGGGAAGGCCAGGCCGGCGGCTATCGCCAGCGGCGAGGCGAGAAGCCTCCGCCGGGTGACGCGCCACGTTATCGGGAAAAGAGCCGTGTCAAACATTGTTTCAATTCCTCCCGGCGTCCCTCGGGATCGCGGTAGGGATCGTCCCGATAGACCGCCTCCGTCCCCAAGAGCAGGGCCTTGAACGGGACGGCGTCCACCTTGAATCTCCTGAAAAGGATCTTCCGCCTGTCCAGGACGACGGGGAGCGCCCAGGCGTGTTTCTCGAGGAAGATCCTGAGGTCCTCCCGGAGCCCGGAACAGACGCCGACCACGGAGACCGGCCAGCGTCCCTTGTCGATCAGGTATCTCGATTCGAAGAGGTCGTCATAGCAGACGGGGCAATCCGTCGAGAAGAAGACGAGAAGCACGGGGCCGGCGCCGGACGGGGCCGCTTCGTCGAGGCTGGCGCAGATGCGGACGTCGACGGGTTCCCCGGCCGTCCCCCCCAAGCCTCCCGCGAGGGACGCGGCGACGGCGACGATCAAGAACCAGCGTTTCATCGGACGATCTCGAAGATCCTCAGTCCGCCCTCGTCATCTATGGCAAAAACACGATCCTCCTCGACGACGAACCGATGGACGGGGCACGGCAGCTCGACGACAGCCTGAAGGCGGCCGTCTTTATCGATAACGGACAACCGCCGGCCCGGCCCGAGGTCCTTGCCGTCCACGGGCTCGGGCGCCGAAAGATAGAAGAGTCCCCGGTCCCGGGCCGCTGCCCAGCAAAAGCCGAGGAGGCGCTTCTTCGGTCCCTTGAAGGGCATGTCCAAAGGCCGGAAGGCGTGGCGCTCGTCGACGGGGGTTTTCCCCCGGAGGACGCCCGTCCCGGCGAAGCGGAGGATCGTCCGGTCGCCGCTCCGGAAAACAACGTAGAAGTCTTTCTCCTCCCCTGGGCACACCAGGATCATGTTCCGGAACGTGTCGTACATCGGGTCTGACGAGGATCGCGCTTCGAGCCCTTCCCAGCGGAGGCGGCCGGCGTCGCCGTAGATGTGGAGGAGCATTTCTCCCGCCCGACGGCCGGTCGGATTTCCCGTGATCAGAAGCGTTTCGGCGCCCATGGCGAAGACCTTGTCCGGCGCGAAGGGCACGGGATAGCCCCCGCGCGGCTTCCCCTCTCCGTCAAATATCTGGATCCGGTAGTTGAGCTTGTCGGCGACATAGACCCTCCCGCCGACGACGGAGACCCCGGAAGGGAAAGTGAGCTCGCCGGGCCCGCGGCCTTTCCGGCCGAACGCTCTCAGAAATCTCCCGTCCTTCGAAAAAACCTTGACGGCGCAATCCTGGGCGTCGGCCACGTAGAGACACTCGGCGTCGAGGGCCAGGGAGAGGGGCCGTCCGAGCAAGGCTTCGTCCGCTTCGTTCGCCGCGGCCGCGACCTCGACCGCCTTCCAGCGTTCAACAGCTTGCTCCTTCGCGCCTCCGGACGCCGCGGCGACGGTCAGCGACAGGATGACGACCATGGCCTCGGCCGCGCGTCTTGTCATGCCCATGCCGACCGTGCTTTTCGCCGGCCGGCATGGAGGGCCCTCGAAAGCGAGGGCCCTCTCCGCCTCGATCACATGAAGAGGATGCACTTGCCGAGCCCGATGTCGCAGACCGTCAGAAAGATCATGACCTTGTACCAGGGGGCGTCCATGTTGAGGACGTTCTCCCGGCAATCCCGGTGATCCCTGTCGCATTCATTGACATCGTGTCCGGCGGCGGCCATGGGGAAAAAAAGGGCCGCGGAAACGAGGACGAGCCCGGCCAGGGCTAAGATCGCCAGCTTTTTCATCGGGTGTCTCCTTTCGCCCTCTTCAAAGCAAGCGGCGTGCCAGCGGCCGAGCCTCCGGAGCCTGGTCCAACCCGCTCAAAACAATCGGGATGGAAACGAAAGCCGAGGGCTTTCGGAAAGGCGAGTTGACACCCGCCGGGGGAACGCGCCGCGGCGCGTCGCTTCCCTTTGACGGTGCTTATTTCATCATCGGGATCTTGAGGCCGTTCTTCTTGGCGCAGGCGATGGCGTCCGGGTATCCGGCGTCGGCGTGGCGGGCGACGCCCAGGCCCGGATCGACCGTCAGGACGCGCTCCAGCCGGCGCCCCATCATCGCCGTTCCATCGGCGACGATGACCATCCCGGCGTGGATCGACAGGCCGATGCCCACGCCGCCGCCGTGGTGGACGGAAACCCACGAGGCGCCGCTGACGGCGTTGAGGAGGGCGTTGAGGACGGGCCAGTCGGCGATGGCGTCCGAGCCGTCCCGCATGCCCTCGGTCTCGCGGTTCGGCGAGGCGACCGAGCCGGTGTCGAGGTGGTCGCGGCCGATGACGATGGGCGCGGCCGTCTTTCCTTTTTTCACCAGGTGGTTGATGACGGCGCCGAAGCGGGCCCGCTCGCCGTAACCGAGCCAGCAAATGCGGGCCGGCAGGCCTTGGAACTTGACCCGGCTCCGGGCCTTGCGGATCCAGCGGGCCAGGGCCTCGTCCTCGGGGAACTCCTTGAGCACGGCCGCGTCGGTGGCGGCGATGTCCTGCGGCTTTCCGGAGAGCGCCGCCCAGCGGAAAGGCCCCTTGCCGAGGCAGAAGAGAGGCCGGATGTACTCCAGGACGAATCCGGGGATGTCGAAGGCCTTGGCCACCCCCGCTTTCCGGGCCTGGCCGCGGATGTTGTTGCCGTAGTCGAAAACCCGGGCTCCCCTTTTCCGCAGTTCGAGCATGGCTTCGACGTGGGCGGCCATCGCGGCGTAAGATCGGCGGATGTAGTCGGCCGGGTCCTTCGTCCGGAGAGCCAGCGCGTCCTCGTAGGAAAGCCCGTTCGGCACGTAGCCGTTGAGCTCGTCGTGGGCCGAGGTCTGGTCGGTCAGGACATCCGGCGTGATGCCCCGGCGGACGAACTCAGGCAGGACGTCGGCGGCGTTCGCGAGGAGGGCGATGGAGAGAGGCGTCCCCTTCTTCATGGCCTCACCGGCCAGGCGCAGGGCCTCGTCCAAGCTGTCGGTCATGATGTCGACGTATTTCGTGGCGAGACGCCTCTCAATACGGCGGGAGTCGACCTCGGCGACGATGGCGACACCGTCGTTCATGGTCACGGCCAGGGGCTGGGCCCCGCCCATACCGCCGAGCCCCGCGGTCAAGGTCAGTGTCCCCTTGAGCGAGCCTCCGAAATGCTTTCGGGCCGCGGCGGCCAGGGTTTCGTAGGTCCCCTGGAGAATGCCCTGGGTCCCGATGTAGATCCAGCTGCCGGCCGTCATCTGGCCGTACATGGTCAGGCCCAGCGCTTCGAGGCGCCGGAATTCGTCCCAGTTGGCCCATTGGGGGACGACCAGGGCGTTGGCGATGAGGACCCGGGGCGCCTCGGCGTGAGTCCTGAAGACGGCCACCGGCTTCCCCGATTGGACGATGAGCGTTTCATCGTTCTCGAGCTTTTTCAGGCTGGCCACGATGGCCCGGTAGGCTTCCCAGCTCCGGGCGGCCTTGCCGGTCCCGCCATAGACGATGAGCTCGCCGGGCTTTTCGGCCACCTGCGGATCCAGGTTGTTCATGAGCATCCGCAGTGCCCCCTCCTGGGACCAGCCTTTGGTTGTCAGGCGGGAGCCCCTCGGGGCCCGGATATTCGCGACCGGTTCGTTCGCCGTTTTTGCCATTTTTTGTCTCCTCGAACGTTTCTCGCCCGGGAAATATACCACATCGCCGGAAGGCTAATCAAAAGTCAAAAAAAACGATTGACGAGGGCCGAAAATCTGGTATACATATTAAAGAGGAAAAGGAAGAGTTTTTCGCTCTTTCGTCAGGAAAGAGGCAACGAGGGCTATGATCCAAAAGCTCATCCTCGTTATCCATCCGTTGTCCACGGAAGCCGACCGCCTCGCCCGCCTGGCCCAGAAGTACGGCCCGGTCCGGGCCGAGAGCGACCCCGAAGCGGCCCTGGCCGTGTTCGCCGAGGGGAACGTCGCCGTCGCGGTCATCGACATGGCCTTCGCCGGATCGACGGCGCTCAAGGCCATGGTCCACCCTCCGACCGGAGTCCTCCTCGCCGGCGACGACGAGGATCAGGTTTCGCGTGCCGCCGACGAATGGCCGCCGGGCGTCGACGTCGACTTCTGCCGCACCTCGCCCGCGGCGCCGCGGGAGCTCGCTTTCCTTCGCGCCCTCGGCCGCGTCGTCGAACACGCCCGGCTGAATACGGAGGCGGCCGACCTCCGCCTGTCGCTTGGCCTCCAGGACGCCAAAGTCAAGGACGTCTTGGCCGAGATCCACGAGATCAAGGGCCTGCTCAACACCGGCTTCATACGCGAGGTCGAAAAGCGGATCGCCATCGAGGCGCAATACGTCGGATCCCAGAAGGAGCGCCAGCGGGTCGAGACGACCCTGCGGAAGATCTACGGCGCCGACGACGTCAGCAGTCTTCTCGACATCGTCCCCGAGATCCGGGACATCGTCCAGGCCGAAAGCGCCACCGTCTACATCATCGACGAGAACGAGGTCATCGGCCGCTACCTGAAGCCCCTCGTCTGGGACAACGCCTTCCTGGCCCATTCGGATTTCTCCAAGTACATCGCCCCGCTCGAGGCCCAGGACTTCGCCGCCTCGGTCGCCCGGTTCGGCCACGACGTCAGCGTCGCCAACCTGACCTTCGACCGGCGCCTGAGCAAGCGCTACACGGCCTTCCTCAAAACCCCGCCGAAGAGCCTGCTCGGCGTGCCCATCATGCACGGACCCAACGTCATCGGCGTCCTCGAGGTCTACAACAAAATGGCCGCCGGGAAATTGAACCCCGAGGGATTCACCCGGGAGGACCTGGAGATCCTCCGCGGCCTTTCCGACCACATGGCCATCGCCATGACCAAGCTCAACCTCATCCAGTTCGATCCCCTGACCGGGCTCCTCAGGCCCGAGCCGTTCTTCGAAAAAGTCCTCCAGAAGGTCAACGCCCTGAGCAAGCGCCGCCGCGAGGAGGGCGCCATGGCCTTGGTCATGGGCGACGTCGACTGGTTCAAGGCCTACAACGACCGCAACGGCCACGAGGCCGGGAACAGGCTCCTCCGCGAGCTCGCTCACGTCCTCAAGCTCTCCATCCGCGAGGAGGACCTGCTCTGCCGCTACGGCGGCGAGGAGTTCCTCTTCTTCCTGATGGGCGTCAAGAGCGTCGAGGAGTCCTTCCTGCTCACCGAACGTATCCGGAAGAACGTCGAAGACCACTATTTCGAGCTCCAGGAGTTCCAGCCGCGCTCCAACCTGACCATGTCGTTCGGCGTGACGATCTTCCCCAAGAACGACGGCGAACAGCCGGGCCCCCTGACCAAGCCCGACCTCAAGCGCCTGGCCGGCGAGGCGGACCTCGCCCTGGCTGAGGCCAAGGGCAAATGCCGGCCGGACCTCGCTCCCCGCGGCCCCACCGACGTCCCCATCGACAAGAACCGCGTCTGCAACTTCGTCTGGGAGGAAGTCGGGGAGAGCAAGAAAGCCGAGGGCGCGGCCGCGGCCGGCCGCTTCGTCCGGGAGAGGAGGAAATACGAGCGCTACAACGTCTCGACGCCCTTCCTCTTCCGGGAGAACGGCGGCTTCAAGGTCGCCAAAACCGTCAACATCAGCCTCGAAGGGGCGCGCGTCGTCTCCGACACCGCCCTCCCCCCGCTCCAGACGCTCGAAACGATCCTCGTCGTCGAGGACAAGGCCATACTGATCAAAAGCGACATCATCTATTCGGAGAAGGGCGGGGGCGACCCGGGCTTCTATTATTCAGGCATGAAGTTCAAGGACCTGACCTTCAAGGAGATCAAGGGGATCGAGAGCTATTTGTTCCACTTCAGGAGAAAGGACACTCTCTCCTGATCCGCCGCCGGCCCGAGGGGCCGGAGCCTATTCCGCTTCGATCTCCCGCTTGAGCGCCAAGAGATAGGCGAGACGCGGCTCGATCCGGGCCTGGAAGGCCTTACGGATCTCGGCCACGGCGGCGGAGAACGAGGCGAACTCCTCGAGGTTGCTCCAGTTCTCCATGCTCAGCCGCTCGAGCAGCCGCCGCAGGACCTCGGGGTTGAGGATCTCCTCGGTGTAGAGGGGCAGAGCCCAGGAGCTCTTCTCGCACATCTTGATGATCCGCAGGAAAAGCGCCCGCAAACCCTCCTGCCAGTTTATGAGCTCCTGCTTGATGAAGAACTGGTCCTTGGGCGACTCCGTCAGGCCGAGCTTCAAGGACAGCCGCTGGGCCTCGTCCATCGTGTTGCCGACGGCGGTCAGGATCTTTTCCGGGTCGGCGATGACGACCTTGTCCTTCTGGAAGTAGTGGATCTCGCCGCTCCCGTTGGCGGGTTCCGTGCGGCGGCAGGCTTCGAGCCAGGCGATGGCCTCTTCTTCGGTGACCACTTCGCAAGCCTCCGGGTCGGACTCGGGCTCCCGGACGGGTTCGGGAGTTGCCGCGGCCGCGGTTTCGACGGCCGGGCGCGGCGCCTCTTCGGCCGGGGCTTCCGGACTATCGGGGGACGCCGGCCCGGCGATGAGGTCCCGGATCTCGGGGATGTCCGGGCCGGCCCTTTCCGCGGCCGCGTCCATCACGGCCAGGTCCTCCCGGCGGGCCGGCTCGCCGCCCATGCGGCCGAGGCTGGCGGCCGCCGACTCGAGGGTCAGGAGGTCCTTGATCTTGCGGAGCTTCTCCAGCTCCTCGTCGAGATCGAGGCCGAGCGGCTTGGGCTCCTCCTCCATGACCTCGGCCACGATCCCAAATCGCTCCTTGAGGTCGTTCTTGAGGAAGGCCGCGCGCTCCGACGTCTTCGCCCGCAGGCCCTCGAGCCGCTCCTGGATCTCGTTGACCCTCTTGATCTCGTCCACCGTGGACTTGGCCAGGCTTTCGATCTCGGCCTGGAACTTGAGGACTTTCTGGAAGCGGTCGCGGGCCTCGTTGAGAAGGCCGGCCCTCTTTTCCTCGAAGTCCCGGACCATGACCCGGTAGTCGGTCAGGGCCGTTTTTTCCTTCTCGAACTCGTGCTCGATCTCTTCTTTGCGCTTGCGGGCGGCTTCCTTTTCCCGGTTGATGCGCTCGACGAGCTCGGAGTCGACGTCGCGGAATTTTTTCTGAAGGATCCGTTCAAGCTGGTCTTCGACTTCCTGGATGACCTGCGAGGAATCCCTAAAGATGTTCGCGTCGTGTTCCATGGCCGCTCCTTAACCTTAGCGAACATATTATGATGATACGATCGCTTCCTTGTCAAGAAAGAAATGGCCCGGCTTGAAAGCCCGAATGAAAAAAGGTATAAAAAAGCGTCATGAACGAAGCCGGGGTCCTTTTAATCGTCGAGAATGACAAAAAACGGGCAGAACTTGACGCATTTTTGTCCGGTCTCGGCGTTAGAGTCGATGCCCGGCGAGCCCTTCCCGCCCCTCCGGAAGCGCCCGGGCAGAGGGACGGCCTCTTCGCCCTGGTCGTCGCCCCGGGCGAAGGGCAGAGCCGCCTCCCGTCCTCGATCAAGGAATGGAGGCGGCTCCATCCTGTTCTCTCGATCATCGCCCTCGTCGGTTCGGAAGCGGCGGTCCGCTTCATCCCCGCCCTTGAGGACGGCACGCTCGACCACCTGGCCGACCCGGCCAATCCGGCCGCCGTTTATTCGGCCGTCCGCAACGGGCGGTCAAAGGGCGAGGCCCGCCGCCGCATCGATCGTTCAAAAGAGGATTTGCGCCGGTTCAAGAAAGAGCTGGCCTTCCACCTCCGCAGATCGCGGGAGCTCGAGGAAGTCTACGACACGACCCTCGAGAACTTCATGGCCGCGCTGGACCTGCGGGATGTCGAGACCTACGGGCACTCCAAGACGGTCTCCCGTTACAGCCACGTCCTGGCCGAGGCCGTCGGCGTCCGCGACCCGCGGGCGCTCGACAGCATCCGCAAGGGGGCGCTCCTCCACGATTCGGGCAAGATGGCCATCCCCGACTCCATCCTGAAGAAACCCGGGCCGCTGACGGCCAAGGAATGGGAGGTCATCAAGAGGCACCCCATGCTC
Source organism: Candidatus Aminicenantes bacterium RBG_19FT_COMBO_65_30 (assembly GCA_001775755.1). Classification (GTDB taxonomy): domain Bacteria; phylum Acidobacteriota; class Aminicenantia; order Aminicenantales; family Saccharicenantaceae; genus RBG-16-66-30. The sequence goes on along the minus strand of MEYF01000018.1, from coordinate 46,020 downwards.
GGTTACGGTCTCGTCCGGGACGTCAAGCTCGTCCGCGAGGTCGGGAACATCATCCTCTGCCACCACGAAAAATACGACGGCACGGGCTACCCCAAGGGCCTGAAGGGCGAGGCCATACCGCTCGAGGCGCGCGTTTTCGCCGTGGCCGACACGCTCGACGCCGTGACCTCCCACCGCCCCTACCGGGCGCCGCGGGACTTCCGCGCCGCCCGGCGCGAGCTCGTCGGGAACGCGGGGCGGCAATTCGACCCGAAGGTCGTCGACGTCTTCTGCGGCCTGGACCTGGCCGTCTGGGAGAAGATCCGCTTCGAGACGACGCGCCTCCTGCCGCCCATCTAATTCGGGGACACAATACCCGTTTCCGAATTCCCCTCCCCGGCCGATGCCCGTTGTTGACCGCGCGTCCTCCCGGTGTTACCATTCTCTCTCTTGAATCTCATTCGCCTCGTGCCGGCATCACCTTTCAAAAAGGCTTCATCTTATGCCTAACGGCGGCGGCTGGCGGTCCTTTCTGCGCTACGACGAGGAGCAGGATCGTCCGGAGATCAGCCGGGCGTTGGTTCGGCGCGCCCTGGCCTACGGCCGCCCCTACCTCGGCCGCATCGCGGCCATGCTGCTCCTGATCCTGGTCGTGACCCTGCTCGGACTGGCGCCCCCGCTGCTCGTGCGCGACCTCATCGACCGGGCTTTGCCGGAACGCGACTTCCACCGGCTGACCTTGCTCGCGCTGGGCATGCTGGCCGTCCCCCTGGTCAACGGGCTGTTGGGAGTGGCCCAACGCTACCTCGGCGCGTCCGTGGGCGAGGGGATCATCTGCGACCTGCGGACGGGGCTGTTCGACCATCTGCACCGCATGTCCCTGCGCTTCTTCACCCACACCAAGACCGGCGAGCTCCTCTCGCGGCTGAACAACGACGTCATCGGCGCCCAGAGGGCGGTCAGCGGCACGATCGTCGACGTCTTCACCAATTCCATCACTCTGGTCAGCGCGCTGGTGATCATGCTCCGGCTGGAGTGGCGGCTGACGCTGCTGGCCATCGCCGTGCTGCCGCTCTTCCTGATCCCGGCGCGTCTCCTGGGCCGGCGGCTGCGCGCCGTCGTGCGCCAGCAGATGACGCTCAACGCCGAGATGAACGCCATGATGGACGAGACCCTGAATGTCAGCGGGGCACTGCTTGTCAAGCTGTTCGGCCGCGCGGCCCTCGAGGTGGCGCGGTTCCGCGGCCGGGCGGACCGCGTGCGCCGGGCCGGCGTGCGCCAGGCCTTCATGATGCGCTGGTTCTTCTTAACGGTAAGCCTGATCAGCGCGGTCGGCACGGTGGTGGTGTTCTGGGGCGGCGGATTGCTCGTCCTGCGCGGGGCCGGCTTCACCATCGGCACGATCGTCGCCTTCACGGCGTACCTGGGGATGCTCTATGGTCCGCTCTCGGCGCTGACAAACGCGCGCATGGACCTGGCCACCTCGCTGGTCAGCTTCGAGCGGGTCTTCGAGGTCATGGACCTGCCGGTGGAGATCGAGGAGCGGGCGGGCGCGCTGACGCTGAAGTCGGTCCGAGGGCACGTGCGTTTTTCGGGCGTCTCGTTCAGCTATCGGCCGGGGAAGAACGAGACGGAGGCCGCGGCCGAGGGGTTGAGCGATGTGGTCCGCTTCGGCCACCGCGGCGGGGGCATGGCCCCCCCTCCTCTCTCGCAAGAGGGGGGGAAGCTCCAAACGCCCGATCCGCAATTCCCCGAAGAGACTCCGGCCCACGAGCCTCCCGCCGCCGAACCCTGGGCGCTCCGCGACCTCAGCTTCGAGATCAAGCCCGGCCAGCTGGCCGCGCTGGTGGGCCCGAGCGGGGCGGGGAAGACCACGGTCACCTACCTGCTGCCCCGGCTCTACGATCCGACGAGCGGCGTCATCAGCATCGACGGCCATGATTTGCGCGGTCTGGCCATGAGCACCCTGTCGGCGCATATCGGCATGGTGACGCAGGAAACCTTCCTATTCAACGACACCATCCGGGCCAACCTCCTCTACGCCAGGCCGGACGCCACCCCGGCCGCGATCGAGGCGGCCTGCACCGCCGCGAATATCCACGCCTTCATCGCGGGCCTACCCGAAGGCTACGACACCGTCGTGGGCAACCGCGGCTACCGCCTCTCCGGCGGCGAGAAGCAGCGCGTCGCCATCGCCCGGGTCATCCTCAAGGACCCGCGCATCCTCGTGCTGGACGAGGCGACGTCGTCGCTCGACAGCCAGTCCGAGGCGCTGATCCAGGAGGCGCTGGAGCGGATCATGAAGGGCCGGACGAGCCTGGTCATCGCCCACCGCCTGAGCACGATCCTGGCGGCGGACGTCATCCTGGTGCTGGAGGCCGGCCGCCTGGTCGAGCAGGGCACACATGTGGAGCTCCTGGCCAAGGGCGGCCTCTACGCGGCCCTATACGAAACCCAGTTCCGGCCGGGGCGGGCCGCGGCGGGGAGTGACCGCCGACCCTAGGTCCGGAGAGCATGATTTCGTCTGTCCGGCGCGGCGCTGATGTGATGGCCGAGACCACGAGACCACGCTCTTGACATCGAAATAAAGCGTGGAATATCATGACATTCGGAAACACGAAAGGAGGCCGTGCCGAAAATGAAAAAATTGAGCTTTCTCGCACTGTCCCTCGTCTTTGTCGCTTCACTGCTCTCGGCCCAGGACTCGACCCAGACGGGTATCATCAGCGGCCGGGTGACGGACCAGGAAGGCGTTCTGCTGCCGGGTGTCGCCGTGACCATCGCCAGCCCGGCCCTGATCCAGAAAACCCAATCCGCCGTCACCTCCGTGAACGGAATCTATCGATTCGTCCTGCTCCCCGTCGGCAACTACGACGTGACGTTCGAACTGAGCGGGTTCAAAACTCTGGTGAAGACGGGCGTCAACGTGGCCATCCGCGTGACGACCACCGTGAACGCCGCCCTGGAGCCGGCGGCCCTTCAGGAGACTGTGACGGTCGTCGGCGAGAGCCCGATCATCGATATCAAGTCGTCCACGATCGCCACGAACTTCACGCTGGACATGCTCCAGAAGCTGCCCACCGCCCGCGATCCGTGGGTCCTGATGGAGATGACGCCCGGCATGGTCATGAACACCCAGAACGTCGGCGGCAGCGAGGGCGGCCAGCAGAGCCGCGGCTACGCCCATGGGACCATGACCGACCAGACCCAGTACAACCTGGACGGCATCCAGGTCACGGACGCCGCGGCCGCGGGGGCCACGGCCATGTACTTCGACTTCGATTCCTTCGCCGAGATCTCGGTCGAAACGGGCGCCCACGCCGTCGACATCCAGTCGAGCGGGGTCGTCCTCAACATGATCACCAAATCCGGCGGCAACAAGTTCAGCGGCGGGATCAGCCTCTACGGCGAGGATGAGACCTTCCAGTCCAACAACATCCCGGACACCCCGGCCTACGACGGCGTCGGGTTCGGCAATCCCACGAAATACCTCTACGACTACGGCGGCGAGCTGGGCGGCCCCATCCTCAAGGACAAGCTCTGGTTCTACACGGCCTTCCGGCGGACCGAGATCAACAAGTACATCATCGGCTACGAGATCGACGGCCAGCCGGGCACCGAGTACTCGGACCTCATGCACTGGACGGGCAAGATCACCGGTCAGCTGGCCAAGAACAACCGCATCATGGGTTGGGTCAACTACGACTCCAAGGCCATGCCCAATAGGGGCGCCGGCCCCCGCCGGCCCCCCGAAACGACCTCCTTCCAGGACTCGCCCTCCTGGTTCTTCCACGTCGAGGACACCTGGACGCTGAGCCCGAACCTCCTCGTGAACTTCAAGCTCGGCTACTACGACATGTACTACCAAATGGCCCCTCAGCCGTCCGTGAACATGGACCAGCCGGCGGTCCTGATCTACTATTCCGAGCCTTACCGACGGATGTATGAGGACGCCTATTACCAGTATACTTGGTACTACAGCGACCGGTACTCGTTGACGGCCTACGCCGACTACTTCAAGGACGACCTCCTCGGAGGCGATCACGAGATCAAGGTCGGCTTCGACTACCAGAAGACGCCGTTCCATACGGACCGGAAATTCCCGGGAAATCACCTGCTCTATTTCGACTATCCGGATCGGACGGGGTCCTACCGCGTCTGGACGTTCCGCGAGGTCCAATGGTCGCAGACGAACGACGTCTACTCCGCCTTCATCCAGGACATCTTTACCCTGAAAAAGAACCTGACCATCAACCTCGGCCTGAGGTTCGACAGCACCCACATGCACACGAACGAAACCGATACCGCCGGGAACATCTGGACGGACTACTACACCACGCGGACGGGAGAGCCCGTGGCCACCCACTCCCCGGCCAGGAAGAACGTCGTGGCCTGGAACGTCCTCTATCCTCGAATCGGGCTCACCTATGACCTTTTTAACGACGGGTCCACGGTCTTCAAGATCAACCTGGCCCGCTACTCCTACCAGGTCAACTACGACCCGGCCTGGAGGATCATCGACACCGGCACCTGGGAGGTCGACTATTCCTGGGATGACGCCAACGAGGATGCGCAGGCCCAGACGGACGAGCTCGGCAGCATCAGGTTCGTCGACATCGCCTCCAAGTACTCGATCGATCCCAACCTGAAGGCCCCCTACATCGATGAAGCCGTCATCGGCTTCGAGAGGAAGCTGACCAACGACATCGGCCTCAGCCTGAACTTCATGTACCGCGAGAACAAGCGTCTCTTCTACGAGTACAACCTGGCCAACGATCCGGTGGCGGACTACACGCCCATCGAGGTCCAGGACCCCGGCCCGGACGGCGAATACGGCACGGCCGACGATGGCGGCTTCGCCACGGTCTACGATCTGGCGGCAGACAAGGTCGGGCTGATCGACTATTACATCACCACCCGGGAAGGCTACAAGAACTCCTACCGCGGCGTGGAGCTCGTCCTCCGCAAAAGATTCTCCCACAAGTGGCTGGGCCAGGCGTCCGTGACCTACGGCCGCACCAACACCAAGCTCCCGATCACGGCCGTCAACGACCCCAACAACAGGGTCTTCAACGACGGCGTCGTCTCGTGGAACGACTCCCCTTGGATCATCAAGGTCGTCGGCAGCTACGAGCTGCCCTTCGGATTCACTTTGGGCGGCTTCTTCAACTACCGCGCCGGCCTGCCGGCCCAACGGTACTACTACTACCCGGACGTGAACCAGGACGCCATCAACGTCGAGTTCGAGAAGTACGGGACGCACCGCTATCCCGCCATGACCATCTTCGATCTGAGGCTGAGCAAGGTCTTCCGCTTCAAGAGGATCGGCACGTTCGAGGTCATGGCCGACGTCTTCAACACCTCAAACGCCAATACGACCCTGGATTGGGACAACGAATCGTGGAGTGGATATCACCAGATCCTGATGGTCCTCGCCCCGCGGATCCTCAGGCTCGGTTTGAAATGGCAGTTCTAGGCCCGGACTGACAGCGGTCATCGACTCTTCAAAGGGGAACTCCCGCGAGTTCCCCTTTTCTTTTCAATATGCTATGCTGATGCCGTGTTCGTGGAAGTGGCTGTTGCGGCTGACCCGGCCCGACGTCCCATAAAAACAGGGTCGACCGATCCCCGCAGAATTCCCTCGATTCGGTTCCGGGTCGTGACCTGTCTCCTCCTCGGCGGGATCCTGGCCGTTTTCGCCCGGCCGGCCGGCGCTGTCCCCGGGAAGCCCAACCTTCTCGTCGTCACCGTCGACACCCTGCGCGCCGACAGGGTCGGGGCCTACGGGCACAAGGGGGCCCGGACGCCGTCCATGGACAAGCTGGCCCGGCGGGGGGTCCTCTTTTCCCGGGCTTTCAGTCATGTCCCACTGACCCTCCCGTCCCACTGCACGCTCTTCACGGGCTTCCTGCCTCTCACCCACGGCGTCCGCGATAACGGCGAGCGCCTCCGGCCGACGCCCGCGACGCTGGCCGAGATCGCCCGCGGGCGGGGGTATTCCACGGCCGCGTTCGTGGGGGCCTTCCCCCTGGATTCGCGGTTCGGCCTGGACCGGGGCTTCGAGACCTATGATGACCTCTATGGCAGCCGGAACAGGGTCCGGGACATGGCCTTCGTCGAACGGCGGGCCGAAGATGTGAACAGGAAGGCCGAGGCATGGATCCGGATCCACAGCCGGGAGCCTTTTTTCGTTTGGGTCCACTATTTCGACCCCCATGCCCCATATGATCCGCCTCCTCCCTTCGACAGGGATTTCGCCGGCCGGGAGTACGACGGAGAGATCGCCTACGCCGATGAGTGCTTGGGGAAGCTCATGAAGGCCCTGGAGGAGTTCGGCCGCGCCGACGACACCCTGGTCGTCCTGACGTCCGACCACGGGGAGGGGCTGGGCGCCCACGCGGAGAAGACCCACGGGATCTTCATCTACGACCCGACCTTGCACGTTCCGCTGATCATCGCCGGACCCGGGCCCCTGCCGCGGGGCCGGACGGTCGAGGCCCAGGTCGGCCTTGCGGACGTCCTCCCGACCGTGCTGGACCTCATGGGCTGGCCGCCGCAAGGGGATCTGCCGGGCCGGTCCATGGTCCCGATGATGACGCGTCCGGGGGCCGGCCGCGAGGGCTCCGGGCGGACCCTTTACATCGAGTCCATGGCCCCGCTGCTCGGCCGCAACTGGGCCCCGCTCCGGGGTGTCCGCACGTCCGAATGGAAGTACATCGACGCCCCGGCCGCCGAGCTCTACGATCTCAAGGCCGATCCCGGCGAAACCGTCAACATCCACGGCGGCCGCGCGGAGGTCGTCCATCGGCTCCGCGGGGAGATGGAGACCATGATCAAGCGGCAGGCCGCGCCGCCTCCCGACACGGCGCCGGGCCCGGCCCTCGACCGCGAGGCGAGGCAAAAGCTCCAGTCCCTCGGATATCTCAGCAGCGGCGTCGCCCCGGCAACGACACCCCGGCCGGACCCCAAGACGATGATCGCCCTCGACAACCTGTTGAGCGACGCCGTGAACGCCTCGGAGACCGGCCGGCTCGAGGAAGCGGAAGCGATGTACAAGGATATCCTTCGCCGTCAGCCGGATTACATCATCGGCTATGATTACGCCGCCTACAATCTCACCAAGATGGGCCGGGGCGGCGACGCCATCCGTCTTCTCGAAGAGGCCGTCGGCCGCGGCCTGGCCACCGACCAACTCCTGGCCCATCTCGGCCTGTATTACCAGGAGGCCGGCCGGCTCGAGGAGTCCGTCCGCGCCCTGGAAAAGGCCTTGGCGCTCAATCCGGATGCCGCTGAGCCCCACAACGACATCGGCGTCAGCCTATATAAGAGCGGCCGCGTCGAAGAGGCGGCCGTGGCGTTCCGGAAGGCCCTGTCGCTGAATCCGCACTACGCCATGGCCATGAACAACCTGGGCAACTGCTACCTGGCCCAGAAAAGCTATCCGGAAGCGGCGGAGCGGTATCGATCGGCTATCACCATGGACGACCGGCTGGCCTCCGCCCATAACGGCCTGGCCGCGGTCTTATACCGCCAAGGCCGGGTCGACGAGGCGGTGAAGCTCTGGGAAAAATCCCTTGAGATCGAACCCCGTCAGACCGAGGCGCTCTACAACCTCGGGCGGGTCTACCTGAGGCTGGGCCGGAAAGAGGACGCGCTCCGGCGCTTCGAGCTCTTCGTCCGGTATGCATCTCCCCGGCAGGATGCCAAGGACATCGAGGAGGTCAAGGGCGTCATCGAGAGGCTGAAGAAGGAGAGGCATGAGTCCTAGGTCCAAGAGAAGAACCGGTATCCTATCGTTGCTCGCCCTCGTCCTCCTATGGATCGCGGTCCCGGTCTCGACCTCAGGGCAGACCCGGGCGGCCCTGAAAAACCTTCCTCAGCGGTTCCGGGAATGGCTGGAAAAAGAGGTTGTCTACATCATCAGCGCCAGGGAGCGCGACGTCTTCCTCCGGCTCGGGAACGACCGGGAGCGGGACATCTTCATCGACGCCTTCTGGAAGCAGCGGGATCCCACGCCGGGAACGCCGGCGAACGAGACCAAGGAAGAGCACTACAAGAGGATCGCCTATGCCGACGAGTTCTTCTCGCGCGACACGACCCGGCCCGGCTGGATGACCGACCGCGGGAGGATCTACGTCATCCTCGGACCTCCCCTGGATATCAGCCGGTTCGAAGGGGAATCTTATGTCTACCCGACGTTGATCTGGTCCTATGCCGGCCGGCCGGAACTCGGCCTGCCGTCTCATTTCGACATCGTCTTCTTCAAGCGGAAAGGCGCGGGGGAATACGTCCTCTACAGCCCGGCCCAGGACGGCCCCGCGAGTCTCCTCGTCAACTTCCGCGGCGACCCGACAAGCCTCTCGGCCGCCTACGAACAGCTCCGCAAATTCAACGCCCGTCTGGCCGAGGTCTCCCTTTCCCTCATTCCCGGGGAGGGACTTCCCCTCGGCCAGCCGTCCCTGGCCTCCGACATGTTGATCGGCCGCGTCCACGGCCTCCCTGAAAAAGCCGTTGATCCCGGGTACGCCGAGGCCCTGCTTAGGTTCAAGGATGTCATCGAGATCGATTACACGGCCAACTACATCGATAGTGACAGCTTGGTCTCGATCATCCGGGACGACTCCGGCCTCTTCTTCGTCCATTATGCGGTCCAGCCGGCGAAACTGTCGCTCTTGTCCCACGACGGGAAGGCCAGCGTCAACTTCGCGCTCAACGGGATCGTCACGGCCTCGGACGGCCGCGTCATCTTCCAGTACGACAAGACCTTCCCGCTGGATTTCGGCGAAGGCCAGATCGAGGACGTCCGGAAGACGGGCATCCTCATCGAGGATGCTATTCCCCTGGTCTCGGGGGAATACAACTTCAGCCTCCTCCTGAAAAACACCGTCTCCAAGGAGTTCGCGTCCTTCGAAAAACGGATCGCCGTGCCCGGCGCCCGGCCCGCCGAGTTTGGGATGAGCCCTCTCCTGCTGGGCTATCGGGCGAAGCGATTGCCCGCCGCGCCGCGCCAGGTCAAGCCTTTTCGCGCCGGCGACATCCAGATCTCCTGCCAGCCGGGCCGAACCTTCGCCTCAGGGGAAACCCTGGCCGTTTTCTTCCAAGTCTTCGCCATGCCCGACGATCTGCGGAGGACGGGACGCGCGGAGTTCGTTTTTGAGCGGCAAGGCCGGGAGTTCCTGCGGAGCGAGGTCCCGCTCAAGGACCTGCCGGCGATGGATGTCGTTCAGGAATTCCCCCTGCGGACTTTCCCCCCCGATTACTACAAGCTTCGGGTGACCCTCCGCGACGCGCAAGCCCGGACGGCGGTCACCGCCGACGCGGATTTCGTGGTCTCGCCTCTCGCGGAGATCCCGAGGCCCTGGGTCGTGGCCAAGGTCATGCCGCCGGCCGACAACGCCATGTATGCCTATCTCGCGGGCGGCCAGCTCGTGAAGGCGGGCGATCGGGATGGCGGCGGCGAGCTCCTGGCCAAGGCTTACCGCGCGAATCCCAATATGCTGGATTACGCCCTGGCTTATTCCGAATGGCTGGTTCGGAGCGAGGAGTACGCGAGGGCCAAAGACGTCCTCAGCCCCTTTTCCAAAGCGACGGGAGAAAAACACGAGGTCCTGGCCCTCCTGGGGACCTGCAGTCAAGCCCTGGGACAGTACCGGGAGGCCATCCTTTATTACCGGACTTACCTTGACCGGGCCGGGATGAGGCTGGATATCCTGAACTCCATCGGCCAGTGCGCATTCGAGCTGGGGGATCTCGAAGAGGCCCGGACCGCTTGGGAAAAATCCCTGGCTATCAATCCTCAGCAGGATCGTGTCAGGGAGAACCTCGACCGGATCAAGAAGTAGTCCATTCCCATAACTATGGCCCGCAACATTGGGATATTTTTCGCCCTCTGCCCATCATGCCTGCCCGCCGGTTCCTGACCGTTTCAGGCCCGACGGGCCGTAATAACGCGAGGCTGGCCGGCCAGGTCCCAGGCCGTCTCGATCTCGGTCCAACGTTTGCCGAATAGGGAAAGGACCCTGTCGCGCTGGCCGTCTCCGATCTCGAAGATGAGGTAGCCGCCCGGCCTCAAGAACGTCCCGGCCCGGCGGATCAGCCGCTCGATCAGCTCCAGCCCGGACTCCCCGGCGAGGAGGGCCCGCCGCGGCTCGAAGTCCCGGACCTCGGGCGGCAGCCCGTCCCACTCGCCCCGCGAAATGTACGGCGGGTTGGACACGATGAAATCGAAGCGGACGCCCGTCCCGCGGAAGGCCGAGAAGAGGCTGCATCTGTGGAATTGGATATGCCCGGCCTTATGGAGCGCAGCGTTCCGCCGGGCGACGCGCAACGCCCGTTCCGAAATGTCCACGGCCTGGATGCGGGCCCGCGGCAGCTCCTTGGCCAGGGCGACGGCGATGCAGCCGCTGCCCGTGCCGACGTCGAGGATGGACTCGTCCTCCCGCGTCGCCAGCCCGAGGACTTTTTCGACGAGGACCTCGGTCTCCGGCCTCGGCACCAGGACGGACGGCGAAACCTCGAACGGGATGGACCAGAATTCCTTCTTGCCGGTGAGATAGGCCAGCGGCACGCCGTCGAGCCGCCTCCCGACGAGCCTCAGGAAAAAGGCCTCCGCTTTCGAGGAGCACGGTTTGTCGGGGGCGGCGAGGAACCGTGCCTCCGTGACGGCCGCGGCCCGGAGAAGGAGGACCTTGGCTTCGAGAACGGCCTGGGGCCGGTCGCCTAAAAGGGCGATCCCGTTCCGGTAGAGCTCGCCGAGGGTTTTCTTAGATTCCAACGTCCTTGGCCTGGCCGGAGTCGCGCGGCATCTCGCCCAACGCCTGGGCCTGGGACTGGAGGACGAGCCTGGCCAGGATGTCGTCCAGGTCGCCGGCGAGGATGCCCTCCATGTTGTGGAAGTTCTCATTCAGCCGGTGGTCGGTGATCCGCGACTGGGGGAAGTTGTAGGTCCGGATCTTCTCGCTCCTCTCCCCCGTTCCGACCTGGGACCGCCTGTTCTGGGCGATCTCGGCCTGCTGTTCCCGCTGGGCGATGTCCATGAGCCGGGCGCGCAGGACCCGCAGGGCCCTCTCCTTGTTCCGGTGCTGGGATTTCTCGTCCTGGCAGGAGACGACGAGGCCCGACGGCTTGTGGGTGACGCGGATCGCGGTGTAATTCCGGTTGACGCTCTGTCCGCCCGGGCCGGACGAGCCGAAGGCTTCGATCTTGAGGTCCTTGGGGTCGATCCTGAGTTCGATCTCGTCGACCTCCGGCAGGACGGCCACGGTCGCCGTCGAGGTGTGGATGCGGCCGGAGGCCTCGGTCTTGGGCACGCGCTGGACGCGGTGGACGCCGCTCTCGTACTTGAGGAGCGAGTAGGCGCCCTTGCCGCGGATGTTGCCGATCGCTTCCTTGAGGCCGCCGATCGGCGAGAAACTCGTGTCGACGACCTCGAGCTTCCAGCCCTTTTTTTCGGCGAACCGCGAGTACATCCGGAAAAGGTCCTGGGCAAACAGCGACGCTTCGTCCCCTCCCGCCCCGGCCCGGATCTCGAGGATGACGTTCTTCTCGTCGTTGGGGTCCTTGGGCAGGAGCATGGTCCGGAGCTCGTCGACGAGGGCTTTCTCCCTCGTCTCGAGCTCCTCGGTCTCGCCCTCGGCCATGCGCCGGAGCTCCGGCTCCGTCTTGGGATCGGCCAGGAGGCGGCGGGCCTCCTCGCGGTCCTTGCGGACGCGCTTGTACTCTTCATACTTCCGGAAGGCGGGCTCGAGCTCGGCCCGTTCCTTGGCCAGGGCGCGGATCTTCTGGGGGTTGGCGGCGATCGCGGGGTCGGAAAGCGCTGCCGTCAGCCGGCGATACTTGTCTTCGATCGCCTGTAGTTCCTGGATCATCGAGACGATTTTTTAGTCTTCGCGAGGCTCTTGACGTCCCTGGCGGTCTTGACGTCCTTGGCCGTCTTGAAGTCCTTGGCGTCGCCGAATTTCTTCTTGAACTTCTCGACCCGGCCGGCGCTGTCGATGAACTTCTGCTTGCCGGTGAAGAACGGATGGCACTGGGAGCAGATCTCCACCCGGATCTCCTTCTTCGTGGACCTCGTCTTGAACGTGCTGCCGCAGGCGCAGGTCACGACGCATTCCTGGTATTCGGGGTGGACGTCTTTCTTCATGGGACGATCTCCTTGAGCGCGGTATTATAGCAGATTCTAAGGGCCGCCGCAAAACGCGGGGATGTCGGTGGATCTCCTCTCGAATTCGGCCCAATCGACGGAAAAAACGGGATTTTTCCGGCCCGTTCTCACGACGTCCTTGTACCGCCGGGAATCGAAGTAGTCCTTGAGGGGGCGGGTCATGGGATAGAGCTGTTCCTCGGCCGCCCATTCGTAGACCGTGCCGTCCTCCCGCCTCAGGCAGTTCAGGTGGACGACCCAGGCCAGCTGTCGGAACGGCATGTGGCTGAAGGTCCGGCGGATGGCCAGGACCTCGGCTTCCTTGCGCGGATTCCAGAAGTGGAAGTACCGCGAAAAAAGGACGGCGTTGTGGAAGTAGGCCGGGAAGGCCAGGAGGCAGTCCTTGTGGATCAGCCGGGCGAGGTAGAGGAACAGGTCCATGATCTTCGCCCGCAACCTCAGTCCGGGACGCGTCTGGCCGGGCAGGGGCGCGAACGGCTCGCCGGGCTTGACAAGGGGGTTCTGGAGGGTCAGCCATTCGAAGGCCAGGGCCTTTTGCGGCGGCAGGAGCGGCAGGCCCTCCGCCGTCTCCTTGGGGACGAACTCGGTCTCCTTGACCTTGACGTCGACGATGAGGTTCTCCGGCCCCGGCTCGCGCAGGTAGATCTGGAGCCTCTGGAGGGGGTAAGCGGACGAATCGAGCTCGTAGGCGAGCGGCCAGAGGAAGCGCTTGCGGGCCTCCTTGAGGAACCCCTTCTTGTTGAGGACGGCCAGGACCTCGTTGAGAGAGTAGCGGCCGAGGAAGAGGGAGCTGCCTTTCTTTGCGGCCAACTCGGTGAAGATCTCGCGCTCGTCGACGAGCGGCGCCTCTTTCCAGAACGGGGCCGCCGCGCTCCCGGTTTTTTTCATGGTCTCATTTTAAGGGAACGCGGCGCGCGGGGCAAGCCCGTCTTCGGCCGTTTCGCCGCGGTTTCGGCGTCGGCGGGCCCGGCCTCGCCGGCCGCGGCCGCGGCCTCCGGAACGAACAGGGCGAGGACGTCGTCGCCGAGAGCTACCCGGCGCTCGAGCTTGAAGTCCCCGAGCTTGGGCTTGATCTTGAAGTAGTGGCGGAGGACGATGAGGCCGCCCGGCTTGAGAAGGTCCCGCTTGCGGATGACCCTGAGCGGGTTCCGCTCCTCGAGGAGCCGGTAGGGCGGGTCGAGGAAGATGATGTCGAAGCGGACGCCTTTCTTGGCCAGGTCGATGACCGCCCGGTTGAACTCCCGGTGGAGGACGACCGACTTCTCCTCGGCCCCGCACTTGGCGACGTTCAGCCGGATGACCTTGACCGAAGGGTAGAACTCGTCGACGAAGACGACCCGGCCGGCGCCGCGGCTCAAGGCCTCGAGGCCGACCGAACCCGTCCCCGAGAAGCCGTCGAGGCAGACGCTCCCCTTGATCCGGTCGCCGACGATGCTGAAGAGCGCGCCCTTGACCTTGTCCTGCATCGGCCTGACCAAGGGGCTGGGCACGAGCTTCAGGCGCCTGCCCTTGTAAATGCCGCTGATGACCCGGATCATTCTCTCCCCCTCCTCTTCCCTTTGTCCGTTCAGTAGATGACGACGACGCGGCCCGGCCGCGTCTCGAGCCGAAGGACCCCGGGCGGAAGGTCGTACCAGTCCTTGAGGCTCGCCGGCTCGACCCCCTGCAGGCGGGCGACGACGTCGATGATGACGTCGACGAAGGCCGGCGCGATCGGCTGGGTGCCGAGGAAAAGGCTGTCGATGTTGATCCTGATCTTCCCGTCCCGGGTCTCGCTGCGGGCCGCGAAGAGCAGGTCCTGCTTCTGCGGCAGGATGCCCGAAACTCGGGGCTTGCCGAGGTCGATGGTGATGCGCCCCTCGAACTTGTCGCCGGCGAGAAGCTTGAACTCCGCGGCCTTGACGTAAGGCCCGCTCTCGGCATCGAGCCGGCAGGCGGCGTAGGCGTTGAGCTCGGCTTCGGTGAAGGTCAGGCTCCGGGAACCCGGCGCCGGTCCGGGCCGTCCCTGTTCCGCCTCGATCTTGTCAAGGGCGGTGAAGATCCCGGCCGCCCTGGCCCGGACCTCGGAGCTGACCTGGCCGCCGGCTCCGGTCCGGGCGGGCGAACGTGTCGCGACCGTGGCCATGGTCACGATGATCGCAAACGTCAGCAGAGCCGTTTTTTTCATGGCGGTCGAACCTTCTTCCCCATATTAGCAGATTACGGTTCACGAGAAAACAAGGGAAGAGGGCGCGGAGAGCAGGAGACCGAGGGACGACGGGGTGATGTCGAACGGCCTCTTTAGGAAAAGGGCGCGGAGCCGTCCGGACCCGTGTCCCGCCTCGAACCCGCCCAGGCGATGGCGGCGATGGCGGCCAGGATCCCGGCGGTGTCCACGGCCCAGTCGAACGGACTGCCGAACCGATTCGGGACGAAGGACTGGAGAAGTTCATCGAGGAAACCGTAGGCGATGGCTATGGAGGCCGCCTGGAGCGCCTTCGGCTTGGACCAAGTCGGGCCTCGTCCGGCGCGGAAGGCCCGGTAGAGAAGGAAGGCCAGGAAACCGTACTCGATGAAGTGGAGGGTCTTACGAAAAACGATGTAGACCAGGCCGAGGGTCCGGGCGGAAGCGTGCGGCGCGAACCATCTAAAGACGTCGGCGAAGACCTCGAAGATGCGGCTCGAGCCCAGGGCCGGGTTTCCCAACGGGAAAATAAAGGCCATCCAGAGGAGCGGCGGCAGGCCGTAGACGGCGAACTTCTTCCAGGAGGACATCTCGGCCATCAGGATATCATGGACTTCACGAGTTCTCCATAGGACCACGAGATTTTTTTCCTGGCGAAGCGGCGGACGAGGTCGCCCCGGGTCCGCCCGCCGCTTTCTTGACAGCCCCCGGCCCCTCCTCTATACTCTATATTCCATTCTTTCGCGCGGGATCGACCCATCATGACGCAGACGGAAAAAGCAAGGAAAGGTGTCCTCACTCCTGTCTTGAGAAAGGTCGCCGCGGCCGAGGGCATGGCCGCGGACATGCTGGCCGGGCTCGTCGGCCGCGGCCTCGCCGTCATCCCCTTCAATCCGAACCACTCCCCCGCCCGTCCCGCCGGCATCGGCCAGGGCCTCCGGACCAAGGTCAACGTCAACATCGGCACTTCGCGCGACTTCCCGAGGCTCGCCGACGAATTGCGCAAAGTCATGATCAGCCTCCAGCACGGGGCGGACACCCTGATGGACCTGAGCACGGGCGGCGACCTGCGCAAGATCCGCAAGGCCATTCTCGCCCGGACGCCGGTCCCGCTGGGAACCGTGCCCATCTACCAGGCGGCGGTCAAGGCCATCGACCGCCGGGCGACCATCGTCGATATGGCCGAAGAGGACCTTTTCGAGGCCGTCGAATCCCAGGCCCGCGAGGGCGTCGACTTCATGACCGTCCACAGCGGGCTAACCCTGAAGGCCATCGACCGCCTGAAAAAGCAGGGCCGTGTCGCCGACGTCGTCTCCCGGGGAGGCGCCTTCCACCTCGCCTGGATGCTCCACAACGAAAAGGAAAACCCCTTCTACGCCCGGTTCGACCGCCTGCTCGAGATCGCCCGGCGCTTCGACGTCACCCTCAGCCTGGGCGACGGCCTCCGTCCCGGCTCGATCCTGGACGCCACCGACCGCCCCCAGATCGAGGAACTCCTGACGCTCGGCGAGCTCGTCAAGCGCGCTTTGGAGGCCGGGGTCCAGGTCATGGTCGAGGGCCCGGGCCACGTCCCGCTCGACCAGGTCGAGATGAACGTGCGCCTCCAGAAGCGGGTCTGCCACGCCGCGCCGTTCTATGTCCTCGGCCCCCTGGTCACCGACATCGCCCCCGGCTACGACCACATCGTCTCGGCCATCGGCGGGGCCGTCGCCGCCGCGGCCGGCGCCGATTTCCTCTGCTACGTCACTCCGGCCGAGCACCTCGGCTTGCCCAGCGATGACGACGTCCGCGAGGGGCTCATCGCCTCGAAGATCGCCGCCCACGCGGCCGACATCGTCAAGGGCGTTCCCGGCGCCCTCGAGCGCGACCTCGCGCTCGCCCGGGCCCGGAAGCGTCTCGATTGGGAGACCCAGCGACGATTGGCCATCGACCCCGCGAAGTTCGCGGCCGTCCGGAAGAGGCGGAAAACCCGCACCAAGGCCTGCTCCATGTGCGGGGATTTCTGCGCCATGCGGATCGTCAGCGAATTCCTCGGCTCCGGAGGGAAGGCCGATGGCGATTGCGCCTAGGGGCCTCCACTTCGGGACGGCCGGCGTCCCCCTCTCGTCCGCCGACGACTCCAGCCTGGCCGCGATCGAGCGCATCAAGGCGCTCGGGCTCGACTGCCTGGAGATCGAGTTCGTCAAGGGCGTCAAGATGGGCTTCGACACGGCCCGCAAGGTCCGCGAAAAGGCCGCGGCGCTGGGCGTCCGGCTGAGCGTCCACGCCCCCTATTTCATCAACCTCAACTCCGAGGACCCCGGCAAGCGCCTCCAGAGCCAGGAGCGCCTCCTCAACACCGCCCGGGTCGGGGCCGCCTGCGGCGCGGCGAGCGTCGTTTTCCACGCCGCTTTCTACGGCAAGGATTCGGCGGAAAAGACCTACGAGGCCGTCAAGAGAGAGCTGGGCGCGGTCCAGTCCATCGTCCGGACCGAGCGCCTGGCCGTCACCCTCCGGGTCGAGACGATGGGCAAGCGGTCCCAGTTCGGGTCGCTCGACGAGGTTCTGACCCTCTGCCGCGACGTCGCCGGGCTCCAGCCCTGCCTCGATTTCTCTCACCTCTACGCCCGGGAGGGGAGGATCAACTCCTACACGGACTTCCACCGGGTCCTGAGCAAGGTCGCGAGAAAGCTCGGGCCGCGGGCCCTGCGCAACGTCCACATCCACATCGCCGGCATCCACTACGGAGATAAGGGCGAGATCAAGCACCTCAACCTCGAGGAGACGGATTTCCGCTACGACGAATGGCTCCAAGCCCTGCGCGACCTGGGCGTCGAGGGCATGGTCATCTGCGAGAGCCCGAACCTCGAGGAGGACGCCCTGATGCTGAAAAAGCTCTACCGGGCCCAAAGGGCGAGATAATAAGGAGGGGACACATGAGATGGCAGGGAAGACGCAAGAGCGACAACGTCGAAGACCGGCGGGGGATCGGCGGCCGAGGCCTCGCGGTCGGAGGCGGCTTGGGCGGCCTGGTGATCGTTGTCCTGTACTTCCTCCTCGGCGGCAATCCGTCCGAGATCACAGAGAGCCTCCAGGTCGACGGGCCGCTGGCGACCACGGGGGCTGGGCAGCCGCTCAGCGAGAAGGACAAGGAGATGGGCGATTTCGTCTCCGTCGTCCTGGCCGACATCGAGGACGTTTGGAAGGCGCAGTTCCAGCAGATGGGACAGGGCTATCGCGAGCCGAAGCTCGTCCTGTTCACGGGCCAGGTCGATTCAGCCTGCGGCTACGCCGGTGCGTCCTCGGGCCCGTTCTATTGTCCCGGGGACTCGAAGGTCTACATCGACCTTTCGTTCTTCGAGGACATGCAGCGCAAGCTCGGCGCCCCGGGCGATTTCGCCCTGGCCTACGTCATCGCCCACGAGGTCGGCCACCACGTCCAGAACCTGCTCGGCATCAACGACCAGGTCATGGCCAAGCGAGGACGGCTGAGCGAACGGGACTTCAACCAGCTCATGGTCCGCATGGAGCTCCAGGCCGATTTCCTGGCCGGCGTCTGGGCCCACTACGCCAGGCAGTCGACGGACTTCCTCGAATCGGGCGACATCGAGGAGGGCATCAACGCGGCCGGCGCGGTCGGCGACGACAGGATCATGAAGCAGACGCAGGGCTACATCGTTCCGGACGCGTTCACTCACGGCACGTCCGAACAGCGGGTGCGCTGGTTCAAGAAGGGGCTGGAGACCGGCGACATCCGCCAGGGCGACACGTTCGGCGCCGCCAATCTCTAGCTCCCCGGCCGGCAGGGAGCGGACTCTTGGGAGCGACCGGCAGAATAGCGGCGGAGCGGCTCGAAGCCGCTATTCTGGTAAATATCTTAAACAAATCCTGAATTACTCTTCGCTACTGGTTCGCTGTGGGCCGATTTGTTGGTTTGACCCTGATTCGCCCCGGGCATATAATAGCGCTTCATCCAAAATCGCTAAGGAGAGGCACATGGTCGAAATCCGTTTCCACGGCCGCGGCGGCCAGGGCACCGTCGTCGCCTCCAAGATCCTGGCCGACGCCATCGCCAAGGAGGGCAATTGGGTCCAAGCCTACCCCGAGTTCGGCGTCGAGCGGCGGGGCTCCCCCGTCGTCGCTTTCATCCGCATCGACGACAAGCCGATTTACGATAAGAGCCGGATCTACACGCCCGACAGCGTCGTCGTTGTCGACCCGACGCTCGTCGAGGCCATCGACATCACGGACGGCCTCAAGCCGGGCGGGACGATCATCATCAACAGCGACCGGCGGCCCGAGGCCTTCCCCTTCCACGGCAAGTTCAAGGTCCGGACGATCAACGCCACGGAGATCGCCGTCAAGAACAGGCTGGGAACGCTGGCCGCCCCGATCGTCAACACGGCCATCGCCGGCGCCGTCATCAAGGTCCTCGGCCTGACCAAGCTCGAGTCCCTGGCCGCGGCCATCCGTGAGGACATCTCCATCAAACCGGAGGACAACGTCAAGGCGGCCCAAGAGGCCTACGAGTTGGCCTGAGGGAGAGATCACATGAGGGAAAAGAAAGCCAAAAAGATCGTCTTCAACTCGGCCGAGGAGATGCCGCTGATGATCGCGTCCGTTGGCAGCCAGACCCACAACCTGACGGGCGCCTGGCGGAACATCCGCCCCGAGATCGACCTTGGGAAGTGCCTCAAGTGCGGCATCTGCTGGAAGTTCTGCCCCGAGCCGTCGATCGACATCGTCGACGAATGGCCCGTCGTCGACTACGACTACTGCAAGGGCTGCGGCATCTGCGCCGAGGAATGCCCGGCGAAGTGCATCGTCATGGTGGAGGAGCGGAGATGAAGAAAGTCATGATGGGCAACCACGCGCTGTCCTACGGCGCCATGCTTTCCCGCTCGCAGGTCATCGCCGCCTATCCCATCACGCCGCAGACCCAGGTCGTCGAGCTCCTGTCGGAGATGTGCGCCGACGGGACGCTCGACGCCCGGTTCATCAAGGTCGAGTCCGAGCATTCGGCCATGGCCGCGTGCATCGGCGCCTCGGTCGCCGGGGCGCGGACGTTCACCGCGACCTCGGCCCAGGGGCTGGCCTTGATGCACGAGATGCTCCACTGGGCCTCGGGCGGGCGCCACCCCGTCGTCATGGGCAACATCAACCGGTCCATGGCCCCGGGCTGGTCGATCTGGACCGACCAGAACGACAGCCTGTCCGAACGGGACACGGGCTGGATGCAGTATTACTGCGCCTCGAACCAGGAAGTCCTGGACACGGTCATCCAGGCCTTCAAGGTCTCCGAGGCGCTGATGATCCCGGGCATGGTCGTCCTGGACGCCTTCGCCCTGTCCCACACCTACGAGGTCGTCGACGTCCCGGACCAGGCCGCGGTCGACAAGTACCTGCCGCCGTTCAAACCCGAGATCCGGCTGACGCCGAACGACCCCCGGGCCTTCGGCGGCCTGACCGGCGCGGAGCACTACATGGAGCTCCGCTACAAGCTCCAGAAGGACATGGAGAAGGCGCCGGCCCTGATCGAGGAGACGGGCCGCGAGTTCGAGAAGATGTTCGGCCGCAACCTCGGCCTCGTCGACGCCTACAAATGCGACGACGCCGAGTTCGTCTTCGTCACCTCGGGGACGGCGGGCTTCACGGCCCGCGTCGCCGTCGACGAGCTCCGCCGGTCCGGCGTCAAGGCCGGGAACTTGCGGATCAAGGTCTTCCGCCCCTTCCCGTTCGCCAAGGTCCGCGAGATCCTCAAGAAGGTCAAGAAGGCGGCCGTCGTCGACCGGAACTGCTCCTATGGCGCCCACGGCATCTTCTTCCAGGAAGTGAAATCCGCCCTCTACGGCGAGCCCGGGACACCGCCCGTCTTCGGCTACATCGCCGGGCTCGGCGGGCGCGACATCACCACGGACTCATTCAAGGAAGTCGCCGCCCACGCCCTGGCCAAGGATCGAGCGGACGAAGAGATCGTCTGGATCGGAGTCAAGAAATGAAAAAAGATAAGAAGATGACCCTGACCCTTCCGGCCGAAGAGCTGATGGCCTGCGGCCACCTGGCCTGCCAGGGCTGCGGCGCGGCGCTGGCCATGCGCTACATGCTCAAGGCCCTCGGCCAGAAGACCGTGCTCTGCATCCCCGCCTGCTGCTGGGCGGTCATCGACGGGCCATATCCCTATTCCTCCCTGGACGTCCCCATCTATCACTGCGCCTTCGAGACCGCCGCCTCCACGGCGACGGGCGTCAAGGCCGGGCTGGAGATGACGGGAGATGCGGAAACGACGGTCGTGGCCTGGGCCGGGGACGGCGGCACCTTCGACATCGGCCTCCAGGCCCTGTCCGGGGCGGCCGAGCGGAACGATGACATCATCTACGTCTGTTACGACAACGAAGCCTACATGAACACGGGCATCCAGCGCTCGTCGGCGACGCCCTACGGCGCCTGGACGACGACGACCCCGGTCAAGCATTTCAAGACCCAGCCGAAAAAGGATATCGTCGCCATCCTGGCCGCGCACCGCGTCCCGTACATCGCCACGGCCAGCGTCTCGCATCCCGAGGATTTCTTCAAGAAGATGAAGAAGGCCAAGGACATTAAGGGAACGCGGTTCTTCCACGTTTACGCCCCGTGCCCGACCGGCTGGAAGAGCCGGCCCGAGGACACCGTCAAGCTGGCCAGGATGGCCGTCCAGAACGCCTACTTCCCGCTCCTCGAGATCGAGGACGGCGAAAAGTACACGCTGAACCTGAAGCTCAAGGACAAGAAGCCGGTCAACGACTACGTCCGGATCCAGGGCCGGTTCCGGCACCTGACCGATGAGCAAATCGGCTCCATCCAGGCCGAGGTCGACGCCCGCTGGGAGCGCCTCCTCAAACTCTCCGTCTAAGATAAGAAGGGGTCAAACCTACGGCGGGGAGCGGATTCTGAGGAGCGACCAACAGAAGTGCGGCGGAGTGGTTCGGAGCCGGACTTCTGGGAGATATCTGAATGGTGTTGTTAAGGGCGTAAAAAGTAGGTTTGACCCCTTCTCTTTCCCCCCTTTTTTCACTATAATTTATATCGTATTTGTCAGATTTTGGCGGTTGACCGCAGATCGAGGAGATACCGATGAAGAGACTTCTTGCCGCCGCTTCGGCACTGACGATGTTCACGCTCGCGGTGACCGGGATCGCCTGCGCCCAGGCCAAGACGGAAGCGGAAGCCGTCCCGGCCCCGGATTTCTCGCTCAAAGACCTCCAGGGCAACTCCCTGTCCTTGTCCTCGTATAAAGGCAAGGTCCTGGTCCTCAACTTCTGGGCGACCTGGTGCCCTCCCTGCCGCCGGGAGATCCCCGACTTCATCGAGGCCTACAAGGAGCTCAAGGACAAGGGCCTGGAGATCCTCGGCGTTTCGGTCGACGACGCATCGGCGTCGGCTCTCCTCGAGTGGACCCAGAAGGTAGGGATTAATTATCCGGTCGCCCTGGCTACGCCGGAGATCGTCCAGGACTACGAGCCGGGCGAGTTCATCCCGGCTACGATCATCGTCGACCGCCAAGGTCGCATCCGCTACCGCCAGTCCAGCCTCATGGACAAGGCGACGCTCATCCGCCTTTTCCGGCAATATGAATAAGAAGGGGTCAAACCTTAATTCTTATACTTTTAAACCTAATCTCCGTGCGGGCAGAGATTAAGAACCTAAAAAGTATAAGAATTAAGGTTTGACCCCTTCTGGATTGTCCGCAAGGCCGCCCTTGTGCCATAATTGGGGCGTGGACGCGACCCTCCAGACCCAGCCACCTTCAGGCGTTCCCGAGGGCCTCCCCTTCTGGCTGCTCTGGTTCCTTCTCTGCGTTATCCTGCTCCTCATCGTTTTCATCTTCCTTCGGGACAAGGACCTCCGCCGCAGGATCAGCGCGTTCCTGTCGGGAGCCCGCCGCCACATGCTCCGCCTCCGCCTCCAGGTCAAGCTGAAGAAGGAAAATGAGAAGAAGGCCGGGCTCTGGAGGGAGCTCGGCAAGCTCGCCTGGAAAGAGGACGTGCGGGCGCCCTGCATCGAAGAGGAATGCGGCAAGCTTTCCGGCCTTGAGCAGGAGATCGGCCGTCACCAGAAGACGTGGCACGACGTCTTTTCGCGGATCGAGGTCCTCGGCCGCGAACACGAGGCGGCGCTTGAGCGGTTCCGGGCCCTCGTCAGCGAACAGGAAGAGGCCCGGCGGCCGCACCAGGAGGAGATGCTCGCCCTAGCCAACAAGAAGAAGGAAATTCTCGACCCCCTGGAAGCATCGCTTCGCGAAGCCGAGGCCGCCGAAGCCCAGGTCAGGGCGGTCGAAAAGGACGTCCGTAACGCCGAGGAGAATCCAAAACTCAATGAAGCCGACAGGACGGCCCGGCTGGACAAGGCCCGGGACAAGGCGGCCTCCCTGGCCGGCCTCGTCCGCGCCCTCCGGGAGAAGGCGCCCCTCCTCCAGGAGGAGCGCTACCGGCTGGAGCGCCGCCTTGAAGAGGTCGAGGGCCGAGTGCGCGTCTTCAACGCCGCCATCCACCGGATCGAGGAGGAGTACCGCGAGCGCCTCCAGGTCCGGGAAAAGGAGATCCGGGAGTGGCAGAAGGCGAAGGCGCTCATTCAGGACAAGATCGTCGATGTCAAGCGGCTCATGGAGCCGTTGTTCAAGAATGTCGGCCGCATCCTCGACGAGGCGCGGATCGGCCATGAGGACTTGGCCGTCGTCTACTTTCAGATCGACGGCGTGAACAAGACGATCGCCGACCTCGAGGACCGTCTCGAACATTTAAAATAGGCCGAGGGGATCGTATTCGGCGGATGTCCGCGCTGACTTGTCCCCAATTCAGAGTACAGCTAGAATAGTCGGGTGCCCAAACCCAGCATTTTGGTTCATGTCTGCTGCGCGCCTGACGCCCTGTTCGTCTTCGGCGTCCTCAAGGAAGCTTACGAAGTGACCGGCTTTTTCTCGAACTCCAACATTCATCCCCGCGAGGAGTACGACCTCCGGCTCGAAGAGGCCCGCAAGGTCGCCCGGACCGTCGGCGTCCCCTTACTCGAGGACGAATACGACCCGGCCGGCTGGTTCGCCCTGACCAGGAAATTCAAGGACGAGCCGGAGAAGGGGCGTCGCTGCGACGTCTGCTACGCCGCGAGGCTCCGCCGGACGGCGGAGAGGGCGGCCGGCGAGGGGTTCGACGCCTACGCCACGGTCATGAGCCTCAGCCCCTGGAAAAAGGCCGCCGTCATGAACCGCATCGGCCGTCAATTCGCCGCCCGTTACGGCGTCGCCTTCCTCGAAGCGGACTTCAAGAAGAAGGACGGCTTCAAGAAAAGCGTCGACCTCAGCCGGGCCCACGGGCTCTACCGGCAGGATTACTGCGGCTGTCTCTACAGCCGGGCCGCCGTCGGGAAAAGGTCCTCATCGTGAGGCGGCGGGACCCATGACGACAAGAACGCGCAAGGCCGCGGCGCGCCTGACCGTGTTCGGCGTCGTCCAAGGAGTCGGGTTCCGCCCTTACATCTACCGCCTCGCCCGCGGCTTGGGGCTCGACGGCTGGGTCGAGAACGCCGGCTCGGGCGTCGAGATCCACGTCGAAGGGCCGCCCTCGGTCGTCCGCGAAAAATTCCCCGCCGCCCTGCGCGCGGGCCTGCCGCCCCTGGCCGTCATCGAGAAGCTCGACGTGCGCCCCGCGCCGGTCGAGAACAGCCGGGGCTTCGAGATCCGGAAGACCCGGGACGCCGCGGGATTCGTCTTCATCTCCCCCGACATCGCCACGTGCCCCGATTGCCTCGAGGAGATCGAAACGCCCGGGGAGCGCCGCTACCGCTACGCCTTCACCAACTGCACCAACTGCGGCCCCCGCTACACCATCGTCCGGGGCCTGCCTTACGACCGGCCGCGGACGACCATGTCCGGCTTCCCCATGTGCCCGGACTGCCGCCGCGAGTACGAGGATCCGCTCGACCGCAGGCATCACGCCCAGCCCATCGCCTGCCCGGCCTGCGGGCCGCGCCTGACGCTCCTCGATGCGCGAACCGGACGCAAGCTCCGCGGCGACATCCCCGAGGCCGTCGAGCTCATCCGGGCGGGAAAGATCCTGGCCGTGAAAGGGCTCGGCGGCTTCCACCTCGTCTGCGACCCCTTCGACCGGAAGGCCGTCGCCCGGCTGCGCCGGACGAAGGACCGCCGAACGAAGCCGCTGGCGCTCATGGCCCGGGACGTCGCCGTCGTCGGCCGCTTCGCCGACGCAAGCCCGGCCGAGCGCCGGCTCCTCCTCTCGCCGCGCCGGCCGATCGTTCTTCTCAGGAAAAAGAAGGACATCCCGCTCATCGCGCCCAACCTCGACGAGGTCGGCTTCATGCTGCCCTATACGCCCCTCCACCGTCTTCTTCTCGAGCACCTCGAGCTCGTCGTGGCCACGAGCTCCAACGCCAAGGACGCCCCGATCATCAAGGACGAGGAAGAGGGGATCCGGAAGCTCTGCGACGCCGTGCTGACGCACGACCGTCCGATCGCGACGCGGGCCGACGACTCCGTGGTCAAGGTCGTCAACAAGAGGCCTCTTTTCGTCCGCCGCGCCCGGGGCTACGTCCCCACCCCCCAGTCCGTTCCCGAAGCGCTCCGGTCCGACACCGTCCTCGTCGCGCTCGGCGGCGAGCTCAAGGACACGATCTCCCTCTACAAGAACGGCTACGTCGTCACCAGCCAGTTCCTGGGCGATCTCGACGATTACCGGAATTTCGGCTATTTCGAAGAGACCCTGGCCCATCTCCTGCGCCTCTTCGACGCCAGGCCGGCGGCCGTCGTCACCGACCTCCATCCCGACTTCCGGACGACCCGCTACGCGGCCAAGATGGGCATCCCCCACCATCGCGTTCCGCATCACTTCGCCCACGTCCTCGCCCCGCTCCTTGAGCATGGGCACGTGCCGCAGCGCCGCGTCCTCGGCGTGGCCCTCGACGGCTACGGCTACGGCCAGGACGGGACGGCCTGGGGCGGGGAATTTCTCCTGGCTGATTATGACGGCTACGAGCGTTTCGCCAGGTTCGAGCCCGTGCCCCTGCCCGGCGGCGACCTGGCCGCACGCGAGCCGTGGCGGATGGCCCTGGCCTACCTCGACCGGGCCTTCGGCGCGGACGTCCCCGGCCTCGCCGCCTTCCACAGGATCGGCAATCGGCGCGCGGTCGCCGTCCTCGGAATGATCCGCGGCGGCGTCCGGAGCCCCCTCTCTTCGAGCTGCGGCCGGCTCTTCGACGCCGCTTCGTTCCTCGCCGGCACGGCGCCCGAGCGTCAGGAATTCGAGGCCGAGGCGGCCATGCGCTTCGAGGCCGCCGCCGACGGGGCCTTCCGCGGCGCCTACCCGATCGCCCTGTCCGATCCGGGCCCGGGCCGGCCCGTGGAGATATCCTTCGCGCCGCTCATTCGCTCCTTCGTCCGCGACATCGAAAAAGGAACGCCCGTTGCGGCGGTTTCAGCCAAGTTCCATGATTCCCTGGCCGGCCTCATTGTCCGCGTCGCCGAACGCGCGCGGCGCGAACACGGGACGGGGGATGTTTCGCTCGCGGGAGGGGTCTTCCTCAACAGGCGGCTTCTCGAAAGGACGGAGAGACGGCTCGCCGCGAAGGGGTTCCGCGTTTTCCGGCCGCTGGCTTACTCCCCCAACGACGAATCGCTGTCGCTCGGCCAGATCGCCTGGGGCCTGGCCAGGGTCAAGACCGGCGGAACCTGAGGCCGCCGACGAGCGACAGGATCCCGTTCGAAACGGCGGCTATGGCCGCGCCCGCCGCCCCGCCGATGCCGAAGCCCAGGATCCCGCCGATAATGGAGAACGCCAGCCCTCCCAGGAGGTCACCCTGGTGGTCCACAAAAAAGCCGGGCAGGCCGGCGACGAAACCGGTGAAGAGGCTCGTCACGCCGGCGAGGAGGCCGAAGAGGATCCCCGCGAACAGCCCCAGGACGCCGAAGAACCAGAAAAACGAAATCACGTTGGCGGAGCGGATGACGATCTCTCCGCCCGCCGGCGGCTGGGCCGCTTCGTCCGGCGCGGACAATCCGCCTTCGTCCGCCGCCGTTGGCGTTTCGGGGGCTTCCTCGTCGTGCCGGTTGCCGCAGCGGGCGCAGAACTCGGCTTCGAGGTCGTTCTCGAAGCCGCAGGCGATGCAGATCGCCTTCCTCTCCATCTGGGAAGGAGGCTTGGCTTCGACCCATTCGCCGTTCTCGAAGGCGTACCATTTGCCGCTTTGCGCGCCGATCACCCAGAAGCGGCCCTGATCGTCCCTGATCCGGAGCTGTTTCAGGGAGTCGGCGAACTCCCTCTGGGAGATCTTATTGTCCCTGAACTTTTCGCGCAGGAGGCTGAATGTCGCCTCGGCTTCACGGAACTGGTCGGCCATGCGCGCCTCCTTCGGCCCTCCATTATATTAACGCCACAACATCAGTCTTTTCAATGAGCTGTTAACTCATTGAAAACGCCCGAATTGCGGCCATGATGAATTCTTGTGCAATCCGAGTTATGTTCAAGCAGGGCCGGACATTAACTTTTCCACAAATGTTGTGTAAAAATCCGGGCCGGCTCGCTGTCATCGCGCTCCGTCATCCGGCTCCGAGCGCGCCCTTGATAACACTCAACAATCCCATGCCCTTGACCGGGTCGGGAATGAAGGACAGGATGAAAATAAGAACGATGAGAACGCTCAGGAACCGCCTTTTCGGGTCGAGCGGCGCGTCCTCATCCATGACCGGCGGGTGTTTCATGCGGGACTTCGACTTGAATTCGAAAAAGAGGATCACGGCGGCCACGATGAGCCAGGTGATGTGGAAAAAGACGCCCATGACGACGAGGAATCCGACCATGATCCTGGAGACGAACCGGGCCTTCCTTCCGAGAAGGGCGTAGGCGATGTGCCCGCCGTCGAGCTGGCCGAGCGGCACCAGGTTGATGGCCGTGACCAGGAGTCCCACCCAGCCGGCGAAGCCGACCGGGTGCAGGATAAGGGCCGAACCCTCGGGGACCCTCCCGAAGAAAAGGGCCGTCAGGAGCTTGAAGAGGAGCGGCTCGCCGAAGGAGATGGTATCCGCCGCGGGGATATAGGCCGTCACCCTCGAAAAGGCCAGGCCGCCGGCCAGGGCGGGCAGGGCGAGGAAGAATCCGACGAGCGGACCGTTGGCGCCGACGTCGAAGATCTGATGCTTGAAGCGGATGGGTGACTTGATGCGGATGAACGCCCCGAAGGTCCCGATGAACGGAGGGCCGGGGATGAAGAAGGGCAGCGTCGCCCGAATGCCGTAGCGGCGGCAGGTCAAGTAGTGACCGAGCTCGTGCCCGACGAGGATGGTCATCAGGGCGGCCGCATAGAGGGCGCTCAGCGGGAAGATCCGGGGATCAGTGAACGCGCGGCCTGCCCCGGCGACGAAGTCCGCCCCGGACGCGGCGCCGCCGTCGAGATAGAGATAGCTCGCGCTCCAGCCGAGTCCGGCAAAGCAGGTCGACAGGATGGTCAGGACGAAGAGGAGCCCGTTCAGCCAGGGCCTTTCGCCAACCGACGCGTCATTCATGGTCCCAAGAAAAAAAGGAGGAGTGAAGCCCGTTCACTCCTCCTTCAAGACTAGCCCGATCGATGAGGGATTACTTCCCCGTGAGCTTGTGGAACTTGACCATCAGCTCGTCTTTGGTTTCCTTCCGTTCGGGGTCCTGGACGCAGGCGTCGACGGGACAGACGGCCGCGCACTGGGACGTGTCGAAATGGCCGACGCATTCCGTGCACTTGGCCGGGTCGATGACGTAGCGTTCCTCGCCGGCGGTGATGGCCTGATTGGGGCACTCGGGTTCGCAGGCGCCGCAGTTGATGCACTCTTCGGTGATGATGAAAGCCATGGAATTCCTCCTCGGGATATTAGGGGATATTATATCACACTATTTCTGGAGCCCCAGCCGGCCGACCTTGAGGGACGCCTCGTAGCCGTAGTAGGACTGGGCGTACTCCTCCTGGAGCTTCTTGTAAAGGTCCAGCGCCTCTTTGGTCTCGCCTTTGAGCTCGTGGCTCTCGGCGAGGTGGAACAGGGCGGCGTCGAGCGGATAGACCTTGGGCTTTTCGTCGCCGATCTTTTTGTAAATGGCGATAGCCTTGTCGAACTCCTTCTTCCCCAGCGCGACTTGGGCTTTGAGGTCCTCGGCCTGGTAATGAAGGAGGTCCTTCCTGCCGTCGGCGATCCGGCCCAGGTACGATTCCGCCTTGGCCCAATCGCCCTTCTCAGCCCAGTACCTGGCCAGTTCCATGTTGGCCAGGCGGGCGGTGCGCCCTTTCTCGGCGAGCTTCTCCAGGTCGGCCAGCTTTTCGGGTTTCAGAACGACCTCGGCGGCGAGGTCGCCGATTTCCCCGATAGCCCGGCTCTGAACGCTCCGCCCGTGAGAACGGACGAGGAGGAGCGCGCCGAAGACGACGGCCGCGAAGACGAGCGCCCCGGCGACGATGACGATCTCACGCCGATACTTCCTGATCGTCTCGACGAGCCAGTTCAGCCCGTGGGCCATACCGTCTTCTTGAAGGTGGTGCCTCTCCGTTCTCTTCATTTCTCTCTCCCGCGCCGGATATCGGCAGCCTTCTTTTGTAGCACAATCGACCACAACGGTCAAACAAGAAGGGGTCAAACTGTGCGCGTTGCCGCCCGGTCAGTGATGGGACGGCCTGGGGCGGGGGCCGCGGGCCTCAGATCTCGAACGTGATCAGGCCGGTCTTGAGCTTGATCTGCTCGCGAATGGCGTCCTTGGAGATGCGGCTTTCCTTCTCGGCCTTGATCGCCCGGAAGAGCTCGTAGGTCGCGAGCAGGCCGTTGCCGTCCTTCTGGGCCTCCTCGATCTGGGAGGCGGAGAACGGATTCTCCCGGATCTTGGCCTCGGTCGCGGAGAAGTAGTTGCCGACGAGGACGGCCTTCATCCGGGTGTTGTCGAACTCCTGCATCCGCCGGCCTTTGTACTTCTGAAGGAGCGCGCACTCATCGTCGGTTGCCCAGTTCTTATTGCTCCGGACGAGGACGATGACGAGCTCGCCCTTGCGGATGCCGACCTCGACGGGTGAGTCGCCGGGCTCGATGAGCCAGGCGTCCTCCTCCTTGTTCCGGATGACTTTCTTCCAATACTCGTCGACGTCCACCACCCGGCCCCAGCCGAGATAGCGGAACGCATGGACGATGGCCTTCTTGAGGACGGCCCCCTCGCCCGTGAGCAGGCGGTGGAATTCCTCCTGGCCGCCGGCCCTCATGTCCTTGATCTGGCGGTCGTAGTCGGCCAGGACCTCGTCGAACCGCTTCTTCTCCTCGTCCCGCTTGGCCGCCAGGGCCTTGAGCTCCGGGAAGGCGTAGTCGTCGGCGTCGAGCCAATCGCCGGCCGGCTCATCGAGGAGCTCGGCGCCGAGCGATAGCTTGTCTTTCAGGATGGAGTCGACGACCTCGACGTTCTTCGGCCCGAACGAAGGCAGGAGGAGGACATGGCCCCTGCCTTTCCTCAGGATCATCGCCACGGGCGCGCCGTCGGTCGTCTTGGCCAGGAATTCGAACTTGCCGGACGTGGCGGTCTCTTTCTCCCATACGCCGTCGGCGAAGGTCTCGGGGAGGAGCCGGAAGGCCTTGGCGATGAAGGGCTTGAACCGTTCGAAGGGGGCGTGGAACAGGGCGCGGGGGCTGAAGACGACGGCGTCGGCCCGGACGCTGTCCTTGATCTGGAGTCCGGCGACGGGCCCGATGATATTCGTCAGCTGGCGCGTGTCGCCGCCGCCGATGAAGCAGACGACCCGGGCGCCTTCCTTCACCCTCGCCATGAGGATTTCGTGGACTCCGGCGTGGAGGTCGGCCCGGCCCGCTGCGGCCCCGCCGCCGACCTGATAGAAGACGATCTCGCTATCGTCGGGCAGGTTGAGGGATTCGTCCCCGCCCGTCGTCCAGCCCGTCGTCCGGGTCTCGACGTCGTATTTCTGGGAGACGAGATGGTCTCTTTCGGCTTCTGTGAAATCGAGCAGCAAAATCTTGGCCATGGGCCGGCTCCTTTCAAAGCGCGCCGGGCGGATTATAACACGGAACCGCCCGGACAAGAGTTCTTCAGCCTATTCCAGCCCTATCATCCGGCTCACCCCCGGCCCCGGTCAATCACCCCTAAGGGTGAACCCCGGGAGGAATTTCCCACCGCGCCCGGGGCACAAGGGCCGGGCCGCGGTTGACAGCCTCATATTAATTCTATAGGATATATAATAATAATAGGAATGAAAATCACCAGCCTGTTCGTCCCGCTCTTCGCCCTGGCTGTCGCCGCTTCCATGGCTCCCCCTTTGGGCCGGGGGGCGGGCGCCCAGGAAATCCCGGGCCCCCTGAGCGCAGCCCATGCGTCTAAGCCGGGTGAGACCGACTGCTCAGCGTGTCACGTGGCCGCGGGCAAGGTGTCCCCCGCTAAATGCCTCGCCTGTCACGCCGAGATCGCCTCCCGCGTCGCCGCCCAAAAGGGCTATCACCGCGACAAGGCCGACGACTGCGCCGTCTGCCACGCCGAACATCAGGGCCGTCAGGCGAACATAGTCCCCCTCGAGCCAGCGAGCTTCGATCATGCCGAAACCGGGGCCGACCTCCAGGGCGCCCATCTGAAGACCAAGGATTGCGAAGCCTGCCACACGCCGGCCAGCACCTACCCCAGAACCCAGGGCAAATCCTACCTGCTAAAGGTTCCGGGCTGCCGGGGTTGTCACAATCCCCCGCATCCGGGCCGACAGGATAATTGCTTGGCCTGCCACACGCAGGAGAGCTGGACGGTCGATCGCCGGCGGGCAAAGGACTGAACCATGCGGCTGCGAAAACCGGCGATTGTCCTCTTGGGAGCGGCGCTTCTCGTCGCCGGGACGCGCTTGGCCGGTCAGTCCTCCGGCGCCTCCTTCTACCAGAAGGGGACGATCTATCTCGATTGGAACGGTTCGCGCTATTCCGACGGGACGTTCTTCAACCAGGTTTCCGCCAGGTTCAGGTTCGACCTCATCAACCGGCCCGGCCAGGGTTGGACCCTGACCGTGGACGCCCGGGACCGTATCGGCATCCGCGGCGACGCGACGAACCAGCTCATCCTCTACAACGCCCGTCTGACCTACGATAAGCCCGGCTCGCGCTTTTATCTCGCGCTCGGCCAAATGAACCTTTACGACACCGCCGGGATCGGCTCCCTCCTCGGCGGCGTAGCCGGCTTCAAGCTCAACTGGGACATTATGGCCGGAGCGTACGGAGGGTTCGAATCCACGCCTTACATCAACCGCCTCGACACGAAGTACCTCAAGGCCGGGGCCTTCGTCCGCTGGCTCGGCCCGCAAGGCCGGACGATCGGCCTCACCTTCAACCACCTGAGGTACGAGGGCAGCGTCGAACGGCAGTACGCCTACGCCAACGTCTTTCTTCCCGTCAGGAAGATCTTCGTCTTCTACGGGAACGCGGAATACGAACTGGGGAACCACGTCGACGGCACGAACCGTTTGTCGCGACTCTTCGGGAACATCCGGCTGGACCTCGGCCGGTGGGCCGACCTGACCGCCAGCTACAGCTCGGGCCGGGGCCTCGACTTCCACGGTTACCTCATCGCCGCCTCCCAAGACCCGACGATCTACGACCAGAACGTCGAGCGGTTCTACTACACGGGCTATTACGGCGTCCGGCTGAGCCTCAAGCCGACACGGACCGTGCGCCTGTCCGTAAGCCGCCAAGAAAGCCAGCAAAAAGACCTCGGCGTCCGCAATCACACCTGGCGGTTCGGCGCCTCCGCCTGGAACATCCTCGGACAGGGCATCTCCGCCGTCGGGGATTACGCCCTCAACCGGGGCGACCTGTCCGAATCCGACACCTATTACATTTCCCTGACCAAGGACTTCGGGCGGTTCTCCTTGAACGGGAGCTACTCCAACTCCTTCAACGGCATGCGCCTCGACTCGAGCGGCGGCGACCCCCAGCTCATCCATCTCGACAATTACAGGAACGTATCGCTCGGGACGCTCATCCGGCTCGGCCGGGGCCTCTCGGCGTCCATCGAATACGGCGGGTTCCTCCAGTCCGGCCTCAACGAGCACTTTCTATTCGTCAGGATGATCTACAGGAGCCATTGAGGAAGCCATGAACCGACTTCGCAGCAAAGCCGGGCTGGTCATCGCCCTGGCAGGAGCACTCGTCATCCCTTTTTTCCTCGTCCTCGGAGCTCAAAGGGGCGCGGGACAAGAGAAAACGGGCGGAAGCACCAAAGCGGTAAAGGCCGGCCAGGAAGGGACGGTCGAGTCCCATGACCGGACGAACTTCCCCCTCGTCGGAAAGCACCGGACGCTCGGTTGCCGGGAGTGTCACCTCAATCTCGTCTTCGAGGGCACCCCAACGGACTGCGAGGTCTGCCACTGGCAGCGCCGCCAGGACGACCGGTACGGCCTCCGCCTCGGCACGCGCTGCGCCGACTGCCACACGCCTCAATCCTGGAAGAAGGTCGACCCGGCAAAATGGAACCACGAGACGGATGCCGGATTCCGGCTCGAGGGCATCCACCGGACTCTCGACTGCGAGGCCTGTCATGGAAGCGGCGGCTTCGCTCCCCGGCCGACCGACTGTTATTCCTGCCACGAATCCGACTACCTGGGAACCCGGGAGCCGAATCACGCCGAAGCCGGTTTTCCGACGAGCTGCCCGTCCTGCCACAGCCAGCGGGCCTGGGAGGACGCCTCCTTCAACCACGCGGATTTCGTCCTCCAGGGGGCGCACGCGTCGGCGGCCTGCTCGGACTGCCACAAGAACGGCGTCTACGCGGGGACTTCCCCGGCCTGCGCCTCCTGCCATCTCGCCGACTACAACGGCACGACCGACCCCAACCACAGCGCTTCCGGTTTCCCCCTCGATTGCACGGAATGTCACGGGACATCGGCGACCGGCTGGACGGGCGCGAATTTCGACCACGCGTTCCCCATCCAGTCGGGAAGGCACGCAGTCGCTTGCTCCGAATGCCACCGGACGAGTGACTACAGGGTCTTCAGCTGCCTCGAATGCCACGCCCACGACCAGACGGACATGGACAACGAGCACCGAGGTGTCACCGGATACTCCTACAGCTCCCAGGCCTGTTACTCCTGCCACCCGCAGGGAAACGGTTAGACGTCGACAAGCCCGGCTTTCCTGTGTTATTTTCCCCTCCTGAAGAACGCCGCTATTCCTCCAAGGAGGGTCCCATGAAAAAGCCTCGTCTCCGCTTCCTCCCCTGGGCGCCGCCGCTCGCCGCGGCCGTCATTCTGCTGGCGACCCCGCTCGCCTCCCCAGCCGAGGTCAGGTTCGCCGTGTCCTTCCCGAGCGCACGCTCGAAAACGCCCCTCGACGGCCGGATGCTCCTTCTCCTGTCGACGAACGGCGATGCCGAGCCCCGGTTCCAGATCAGCGACGGCCCCGCGACCCAGCTCGTTTTCGGCGTCGACGTCGAGGGCCTCGCGCCGGGCGCCGAAGCGGTCATCGACGCTTCCGCCTTCGGCTATCCCCTGCGCAGCCTGGCCGAGCTGCCGGCCGGCGAATATCATATCCAGGCCCTCCTCCACCGCTATGAAACCTTCCATCGCTCCGACGGCCACACGGTCAAGCTGCCCATGGACCGCGGCGAGGGCCAGCGCTGGAACGCGGCCCCCGGCAACCTCTACTGCGCTCCCCGCAAGCTCGCCATCGATCCCGGCCGGACCGAGACCGTGCGCCTCGTCCTCGACAAGGAGATCCCGCCCATCGAGCCGCCCAAGGACACGAAATACATCCGCCACGAGCGCATTCCAAGCGGTCTGCTGACGAGGTTCTGGGGCCGACCCATGCACCTCGGGGCCTGCATCCTCCTGCCCGAGGGTTTCGACGAACACCCCGAAGCCCGCTATCCCCTGGTCATTTTCCACGGCCATTTCCCGTACACCTTCGGCGGCTTCCGGGAAACGCCGCCCGACGCCAACCTCAAACCCGACTACAGCGAGCGCTTCCGCCTTTCGGGCTACAACCGGATCCAGGAGGAGTACGCCCACCAGTTCTACAAGGAGTGGACGGGCAAGGATTTCCCGCGGGTCATCCTTGTCGAGATCCAGCACGCCAATCCGTACTACGACGATTCCTACGCCGTGAACTCGGCCAACCTCGGCCCATACGGCGACGCCATCGTCCGCGAGCTCATCCCCCATATCGAAAAAAAGTACCGGGGCCTCGGCCGGGGCTGGGCCCGGTTCCTTTACGGCGGCTCAACGGGAGGCTGGGAGGCCCTGGCCGCCCAGGTTTTCTATCCCGACGAGTTCAACGGCTGCTTCGCCTCCTGCCCCGACCCGATCGACTTCCGGGCCTACACGATCGTCAACATCTATGAACACCGGAACGCCTATTTCGTCGACAGTCCCTGGAAGAAAACGCCGCGGCCCGCTCTCCGCAACTACCTTGGCGAGGTCAGCGCGACCCTGGAGGAGACCGGCCATCGCGAGCTCGCGCTGGGCACCCATTCTCGGTCGGGCGACCAATGGGACATCTGGCAGGCGGTGTTCGGGCCCGTCGGCGGGGACGGCTATCCCAAGCCGATCTGGGATAAGTTCACGGGAGAGATCGACCGCGAAGTAGCCGAGTACTGGAAAGAAAACTACGACCTCGTCCATATCCTCGAACGCGACTGGAAGACGCTCGGCCCGAAGCTCGAAGGCAAGATCCACATCTACGTCGGCGACATGGACAACTACTACCTGAACAACGCCGTCTATCTCGCCGAGGCGTTCCTTGAAAGCACGAAAGCTCCGTATTACGCGGGCGAAGTCGACTACGGGGACCGGGCCGAGCATTGCTGGAACGGCGACCACGACCGGCCGAACGCGATCTCGCGCCTCCGCTACCACCAGATGTACATCCCGCGAATCGTCACGCGGATCGAGGCTACGGCGCCCCCGGGCTCGGACATCAAAAGCTGGCGGTACTGAGAAATAGGGCAGGCATGCCTAAGACGGCGCGGGACCGAGGCTGGGTCATCGGCTTGACTCTCGGCCTCTGGGTCCTCGCGGCCTGGCTTCTCTATCCTCTGATCAACCTTGACCGGGTCGACATGTCGAACGTCAAGTCGTACCTCTACCGGTCCGCCCTCGGGCTCACTCTCCTGATCATCTTCTTCGGCAAGACCCTTTTCGACCTGATCTACCCCTGGGTCTATTCGAAGAAACTCCCCCGCTTGAACGCCGCACTCCTGACCCTCTACGCCGCCGCTCTCGGAGGCGGCATCATTTTCATGATCATCCGGATGGCCGCCCTGGCCATGAAGAACCGCGGCGGGGGATTCCTTTTCTAGCGTTCGGGAAGAAAATCCGCTCCTTCCCGTCAAAAGGGATGGTGATTTTTCGTATCCAGGAGTCCGCATGATGCCGCGATATCGACACCGTCCCCTCGCCTGGATGGGCGCCTTGGCCGTTCTCGCCGGTCTCGTCCTCCCCCTCGATGCCCAAGAGCCGGCCAAGAGGCAGACCGTCAGCTGCATCGTTACCGCCCCCCCTAAGATCGACGGCCTCGTCGACGACGCCTGCTGGCAGGGCGTGGAGCCCGTCTCGGGATTTTTCCAGTACGACCCCATCAACGGCGCCAAGGCCTCCGAGGAGACCCTCGTTTGGGCCGCCTTCGACCAGGACTACCTCTATTTCGCCTTCCTGATGAAGGACTCCCAGCCGGACAAGATCTGGGCCGAGCTGACGCCGCGCAACGAGTTCGAGAACAACGATTCGATCACCCTCATCCTCGACGCCTACAACGACAAGCGGACGAGCATCACCTTCTCCCTGAACCCCAAGGGCATCCAGAAGAACTCCGTGGAAACGATCTGGAAGTCCGAAGCGGCCATGCGCCCGGACGGCTGGAGCGCGGAGATGGCCATTCCCTTCAAATCCCTGCGGTTTTCCGCACGGAAGCTCGAAGTCTGGGGCGTCAATTTCGAAAGGTATATCCACCGGCTCAACGAAACGGACTACTGGACCGACGTCGACCGCGACCTGCCCAAGCTCCAGCAGAGCGGCGAGCTTTGCGGCCTGACCGGCCTCCGGCCCGGCTACAACCTCGAATTCTTCCCCTACGCGGGCGTCCGGACGTCGAAATGGGAGGACGAGACCGACACGAAGGCCGCGGTCGGCCTCGACGCCAAGTGGGGCATCAAGCCCAACCTCTACCTCGACGTCACGGCCAGCCCCGACTTCAGCGAGGTCGAATCCGATCCCTTCATCTACCAGCTCTCCCCCTACGAGAACTATCTCGAGGAGAACCGCCCCTTCTTCACCGAGGGCAGCCGCTACTTCAGCCTGTCCACGGGGGACGAATACCACGGCGGCGGGATCAGCCTCTTCTACTCCCGGCGCGTCCGCAACCCAAAGATCGCGGCCAAGATCTCCGGCAAGACAGGCGGATTCGGCTTCGGCATCCTCGGCGCGCTCAACAAGGAGGACGCGGGCGACTCCTTCTTCGGCGTCTTCCGCGTCCAGAAGGACATCTTCAAGAACTCCCAGGTCGGGGTTTATTACGCCGGGATCCATGACGGCGCCGACCGCAACCAGAACGTCGCCGTCGACTTCAATTTCAACTTCAAGGATTTCTACTACATCCAGGGGATGAGCGCCCTCACCTTCAACGAGGGAGTCGCCGGCGCGCGGAACGGCATCCACCAGATCCAGTTCCAAAGAGAGCCGGACGCCGGCCTGCAGATCATGTCGGGCTTCCAGAGGATCGAGGACAACGTCGACATCCGGACCGGCTACATCGATCAGGTCGACGTCCAGTCCTTCGACCTCATGGCCGGGTACGCCTGGCGCTACAACAAGGGTCTTTTCAAGCGCTTCAGCTTCGATGTCGGCGGCGAGCTGCGCCAGGATTCCCACGGCAACGCCACCGGCGAAGGCATGGAGGTGATGTTCTTCTCCGACCTGTTCAACCGGATCGAAGTCCACGGCGGCTTCGACCTCGGCCGGAGCAAGTACCAGGTCCTCGACGTCGCCGACGAGCTCGTCTGGACCCCGGACTACATCAAGACCTACGGCGGCAACCTGGACTTCAGCTGGGAGCGCGGCGGCTTCCTGAAGGAGATCAGCGTCGAGGGCGGCTGGGACAAGCGCGGCGTCTACAACGAGGAGTTCACCGCCGTCGTCCCCGGCACCCAGACGAGCGTCGAGGGCCAGCTGGTCCTGCGGCCCCGGAGCAATCTCGAATGGTCGATCGAGGGCGATTGGATCCGCCAGACGATCGACGGCACCGGGGCGGAAGCCTTCAACGGCCTCGCCTACGAGACGGCGCTCCACTACCAGCTCACCCGGAGCCTCTTCCTCAACACCCGCTTCCTCGGGGAGACCAGGGAGAACCAGTACAGCCTCGATTTCCTCGTCGGCTATTACTTCGGGGCCGGGAACATTGTCCAGCTCTCATTCAAGAAGAGTGAGCGGAACGAGCTCCTCGGCCGGGTGGGCGGCTACTCCATCACCCTGAAGGTGTCCTACCTGCTCCGGATCTGACCCTCCTCGCCGCCGGCAAAGCCCTCCAACGTCGGGCGACGGGCGTCAATACCAGTCGGCCAGGACGATGCCGACACCGATCCGGCTCACCCGGTGGTCGAAGTCGAGAAGGCTCTCGCCGTACCCGAAATAACACTGGACGAGCGCGCCGACCTGCGCGAACAGCGGAAAGCTCCAATCGGCCTGCAGGGCGGCCCGATTGAAACGAAAATTCAGGTTGTCGCGGAGCTTGATCCCGAACCTGTGCCTCCTGAGGAAATAGTAAGCCTGGACCTGGCCGTAGCCGAGGTATCTCGAGATCCCGGGGTTCTCGTTGGCCTCGGGATTGTAGAAAACGCGGACCCAGCCGGTCACGAGGAAAGAGAGAGGCCCCCTCTCCAGGCCGACGCTGGCCACGACGCGGTTCCAGTTCCTCGACAGGGGCTGGGCCAGGCCGTTGGACTGGTGGTTCAGGCCGATTTGGACGAAGCGGCCCGCGAGCCCCATGAAGCGAAAACGGGTCCGGATATTGAGAATGAGCTCCGGTTCATGGTCCGTTTCCCGGAAGGGGGAGGATTCAGCGACGTTGTAGAGCTGCCAGAAAGACATCTGCGTGTAGCCGAGCCACAGGTCCATCTTCCGGCCGAGAACGTCCTGCCAAAGCTTCGCCTTGATGCTCAGCTGGAACGCGGTTTCCGATTTCATGAGCGTCCTGCCCGGATCGACGTCCCGGAAGACTTCGATATTGGGCGAGCTGTTGGTGGAAAAGACCAGGATATAGTTGGACCGGTAGGGAGTGAACGCGAACCTGTCGCGGCGGTTCTCCTCGTCCAGGTCCCAGAGCCGGGTGAAGTGGGACGGTTTTTCCCCGGGGCCGGCCGGGTCTTGGGGCGAGGCCGCGAGCACGGCCGGCGTGACGGCGGCCGCGAGGACGAGGGCAACGGCCAGGCCGGTGATGAGATGAAGCGCGACGCGTCTATTCATGGCCGGCACGGGTGTCCTCCCCTATTTTAAGCCGACACGGGGCAGCGCGCAAACGGCTATTTTCCCGAGCCTTGAAATCTCCCCGGCTCTTGGATTACGATGCGCTGGAAATGGGAATTCCCTTGGGACCGGTCATGAAGACGGCCGTGATCCTCGGCCTCGCCCTGCCGCTCCTTGCCGTGAGCCGGCCGGCCGGAGGCGCGGACAAGCCGGCGAAGCTCGTCGACGCGCTCCTCAGGGGCATCGGCTCTGAGCGGGAGCCCGGCGCGGCGGTCATGGTGCTGAAGGATGGGGAGGTCATCTATCTCGGGACCCGCGGGGTCGCCGACCTCCAGGCCATGCGCCCCATCGACGGCCGGACGAACTTCCGCTTGGCCTCGCTCACGAAGCAATTCACGGCCGCGGCCGTCATGCTGCTCGTCCGCGACGGCAAGCTCCACTACGAGGACCGCCTGACCGACCTTCTCCCCGATTTTCCCGATTACGGCCGGGCCATCACCGTGCGCCATCTCCTCGACCATACGTCGGGTCTGCCCGACTACGAGGACTCGATGCCGTCCGCCGATCCCTCGAAGCCCGCGGAGGATAGCCAGATCGACGACGCCGGTGTCCTCGACCTCCTGAAGCGACAGAACGCCGGGTGGTTCGTGCCGGGATCGCTCTGGAGATATAGCAACTCGGGGTACGTCCTCCTTGGCCTCATCGTGGCCAAGGCTTCGGGATCGTCCTTCCCTTCGTTCCTCCGGGAACGCATCTTCGTACCCTTGAAAATGAGGGGCACCGTGGCTTTCGTCCGCGGCGGGAACAGCGTCGCGGACCGGGCCTTCGGCTATACAAAGGACGGCGGCCGGTGGCGTTTCACCGACCAGAGCCCGACGTCGGCGACCCTGGGGGACGGCGGCGTGTATTCGTCCCTCTATAATCTATCCCTCTGGGACGAGGCCCTGCGCCGGCGCATCCTGCTCACCGAAGCGGAGATGAAGCCCGCGCTGACCCCCGTGCGAGTCCCCGGCAAGGGGCCGACCGGGCCTGACGGGAAGCCGGCGGAGTACGGCTTCGGCTGGTTCCTGGATCCGTGGAAGGGGCGCGCCCGGATGTGGCACTACGGCGAGACGATCGGCTTCCGGACGGCCATCCAGCGTTTCACGGCCGACGGGCTCACGGTGATCGTCCTTTGCAACCGCGCCGACGTCGACGCCACGGCGCTCGCGCTCAAGATCGCGGGATTTTATCTCGCCGGCGGGAAATAGCTAGGCGACCGTCGTCGGGATGCCTTCGTGCCGGCCGTAGAGATGCCGGATCAGCGTAAGCACGGCCTGAGACGTCAGACGCTGGAACTCGACCCCGATCTCGTAGAGGTCCTCGTTCTCCCTGGGCTTGAGCCATTTGACTTCCCCGTCGAGGTTGACGAACTGGTCCGTCTCGGCCAGGTTGAGCCGGACCCTGATGACGGTCCCAACGGCGTAGCTTTTCGAGGTGATGATCCTCGCCCCGCCCGTGGACAGGTCGTACGTGTGGGCGGCGATGCCCGGGCCCTGGTATTTGTCCACGGACGTTCGGACGAGGACTTCGTTCTGGTCGATGAACCGGTGTCTCTTGCGTCTTTCGAACATGTCTGGCTCCTGCGGAGAGCGTTTATCATTCTTCGCGTATGATCGTGCTATGAGGACCGGACAGGCGCAATCGCCTCGAGGGGTGATTCGGACGGTGATTTCCCACCCCCCCCAAAAACCGCCTCCGTTGACGGGCCTCCGGCGCGGTGTTATCCTTTGGGCGCCCATCATGAAAGCCGATAAGATCTGGGCCCTGGTCCTCATGGGCGGCGGCGCCCGGGGGCTGGCCCACGTCGGCGTCCTCCGCGTCCTCGAGAAAAACGGGCTCGTCCCGGACATCGTCGCCGGGACGTCCATGGGGGCGATCGTCGGGGGGCTCTACGCGGCCGGCCTGACGGGGGCCAAGATGACGGAGATGCTGGGCGGCCTGAACTTGACGAGCTACTCCGACAAGCCGGCCCGCGCCAAGCTTTTCAAACGCCCGAAGAACCTTTTCGAATACGTGATGATCTCGGACTATAAAAACAGGTTCTTCGGCAAGATGGGTCTCGACAAGGAAGACGCGATCGAGGCCTACTTGAAGAGCTGCGTCGGCGACGTCCGCATCGAAGACCTGCCCATCAAGTTCGTATGCAACGCCGTCGACCTGGTGTCCGGCAAGGAAGTCGTGTTCACCGAGGGTAAACTCACCAAGGCTCTCCGGGCGACGATATCCCTGCCGCTCGTCTTCGCCCCGGTCCGAATGAAGGGGAAGCTCCTGCTCGATGGCGGGGTCCTCAACAGCGCGCCGGTCGAAGCCGCCAA
This sequence comes from Candidatus Aminicenantes bacterium RBG_19FT_COMBO_65_30, assembly GCA_001775755.1. Lineage (GTDB taxonomy): Bacteria > Acidobacteriota > Aminicenantia > Aminicenantales > Saccharicenantaceae > RBG-16-66-30. Next base: position 4,907 of record MEYF01000018.1, on the reverse strand, counting down.
GGCGGCGGGAGCCGAGGTCACGGTCCTGGTGGATATCCATCGGCCTCTCAAGAAGATGCCTCCGGAAAGGATCAAGAACACGTTCCAGGTCGTCCAGAGGATGATCGACGTGGCCTGGGCCGCGGCCTATGAAGAGAGGGCGCGCCGGGCCGATTTCGTCCTTCGGGTCCCCGTCGACTTGGGGATCCTCGATTTTTCCGACACCCGGAGGATCACCATGAGGGGGGAACGGGTCGCGGCGGCGAACCTCCAGGCGCTTAAAAACGCGATCGGCGCCGGCCCGTGATCATCGTAATCGCGTCGTCGAAAGGAAGGTTTGATATGAAACGAAAAGCCTTGAGCGTTTTATTCTTGGTCCCCTGTCTCGCTTTGTTCCTCTCGGCCCAGCAGAATCCGCCCCAGATCACGCTGGTGCCCGTGGCCGGGCCGGTCTACATGCTGCAGGGCGGGGGCGGCAACATCGGCGTCGTGGCCGACGACACGGGGCTCATCATGATCGACGCCATGTTCGAGCGCGTGGCCGGAGCGATCCGTGAGGCGGTCAAGTCCCTCCCCGGAGGCGACCGGGTTCGCGTGCTGGTGAACACGCACTGGCACTCCGATCACACGGACGGGAACAAGGCCTTGGGGCCCGGCGCGGTCATCATCGCCCATGAGAACGTCCGGGCTCTCCTCGCCAAGGACCAGACCCTGATGGGGGGTCAAACGAAGGCCCTGCCGGCGAACGCCCTGCCCGACGTCACTTTTTCGGATAGATTGGCCGCGTACGCGGGCGGCGAAACCATCAGGTTGGTTCACTTCCCTCATGCCCACACCGATGGGGACATCGTGGTCTTCCTGGACGGGCTGAAGGTCGTCCACATGGGCGACATGTTCTTCAACGGCATGTTCCCGTTCCTGGACGTCGCTAACGGCGGCGACATCGACAGTTGGGTGCGGCAGTTGGACATCATCCTCGACTCTCTGCCCGGGGATAGCATGATCATTCCGGGACACGGCCCGCTGGCCGGCGTCGCCGAGCTCAAGGCCTTCCGCGGCATGCTCGCCGATTCGGCCGATCTGGTCCGAAAACAGATGAAAGCGGGGAAGACGCTCGATGAGATCAAGGCCGCGGGCGTGCCGGAGAGTCTTTCGCCCTGGGCTAACGGATTCATGAAAGCGCCCCAGTGGCTGGAATTGGTCTACCGGAGCCTCGAGAAGGCCGCGGGCCGGTAAACGAGGAAGACGCGGTCCAAGCCAGGGACGCGCGCCGGATCCTGATCATCACGGCCTGGGTGGTGGTCCTGGCCGTCTTTTATCTGGCCTTGGGCCTGAAAGCGCTCATCCGGGGCACGGCCTGGTTCCAGGGACGCTTCAACGGGCCCGGGGTTTCTTTCTTCCAAGGCTTCATGGCCGAATTCGTCTTGGACATCGGTGTCGCCCTGGCCGTCATAGCCATCCTTTGGGTCATTAAACGGGACCGGCGGGCGTTCTTTATGACCAAGGGCCGGCTGGACGCGCCGATCGAGCCGGTCCGCTGGCTGGGCATCAAGCCGGGGGAATCATGGAAGACATTCGGCTGGATCTTCGCCTGTGCCGCCGCGCTGGCCGTCCTGGTGCCGACGATACTGGCCATCGGGCCGTCTACGGCGATTGTCGTCAAGGCCTTGCCCCTCCTGCCCGCGGTTCTGCTCTTCGCCACGATCAACGCCTCCACCGAAGAGGTCTATTTTCGCGCCGGACCTCTGGCCACGCTGACGGAGATCATCGGAAAGAACCAGTCACTCCTCCTCACCGCGGTCTTCTTCGGACTGGCCCATTGGCTGTACGGGTCGCCGCCCGGTATCCTCGGGGTCCTGATGCCCGGCTTCCTGGCTTGGCTGATTGGGAAGAGCATGCTCGAGACGAGGGGATTCGCCTGGCCCTGGCTCATCCATTTCCTGCCGGATGTGGTGGTTTTCTTTTCCTACGCACTCCTGCGGGTGAAAGCCTGAGTGAGCCAAGTGCGTCGGCATCTACGCCCAGAACACCGCCTACAAGGAGATGCTCACGGCGAGGTAGGGCGGCAGAATGCCCGTGCCCTGACATGGACGGGCGATAGGAGTCAGAATTTGGCTGGTTTAGGCGTATCGGAGATATCGAGATTATCGTCCGGAGTAGGCTACGGCAGCTTGGCAGGCTCCGGCGGCGCGACGGAACCCGAGTAGAACACGTCGCATGGCCCGCTTTCGAACAATTTCAACGCCTTCTTCACCAAACTCATCACAGGACTCGTGAGCGACCTCAAGATGTTGATTGTGCCGATCTCCGGACTGCCGAACGGTCCGCGGACTTTTTGGGTGAGGACCGCGCAGCCGTCTTGATCGACGACCGCCACGACGGCGTCCTCAAAGCGGTTGTCGAGGAAATTCAGCCCGCCCTTCATGGCGATCCTGCGTTCTTTCGTGGCCATGGCGACATCGACCGCCTCGGCGACGCCGTTTCCGACTTTCCAGACCGAAACGAGCTTGGCGATGACCCCTTTCCCCCCTCGGGATTCCTGGTAAAGGTCGGCAAAACGGTATCCTCTGTTGAGGACCGGCCCCAAGGGGCCCGCGAGGAAGAACGCCCCGACGTCCACGAGGTTGAACCTCCGGCTTTGTTGGATCGCCGAGATCAAGCCGTCGATATCCACGCTGTTGAGAACGATGTTCTCGCCGTTCAAGGAAACCTGGCCGCTGAGGGATCTTTTCACTTCGAGGGCGGTTTTCCCTTTCGCGGTCAAATCCGCGGAAAGGTCGGCCAGCCCTTCCATGCTCTTCGCGTTCGGGGATTCTTGAAGCAGGTCCTGGAGCTTGAGCCGGCTCACGGCAAGGATGATCCTGAAATGCGGCTCGGTCCCCGTGAAGTCCGCGTGGAGGGTTCCGCTCCCCGTCCCGCCGAGAAGTTGCTTGCTGGCATGGTTGACATCGAAAACTCCCTCTCCTCCCGCTACTTTCATGGCGAGGTCGGTCAGCGTGAAGTTCCCGACCCTGATCATGCGGCACCGGATATCATCGGTGAATGACAGGGTCTTCAGCAGGTCCCCGCCCGCCGTCCTCCCGGCAGAAAGATTTCCGACCATGATATCGAAACCCTCCCATTCGATTTCCCCGCCGGATTGAAGGTTGGTATAAAGGAGGCTTCCCTGGGAAACGGCCAGCTTTTTCAAGTCCACGCGCTTTCCCGGCCGCTTGCCTCTCTGCGTTTCGATATTGAGCTTTCCGTTTTTCTGCCGGACGATGGAGATGACGGGTTTGACGAGCTCCATCCGGCTGATCCTGACCCTGCCCGTGATGAGCGGCAGGAGCTTCAGCCCTATCTTCACGTTCGCCACGGTCGCAACGTCAAAGCCACCGTTCTTGACGGTGACGTCCGCGAGCGAAGCGCTGAAGACCGGGAAATAAGAGACTTTTCCTCCGCCGCCGCCACGGACATCCATCCCCAGGGCCTTCGATGCGGTCGCTTCGATCCGGGATTTGATAATGTTGGCGCCGAAAAGGAGAGTAAAGATGACCAAGACGATGACGGCCAGGATCACCCCACCCGCAATCCATAACATTTTTCTCTTACGGTTCGCCATGCCTTATGCCTCCCGACCAGAAATCGATGCCGGCCCCGGGCTTCCCCGGCCACCTAAAATAGACGGATCCGGCCCACTCAATGTACCACCTCTGAAGTGAGATTTTCAAGCGTTTGACCTGCCCCCAAGATCTCTCCACACTGGATCGCAAGTCCAGTTTGAAATGAAATATCTTCCGCGTTATCATCCGCTTTGTGAAGGGCAGCATCCGTTCACAGGATTGAGGAAGGATAGAGTGCCGGAACGATGATCGATCTGCTGAAATTCCGGATTTTCGGCAAGCTGGCCGCGGCCATGTTGTCTATCTGGTCGGTCGGATTGAAAAGTCCTACAAGCCGTTCGTTCGGCCGCGCCGGGAGAGTCTCCCACCTCGTCATCGCTACGGTATATGGCACAGCCCTTGTCCTGATCACGGTATTTTCCCGGTTCTGAGCGG
>MEYF01000018.1:0-861 GCA_001775755.1 Candidatus Aminicenantes bacterium RBG_19FT_COMBO_65_30 | reverse complement strand
TCGGCCCAAATGAGAGTATCACGTGTTCTAAATCAGGATATTCCCGGCATGCGGTTGGCCTCACCCCGGTTGTGTCCTTGACGTCGATTGCGGGCCACTGATATCATCATTTCGTGACGGGAGGCCCCAACTCCGCGCCTCATGGCCGGCGGATGAGCACGGCACGAAAAAGAAGGAGCGTCTAGTTGAAAACGCAACCGAAAGACCTGAAGCAACGGGATTTCTTCAGATATTCGGCCTTCGGGCTCACGGGGGCGTCTTTAACGGGAATGGGCTCCGCGTGCGGCGCGGCGGAACGCCGTTCGAAAGGCGCCGGCCAATAAGATCTTCACCTTCGGAGGAGATTACATCCCTGTGAAGCTCATCCCGGGGCATGCGGCGATCGCACGCCAGGGGATCACCCGAGCTTTATCGGAGTTGGTGGATGAGAGATGGCTGAGCCTGAATGAAGCCAGGAAACTTGCCGACACGATCATGCACCAGAATGCCAGAAATCTGTATAAGCTCTAATTCAATGGATCGGGCCAGGGCTATCAGGACGAAACTCGACCCGTTATATAGGCCGTGCATCAGGACGCCCACCGTGGTGTTGCCCGTCTTGTGCACCGCGTAGGGCAGGATCAAGACGATGGGCAAGAGTATGATTCGGTGTCATGCGACTGTCCTCACTCCTTCGTGTATCCAGCTTCTTCTCTATGGGGATTCAGCAAAAAGTGCCCCTGGCCTGACTCGAACAGGCGACACATGGATTAGGGGCAAGTCCATGAAACCCTAAATTAGTCACAAAATTGGTTCATAAAACGGACGCATAAACACTTATATAACTTAGCGGGCTTTAATTTCGTATATAATAACATGAAA
>MEYF01000017.1:5018-6465 GCA_001775755.1 Candidatus Aminicenantes bacterium RBG_19FT_COMBO_65_30 | reverse complement strand
CCCCTCCTCCACTTCAAGACGACCCACGCCAAGGAATGGGAGCTTCTCATCAAGCGTCTTTTCGATTTCGCGGCCTCGGGACTGGGAATATTCGTACTGTCGCCGTTCTTTCTCATCTTGGCCATCCTCATCAAAGCGACATCGAAGGGACCTGTGTTTTTCAAGCAACCCAGGCTGGGTCTCTCGGGCCGGAGGTTCACCCTCTACAAGTTCCGGACGATGCGCATGGGGGCCCAGGGCGCCCTGAACGAAGTCATCGACCTCAACGACATGACCACGCCCGAATTCAGGGACAAAAAAACGAAGTGGATCACGCCCGTCGGGCGTTTTATGAGGAAATTCAGCCTGGACGAGCTGCCCCAGCTCTTCAATGTCTTCGTCGGTCACATGAGCATCGTCGGCCCGCGGCCGACGGTCCCCGACGAGGTCGAAAGGTACAAGACCTGGCAGAGGCGGCGCTTTTCGATGAAGCCGGGGATTACCTGCCTGTGGCAGGTCAACGGCCGGAACAACATCGCCTTCGAGGACTGGATGAAGCTCGACCTCGAGTACCTGGACAACTGGTCGCTTTGGCTCGACGTGAAGATCATGCTGAAGACCGTTCCCGTCGTCCTCTTCGGCATCGGAGCTTATTAGGGACAGGCACGCCGCCTGGTAATGGGAAAATGAGCAAAAAGTCATCCCTAGCACTCGCCGCCCTCGCCGGTTTGTCGTGGCTTGTTGTCGCTCCCAGCCCCGCCTTCGGCCAGGGCGACACGTGGGCCGGCGCCAACCTCGCCCAGATGGTCGAGGGGGCGCGTTGGAGATTGGGAGCGCTGAGGATCAACGCCGTCTTCTCTCTTTCGAATGTCGGCTATGACTCCGATGTTTTTTATGGTTACACAGCAGAACCCGTCCCCGATTACACGCTGTCCGCCGGCACCTCGGTCCAAGTCCTCATGCCCTTGAGCAAGAAGGTCGTCCTCGATGTTTTCGACAGCCCGGAATATATGTTCTATCTTGACTCCAAGAACGAACGAGCCTGGAACAACACCTTCCGGGGCCAGGTCCATTTCGCGTTCGACCGGGTCTACGTCCAGTTGGGAGGGGGACTGTCGAACGTCCGCTACCGGTTGAGTCCCGAGCTGAACGTCAACGTTCGGCAAAATCAGGACGGCCTCGACGGGCTCATCCTGTGGCAGGTCTCGCAAAGGGCATCCCTCGCCTTCGTCTATGGCAGCGCAAAGTACGACCTCGGGGAAGCCGAGTTCGGGGGCGTGAGCCTCTCGGACTATCTCAACAGGAAAGAAGACTATTTCGATTTCATCACCTACATCGAGCCGAGCCCCAAGGTCCGCTTTTTCGTGGACGGCCAATACGGAAGCTATGCGTTCGCGAAAGAGGAATTCCGCTCAAGGGACAGCCGGAGCTACGGTATCTTCGGGGGGATCGAATTCATCCCCAAGAC
>MEYF01000017.1:4660-4998 GCA_001775755.1 Candidatus Aminicenantes bacterium RBG_19FT_COMBO_65_30 | reverse complement strand
CGGGTATCGAGGGCAGGCTCAAATTGGGCTACCAGCGATTGGACGTCATCGATTCCCGCTTCGTGGACGGTTCGGGTTTCACCGGAGAAGCCGACGTCTCCGTGAGCCTCATGAAAAGGAATGCGGCCCATGCCTTTTTCTCCCGCGGCTTCCAGTTCTCCGTGTTCTCCGGTTCGTCATATTACCTGGCGACCGCCTACGGCGGGGGGATATCCCGCCTCCTCTCGAGGAAAGCTTCTCTTTCCTATGAAATCTCGTTCGGAAGTGTCTCATATCCCGGAAGCGGGGCGCCCGAGGGCTTCCTCAATCGCTATACAACCCACACATTCGGGCTGAAT
>MEYF01000017.1:4159-4652 GCA_001775755.1 Candidatus Aminicenantes bacterium RBG_19FT_COMBO_65_30 | reverse complement strand
GGCGCGTCAACTAAGTCTCGGTTTCTTGGGGACGCTCGGGAAGAGGATACTGGACAGCTCGGGGCTGGCCAGAAACCGCAATTTCTTCGGTTTCAATCTCGTCTACGGCTCCGCCGGCGGAGGAATGTCGGCCCCGGGCGGCGGATCGCGCTGATAGCCATGCGGCCGGGTCTGGATTCTTCGGCCATGGGCATATATAATATTAGTCATGATTGATAGGGCAGATACATGAGAAAACATGAAAAACGCATGACCGACCCGCAGGGGCGCGCGGCCAAGATATCGCTGATGGTTACGGCGATCTTATTGGCCGCTTTTGCCGCGCATGGCGCCTCCGGCTCCCAGGAAACGCAGACTCTTCCGGTCAACGATTACAGGATCGGGGCCAAGGACCTCTTGGAGATCGCCGTGTTTGAGCTGCCTGAGCTCAATCAGACAGTCCGCGTCTCTGAAGACGGCTCGATCACACTCTCCCTCCTCGGCAAGGTCGAGG
>MEYF01000017.1:1758-4128 GCA_001775755.1 Candidatus Aminicenantes bacterium RBG_19FT_COMBO_65_30 | reverse complement strand
GAAGCTGGCCTCGCTCCTGGACCTGCAATTCACCAAGGGCGCCCATGTCACGGTTTTCATAAAAGAATACCAGAAGGTGTCCATCATCGGGGCGGTCGGACGGCCGGGTCAATACGAGCTGGTCGGGCCGACGACCCTGCTCCATGCCATCGCCCAGGCGGGAGGCCTGACAGGCCAGGCCATGAACGAGCTCTTCGTTTACCGGCAGGGAGAAAACGGCCAGCAAACGAGGATCGTGATCTCGCTCGAAGACCTGATGATCGCGGGAAACCAGGAGCTCAACATCGAGCTCCGGCCGAAAGATGTGGTGACTGTCCCGATCGATCAAACGCTCAACGTCTTCGTCTATGGCGAAGTCAAGTCGCCGGGGGCCGTCCCCTACCTGAGTTCGAAGAAGATCTCCCTTGTTCAGGCCATTGCCCAGGCGGGCGGGCCGACAGAATGGGCCAAGAGATCCAAAGTCATGATCAGACGCAGGGACAAGAGGAGCGGCAAGGAAATAAAGATCCGCGTGAACCTGAAGAAAATGATCAGCGGCAGGATCGCCGACATCATGCTCGAGGAGGGGGACGTCGTCATCGTCCCCTGAGCGGAACACGATCCAGAAGGACACGATCATGGCTACGGAATTCCCAAAAGAGCCCCAGACCGGGCTGCTGGCACAAGCCCAGCATTACTGGCATGTCATCCTCAAATGGAAATGGACGGCAGTCCTCTTCTTCATGCTTGCCGTCGCCGTCGCGACGATATACAGCCTGTTGTTGACTCCCGTGTTCACGGCGAGCGGCAGTGTCTGGATCGAGGACGACCCCAATATCCTTCCGTTCGAGGACGTCCAATCGTTCGGCGCGGGCAGTAATCTCCAAAGCCATGCCCGGCTTCTCCGTAGCCGGACCCTGGCCTCGGACACCATCGACAAGCTGAAACTCTACGAAAACTCGGATTTCGCCGGAAAGCCGGAAAAAGGCCAAGCCCGACCCGACCCGGCCGACCCCATCTACCGAGAAGTGCTCACGCAGATCTTTCTGAGCAACATCGGCGTATCGACCGCCGAGAGGTCACGCCTGGTCGATGTCCGGTTCAGCAACCGCAATCCCAAGCTGGCCGCTGATATTTTAAACGCCCTCTTCGACGGTTACATCGAGATGATGGTCCGCAAGAGATACGCCGCCTCGGAGCAGGCCACGGCATTCCTCAACACCCAGATCGCGGAGATCCGGACCGATATCGATAAGAAGGAGAGGGAGCTCAACAAGTACGGCTCTGAAAAAGACATCCTGCCTCTCACGACGGCGGAAGCTCCGACCGTGGCGAGGATCGGAGAAGTCAACAGGGCCCTGACGGACGCGACGCTCGACCGTGTCAACAAGTTCAACGCCTACAACCAGCTCAATGCGGCCCCTCTCGGAGAAATCCCGGACGCGCCGCCAGGCAGCCTCATCCAGCGTCTGCGGGAGCAGTATATCAACCTCAGCCTCGATTACCGCACCCGGCTGGCCACGGTCAGGCCGGAATTCCCGGCGATGCAGCGCTTGAAATCGGAGCTCGACGCGGCCACGGAGGCTCTTCAGAACGAGACCCAGAACCTGATCCGGAACGCTTACAACGACTATCAAAACGCTCTCGACAAGGAGCAGTCCTACCAGAAGCTCCTCAACGACCAGAAGAACATGGCTTACAAAGCCAGCAGCAATTCGGTCGTCTACAATAGCATGAGGATCGAGCTCGAGAACAGGAAGGCGCTTCTGGAGGCCCTCTCGCGGCGGCAGAGCGAAACCGACGTCTCCTCCCGGCTCAAAGGATTAGAGGCCTTGAACGTCTGGATCGTCGACAAGGCGGACTACCCGCTGCGTCCCGCGTTCCCGAACAAGCGGAAAAACGTCCTCATGGGCTTTCTTTTCGGATTGGCCGGAGGCATCGGACTGGCCCTCGGCCTGGAATACCTGAACCACACGGTCAAGACATCGAAGGACATCACGCACTCGATCGGGGTCCCGACGCTTGGAGCGATCCCGGCCTTCGAAGCCGAGGCCAAGCCGAAAGGGCCGAAGGCGGAATTCGCCCGGCTGATTTCCATGCTGAGGGGGAAGGGCGAAAGGAAAGAGACAAAGGCGTCAAGACGAGTGGAGGATCAGAGGGTCCGATTTCTCAAACCGAACGGGACCGATGGAGATTCGGTCGGCGGCGGGATGAGGGGGGGCAAGATCGACCTCATCGCCTCGCGAGAACCGCAGTCGATCCAAGCGGAGAGTTACCGCTCCATCCGGACGACCCTGTTCGTTTCCTCGCCGCCCGGGAAGATCAAAACGATCCTGTTCACGAGCCCTCTGGCCAGGGAGGGGAAATCCTCAACCGTCTCCAACATGGGGA
>MEYF01000017.1:883-1743 GCA_001775755.1 Candidatus Aminicenantes bacterium RBG_19FT_COMBO_65_30 | reverse complement strand
CCGGCAAGCGGGTCGTCATCGTCGACTCCGATCTGCGAAAGCCGAAACAGTCCAGGATTTTCGGGGTGAACAGCGGTAACGGGCCGGGATTGAGCAGATACCTCAGCTCCCATATCGAACCGGCGGACGTCGTCAAACCGACGGAGATCCCCAATCTGCAGCTTATTACGAGCGGGCCGCTGCCGGCCAACCCGATCGAGCTCCTCACTTCCGAGAAGATGGACGCGCTTATCGCTTACCTCAAACGGAGCTTCGATTTCGTGCTGTTCGACACGCCGCCGCTCCTGGCGGTTTCCGACGCCCTGGCCATGGGGCCGATGGCCGACGCGATCATTCTGGTCGCGCGGGGCGGACAGACCCCGATACCGGCTCTCAAGCAGGCCAAGCAGAAGCTCGACGCCCATAAGCTGAAGTGTTTAGGGGTCATTCTCAACGGCGTGGATCTGGTCGAGCAGGACGGCTATTACGCCCGGCAGTATTATCACTATTCCAAGCCGGAATAAGGGGTCGGACCACAGCGAGTCTAATATTATCAGTAATTTACCAAGCCGGAATAAGGGGTCGGACCACAGCGAGTCTAATATTATCAGTAATTTACGCCGTTTTTGGGGGCTAGAATAGGCCTTATTTCGCTATTTCGAGGGCCAAAAATCGAAAATTTGGTCGCTTGAATTCTCCCCAAGCCCAATGTATTCTCAACCCAAGCGCTCGCCGTTCGCTCCCGTTAAGGGAAGCGTACCGGGAAGCGCCCAGCCCGAAAGGAGGCGGCCATGAACGTCAGGCTCCGAGCGCGAATCGATTCCCTGATCGTGCTCATTGCATTCACTGCTCTAGTCCTCCTCTCCCCCGCTTGCGCCAAG
>MEYF01000017.1:650-833 GCA_001775755.1 Candidatus Aminicenantes bacterium RBG_19FT_COMBO_65_30 | reverse complement strand
CGTCGATGCCAACGGCTGGATAAACGTGCATCTCGAGGGCACGCCTCGCGAGATCGGCTTCCAGCACGGCTGGCTTTTGGCCACGGAGATCGATGACCTGATGCGAGCCCTATCCCACTTCCTCGAAGGGTCGACGAAGCGCGATTGGGCCTTCTTCCGCGGCGCGGCCGAGCGCATGTTCTG
>MEYF01000017.1:539-620 GCA_001775755.1 Candidatus Aminicenantes bacterium RBG_19FT_COMBO_65_30 | reverse complement strand
GATCGAGGGCATCGCCGCGGGATTGCGTGCCCGCCTCCCCCGCTCCTCCTACGACCGCATCGATATCACCGCGCTTAACGG
>MEYF01000017.1:281-524 GCA_001775755.1 Candidatus Aminicenantes bacterium RBG_19FT_COMBO_65_30 | reverse complement strand
CTGGTACTACGTCCCCTACCTCGACGAGCTCGCCCGCAAGGGCGCCGGCGACAACAAGGCCCCGGGCTATTGCAGCGCTTTCATCGCCACGGGGAGCTGGACGGAGGGCGGCGGGATCGTCGTCGGCCACAACAACTGGGTCGATTACATCATCGGGTCGCGCTGGAACGTCATCGCCGACATCGTCCCGGCGGCCGGCCGGCGCATCCTGATGGACTGCATGCCGGGGGCCATCCACAGCGG
>MEYF01000017.1:0-131 GCA_001775755.1 Candidatus Aminicenantes bacterium RBG_19FT_COMBO_65_30 | reverse complement strand
CATGAGCGCGGACAATAACGGGGCCTACGCCAACGACTGGCTCGTCGGCGACACCAAGACGAACGAGATCGCCAAGTTCGAGCTCGGACTCAAGAACCAGCGGCTGTGGCGGACGACGGACGGCTATTTCA
>MEYF01000016.1 GCA_001775755.1 Candidatus Aminicenantes bacterium RBG_19FT_COMBO_65_30 | reverse complement strand
TGGATACCGCGAAGGCCACGAGACTCTGATAGGGCGAGCGGGGCTCCCGGGTGGCCAGAACGCCGAGCTTCTGGCCGGCGAGAAGCCGCCGTATGACGGCCCGGGTGTCCAACCGCATTCTCGCTTCCATCCCCTTATTTTCGATGAATCCCGCTTATTTGTAAACGGAAAGCCGGCCCGCTGATCCCTCCCGGGAGCTAAGCGCCGGCCGCGCGTCGGCGCCGCCGGCGCCGGATCAGAAAAAAAGCGCCGCCAGGCCTGCGACAGCCCCGATCGCGACCAGCAGGAACGCGCCCGACAGGTTGAAGAAGGCCGTCCACGGCGACTTGCCGAAGTAACGCTTGAGCTTCGGCAGGGCGACGATCGTCCGGGCCATCTCCTTCGGCGGGAACTTCTCGATCTTGCCCACGGCCAGGACGTACTTGCCGGTATTGTCGGGGCTCGTGACGACGACGGTGTAGGCGCCCGCGGGGACCTGCTCGTCGTATTCGGGCCCGAGCAGGTAGCGGTCGCCGCCGAAGGGCTCGTAGAACGGGCGCCAGGCGTACGTCTTCCCGTCGAGGCGGGCCAGGAGCTCCTTCTTCCCGTCCGTCTCACGGAAGACGGCGGCTTCGTAGTCGGTCTCGATGCCCTGGATGTCGGGGACGAGGAGGTTGATGTAGAGCCGCAGCGGGGCATCGCTCCCGATGTGGTACGTCTGGGGATCCCCGGCCAAGCGGGCGTAGAAAGCTTGGGAGATCTCCGGGTCGCGGACGATGATCGAAGGCCGGTCGTCGACGAGGCGGGGCTGATGGGCGAAGGCCGCCCCGGCCGCGAGGACGAACAGCGCGAAGGCGAGGAACGGGAGCCGCTCTTTCTTTCTTCCGCTCATGGCCTCATTATAACCTAAACGCGCTTTCCTGACAGGGTCTCGCGGCCGACCTCGAACGTCAAAAATGACGCTGCCGAAGGTCCGAGGCTCGGATCCTTAAGAAAACGGCCGTTTAAGCTTCATTCGACGATATCCGCGGATGCGCCGAGGAGGGGAAGGTCCGGGAGCAGGCAACCTTTTAGGACCGGTTTCGTCCTTTTTCATGTAGGCCAAGAGGGTGGAGGAGACGACTGTGAAAAAGCTTGTCGTTCTGATTGTCGCGACCGGGATTTTGACGGCAAGTTCATGGGGGCAGGCCCAAACGGCCCAATCGTCGGCCGGGACCATGCCTGCCGACGTAAAGAAGGTCCTCGCCGAAATCGCCGGGGGCTATGATTTCGAATACCAGGGCGGAGCTCTGACCGTCAACGTCTTCGAACAAGCCGGAAAGCTCTTTGGCACCTCTCCAGGGGAAAGCCCTGAGGAGATGCTTCAGGTGCAGGGGAATCCCCTCAAGTTCAAACTCACCGCTTCGGCCACCGGCCAGTTTTATGAACTGGAATTTTTCCGGAATGAGGCCGGCAAGATCGATAGATGTATGATGAAAACTCAAGGCATCGAGCTCCTTGGGAAAAAGCGCGAGGGACAAGGACCACCCGCCCAAAATACTGTCGCCCGATCCGAATCGGGGCAGCCGAGCACTATCTCTGTGAAAGAATGGAACGAGGACTTGGAGTATTTGATCAAGCGTCTCGAGATCATGCACCCGAATTTATACGGCAATGTGTCCCGAGAAGCTTTTTATGGCTATGCAGAGAAGTTGCGAAATAAGATATCCAGTTCTACCACCAATGAAATGATCATCGGTATCCATGAGCTGATCGCTCATATCAAGAACCTCCATACGTTCTGTACGCCGGTGTCATCTTCGCCGGGACTCGAGGAGATCAAAAAGACCTATAGATACTATCCTGTCGGGTTCTATCCATTCGAGGACGGCCTCTACATCAGAACGATCTCGAAAAAATATGGCGGGGCGTGTGGAAAAAAAGTCATCAAGATCGGGAGCTTGACGGCCGAAGAGGCCATGCACAGGCTCTCCCGCTTTGTTGCCGCCGATAATGAGATGACGGTTCTCGAATACTTGCCGCGATTCTTCATGAATGACGGCCCACTGCTTCAATATATCGGAGCGAGCCATTCGTCCGATGACATTCATCTGCTTTTAGCGGATGAACAAGGTCGGGAACTTGATTACGCGATCCAAACGGATGTCGGAATGTCCGCTCCGGTATTCATGAATGAGGAAAGCAAAAATCCCGCTCCTCTCTATCTCAAACAGGCGTACGATTCATATTGGTATGAATACTTGCCTGAACGGACGGCGATCTATCTTCAGATCAATGCGTTCGTTGATAAAAAGAACGAGCCGTTCGATAAGTTCTGCAAGCGCATGTTTGAAGCGTTCGATGAACGGAGGGCCGAAAGACTGATCGTCGACGTCAGGCGGAATGCCGGAGGAAATCATATCGAATGGCCTCTCGTTAAAGGGATCCTCAACAGGCCCGGCTTGGACCGTCCGGATCGTCTGTTCATCATTATCGGAAGGGCCACGGTCTCCGCGGCCCAGCATTTTGTGTCGGAGATCGTTCGGTACACGAACGCCACTTTATTCGGCGAGCCGACCTGCAGCAAACCGAACCAATATGGGGCCATTCGGCGGTTCAATCTCCCTCACAGCAAACTGCAAATCGGCTGCTCCGTCGATTATTATCAGGACGCCCAGCCGTTCGATTTTTCCGTGGGAACAGAACCCCATTTCTTTGTCAGGCTGACATCGGCTGATTTCAGGGAAAATCGGGATCCCGTCTTCGAGCGGATCTTCGACTATGATTCGTATAAGAACATGAGGCCGGAATTTACGGCCCAAATGGCCGATGCCTACCGATCAAGCGGCTTAGAAGGCTTGAAAAGCAGCTATGATCGGATCAGGCTGAATTATGATAAGTACGGCTTCAATATGAAAAACCTTCTCTACGACGATCTCGATGGCTGGATGGCGATCAATAAGAAAACAGACGACGACTATATCGGTTATCTGACGTTCGTTCACAACGAATTGCCGAGGGCCATCGACGTCTGCTATGACCTGGCATCCTGGCTCGAGAGATCGGGGCATGTGGAGGAAGCTAAGAAATATTACAAAAAATGCCTCCAATTGAATCCCGAGCACTCCTACGCCAGAATGAAACTCGGTCTCTTGGACTTGGAAGAGAACGTTAAAAAAACGACGGGCGAGGGGGGCGACCGAAAGGACGGGGTCCGTTGACCCGCTCTTGGCAGGGGCAGGCCGGACTGACCGGCAGCTGATAACCGTACTCCAAGGATGAATGCCCTCTCGGGCCCGGCCGTGTGCACAATTCTGAGCACACCTTCTAGAGTTGAGCGCGTAAGCCGCTCATCCTAGATTAATTAGAAAGACGAACCAGCTGCCTTCTAAGCAGCGGGTCGGGGGTTCGAGTCCCTCCTGGAGAGCTCCCTTATTCGCTGAGAAATCCGCCTTTGGCCACCACCCGCAATAAAGGGCAACGGAAGAGCGCCCAGCGGGAACATTTCCTTATCAAGACTCGTCAGGTAAGTCATAGCCGCAGTGATGGAGGTTTCCTAATGCGCAACAACCAACGCTGGATCGCCCTTTCGGTCTTTTCCGTGTTTGTCGTCCAGTCCTTTCCGGCTCAACCGACGGCCTCCCGCCCCGTCGGACAGATCCTGAGGTCCTTTGTGGAGGATTTCCGGAATGACCCCGCAGCGAATACTCGATGTATTTTCGGGGTCTCGGTCCCAGGCTCAGCCGAACCTGAATGGCATGTCGTCGTGACGGGCCGGAAAGACGCCGCTGGCCGGTTCGAAGTCGATCTCCGACGAGGCCTCCCGCCGGAGCCGGGCGCTGTCTATACGACCGACCTGAAGACCCTTAACAAGATCGACCGCGGAGAGCTGAACGCGCTCACCGCGATGGGGCGAGCCAGGATGTCAGACCCGGCGCCCATGGACATTACGTTCATGCCCGGCTACACGCCCGGTGAGGACTTCTTGGCTATCTTTCTCCCCTTGACCTTCCATTTCTGGACCCGCGGCTTCCCCGAGACCGTAAGCTTCAGTCCGGCGGTCGGCCGCGAAGTCCACGGCGCTACGATGGTCGTGTTGTATTACCAAAAGGGACTCCGCTCTGCCTGGGGACAGATCCGGAAAGGCCAGCGCGTCAACGCCGACCCGAGGGATCAGGTCAATCCGTTCCCGACCATAATCATCGGTCTCCGCGGCCGGGCCATGTCGAAGGTCGGCGGCGTCGAAAAGATTCTGGAGCCGGGACAGATGATGTTCGTCCCGCCGGGCACCGCTCATGAGGCCTGGAATCCGTTCGATGAGCCGGCAGAGTTCATCCTCCTGATGTTCGGGGAAGGCGCCTGACCTTAGCCGTACAGGGTCAGAAGGAGCCTTAGCGGGTTCGAGTCCCTCCAGGCGCGTTCCCCGGTGGGTCATAAACTTCGTCGCGCTGGGCCGGTCGCCGGGGAGGGCGCTAGCCGATCCTCCTGGCGCAGCGGCGGGCGGCGTTGATAGCGCTCGGCACGCCCCCGATCTGGGCCGACCAACAGGATCCGATAAGCAGGTTCTTGATAGGCGTGCCGATGTGGACGCCCAGAGGACTCCCGTAGAACTTGTTATGAGGGTTCCAGCTCCAAGCCGAAGTCGCGCCATCGGTATTCGCCGTGAACCGCTCGTACGTGAGCGGCGTCGCCAAGTCGGAATATTCTATGCGCTCCTCCAGGCCCGGGATAACGGCCGCGGCCTTGGCGACGAGTTCCCGCTTGACTCCTTCCTTGAGCTCCCGGTACTTCTGCCGGTCGCCGCCGCCCCAGTTGTTCATCCAATGCGTGGGCGCTATGGCCTGGATCATGAGGCTCGACTTCCCCTCTGGAGCGAGACTCGCATCGTGAAGCGAAGGAGAATAGAGGCCCGCCCCGGCTTTCTTGAAGTAGTCAGGGTCATCGGCTCCAAGGCGGAAGTCGGCAACCGAAGACGGATCGCGGTAACTGCCATACGGCGCCTTGAGCCATTTCCCGAGCTCGGCCGGCGGCAGGCTCAGTCCGAGGTAGGCCGTGACAATTCCTTCGGATACGGCGGTTTCCGAAACCTTTTTGACGAACTCCGCGGGCAGGAGCGAGCGATCATCCAGCCAGGCCAGGAAAGTCTTCTTATAGTCCGCGGCGGAAATGACCCAATCCGCGGGAAAGAATTCACCCCGGGCTTCGACGCCCGCGGCGGCCCGGTGCTTTGTCACGATCTTGTCGACCGGCGTCCCGAGCCTCAGCTCACCGCCCAGGGCCCGGAAGTTGTCGGCCAGGGCGTCCGCCCAGGACTGAAAGCCCTTCTTGACTGTCCAATAGTCGTCAAGAAAGGCGGCCAGGGCCGGCCCGATGAGCGCCGCCGACATGTCCGGATAGCCGAAACCCTTGAAATGGGCGTACAGCGCCGAGCCCTCGCCGAAACATGCCGCGGCGAAGTCCGTCACGGTGATTTTCGAGTACTTGCGAAACAAGTACATAAACCCGGCGAGATGGAATGGAAAGGCCAGGAATCCGGCGACGCCGTGAGGCGCCATCATCCCGGTCATGGCCCGGATCATCTTGTCGGCCTCGCCGAAATAGCGGTCGAGCTTCTCCTTTTCGCCGGGGTACGAACAATAGGCCAGGGTCTTGAATTCTCGATAGCTCGAACAGACGCCGTTCATCTTCCCCGCATTGATATGCATCTTCTGGCGCGCGAACTCAATCTTGTCGAAGACGCCGATCTCCTTCATGGCCCGGAAAACCTGGGCGGAAGATTCGAAGGCGAGCGTCCCGCTTTCGAAATAGAATCCCTCGTGCCGGAAGCCGCCGGTGTAGCCTCCCGGCGTTTTCTGGGCCTCGAACATCGTGACCTTATGGCCTTTCTTCGCTAGCAGGTTGCCGGCGGTGAGCCCGCCCATGCCCGATCCGATGATAACGATCGATTTCATGATGCTCCTTTTAGAGGCGTGCGCCGTCCTTCATGCGGCTAAAAACGATTCACATCCTCATATCCATTATTTTGTGGCCGAGGGCTGGGAAGACGAGACGGCCAGACGCGCCATATAAGGATTAGCAGGGTAAAGACGGCCAGGGCAATGCCAGTGAGTGGAACCGGCGGAAACCGATACAGCACAAAGGTCAGAAGGGCTGACAGGCAGACCGCTGTCAGCAGCCGGCCCGGCCAGCGCCGGGCAAACAGCATGATGAGGATAAGAAGGCCGGACCTCAGGATAGAAAAGAACCAGACATAATCAGAAGTTGTGGGAATCAGGGGGCGCTCCGCCGGAGTCTTCGCCTCGGCCAGTTCCTTGATCCCCAACGTCATGCGGCGCTGCATCAGGAAGTGAAGGGGATCAAGAACAACGGACATGATGAACCGGACGAGCGGCTTGCCCACGCTGCGGCTGCGAATGAGGAAGCGACAGCTCCTGCCGTCGGGCGCGGGCTCGAGCACAAAGGCGCCCCAGTATGTCAGCATCAGGGCCCGGCCTGGCTCGACGGCAAGGACCGTGAGCTTGATCACGCCCTCGTCCCGACCCAGCCTGACGGTGTCGCCGACCTTCAATTCCTGCCATTCCGGCCTGATCTCGTTTGTGTTGTGGATATCAGCGCCTACCAGGTTCTCCAGGAACGTGTAGCTGTAGAATCCTCCCCGGTCCTGGCCGATCTGGACCAGCCATTTCCAGACCTCGTCCGCCGGCGCATGGATCGTCAGGCCGCAGGTGTGCTGCGGAGCCGACGGAGCCCCGAACTCATCACCCGGGAGGGGCTTCACAACCGCTCCTCCTTGGTCGCACCCCAATTGGAGGCCCATGGAAAAATGAAGATCCGCCACACGGCAGCCGTGACCGCCAGCAGGAGAAGCATCCAGCCCAACGCGCCCAAGAGCCTTCGCCAGATGGGTCTTCTATTCGACATCCAACATCGCCCTGTGCGGATCATTATAGCAGGAAACCCAATCTGGAATTACTGCTTTTTAGCTATCCCGCGCTGAAGGACGCCATCCCAAGAATCGGCGACCGACCGAAGACCATCTTGAGGCCCTATATGTGCACAATTCTGAGCACACCTTCCCGAAGCGAAGTCGTAAGCCATGCATATCGCATCAATTAAGGAGGCCGCCCAGCTGCCTTCTAAGCAGCGGGTCGGGGGTTCGAGTCCCTCCAGGCGCGCCATCATTAATAGGAGGGGGCAAACATGGACTTTTTCACTTTCCAAAACCATTCAGATATTTCGCAGGTTTGACCCCCTCCGATGATTCTCCTCACCCCTCGAGATGGGACAATTTTTGCTAAATTCACCCAGGCAATGCTCACCCCGGGTGATTGACGCAATTTGTCGTTAAGAGAGAATAGGGGCCATCGGAGCAATGCCTTGGCAATCTTGAGCATCTTAGGTATAAGAGAAAAATCGGCCCCGCGGCCGTCTTTTAATGAAGAGCCAACGAGGGAATCGATAATTGACAGGAATTGTCTAAAATAATATGATGACGGCATAAAAAATGGCATCCAACCTGGGCGAGCTTCTCTTAAGGGAAAAGATCCTTTCCGTCGACCAGCTGAAGTCCGCCCTAGATTTCCAAAAGAAGAACAGCCTGCCCGTCGGGACCTCGCTCGTCCAGCTCGGCTATCTGACAGAGGAGGACATCGCCCAGGCCCTCAGCCGCCAGCTCGGTTATCCTTATATCGACCTCGACCAGTTCGACGTCTACCCCGAAGTCATCAGCCTCATCCCGGTCGACGTGGCCAAAAAGCATATGGTCATGCCGATCCATCGGATCCGGTCCTTCCTGACCCTGGCCATGGTCGACCCGACCGATCTCGAGATCATCGAGGATATCCGCTTCCGGACGGGGCTGTCGATCCAGCCCGTCATCGCCTCGGAGACGGGGGTCGTCAACGCCATCAACAAATACTACGGCACGGCCGACGCCATCCGGGTCAAGAAGATCATCGAGGACATCGCCCTGGCCGACGACGGCCGCGTCAACATCATCGAGGACGAGAAGGAATCCACCGTCCTCACCGACACGGACGGCGAGGCCGAAGAGGCGCCGATCATCAAGCTCGTCAACCAGACCTTCATCGACGCCATCAAGCGGGGCGCGAGCGATGTACACTTCGAGCCCTACGAGACGAGCTTCCGCGTCCGCTACCGGATGGACGGCGACCTCTACGAGATCGTCAACCTGCCGCTGAAGTACCGCAGCCCGGTCATCTCCCGGGTCAAGATCCTGGCCAACATGGACATCGCCGAGAAGCGCCTGCCCCAGGACGGCCGGATCAAGATGCGCCTCCGCCTCGACAACGGCAAGAAGAAGGAAATCGATATGCGCCTCTCCTCCATGCCCACGCTATGGGGGGAGAAGATCGTCGCCCGTATCCTCGACAAGGAGATGCTCAAGCTCGACCTGACCCAGCTCGGATTCGAGGAGGAACCGCTCGCCGTCTTCGATGACGCCATCCACAAGCCGTGGGGCATCGTCCTGGTCACCGGGCCGACGGGGAGCGGCAAGACGAACACGCTCTACTCGGCCATCTCGACAATCAACTCGCCGGACATGAACATCATGACCGCCGAGGACCCGGTCGAATTCAACATCCCGAACATCAACCAGGTCCAGGTCAAGGAAGAGATCGGCCTGACCTTCGCCATCTGCCTGCGGAGCTTCCTTCGACAGGACCCGGATATCATGCTCGTCGGCGAGATGCGCGACCAAGAGACCGTCGACATCGCCATCAAGGCCGCCCTGACGGGCCACCTGGTCTTCTCCACCATCCACACGAACGACGCCGCGAGCTCCATCACCCGCATGGTCAACATGAACGTCGAGCCCTTCCTCATCGCCGACTCGCTCATCCTCGTCGTCGCCCAGCGGCTCGTCCGGCGGCTCTGCAAGAAGTGCTCCCAGCCCCACGCCCTGCCCGAGGCCGCCCTGCTCGAGATGGGCTACCTGAAGAGCGAGCTCAAGGGACTCCAGATCATGAAGCCCGGCGGCTGCGACACCTGCAACAGGACCGGATACAAGGGCCGGACGGCCCTCTTCGAGGTCATGAAGATCGACGACGACATCCGGACCATGATCCTGACCCGGGCCCAATCCCGGGAGATCAAGAGGAAGGCCATCGAGAAGGGCATGCTGACGCTGCGCCGGAGCGGCCTCGTCAAGATCAAGAACGGCGTCACTTCGGTCGAAGAAGTCCTGCGGGAGACCGTCCGGGACGAATGACCCATAACGACAAAGAACGGAGGATGACATGGCCAAGCCGATTTTCGAGCTCCTGAAAGCCACCGTTGAGGCCGACGCGAGCGACCTGCACATCACGACCTATATCCCGCCGCGCGTCCGCGTCCACGGCCTGCTCAAGGACCTGGACCACCCGTCCCTGACTCCTTCCGAGACGAAAGAGGTCATCTACAGCATCATGACCGACAAGCAGAAGAGGCAGTTCGAGGAGAAGCTCGAGATCGACTTCTCGTTCGGGGTCAAGGAGCTCGGCCGGTTCCGGGCCAACGTCTTCATGCAGAAGGGCGCCGTGGCCGGGGCCTTCCGCCGCTTCCTGCCGTCGATGTGGAGCTTCGCCCAGCTGGGCATCCCCCGGCGCGTCCAGCAGCTCTGCTACCTGCCGCGGGGACTCGTCCTCGTCACCGGGCCGACCGGCTGCGGCAAGTCGACGACCCTGGCCTGCATGATCGAGCACATCAACTCCGAGCGGGCGGTCCACATCGTCACCATCGAAGACCCCATCGAATACTACCTGTCGCCCCGCAAGGCCATCATCAACCAGCGCGAGCTCTACGCCGACACCCAGTCCTACGGCAACGCCCTCCGCTCGGTCCTCCGCGAGGATCCCGACGTCGTCCTCGTCGGCGAGATGCGCGACCTCGAGACCGTCGAGGCCTGCCTACGCGTCGCCGAGACCGGCCACTTGACCTTCTCGACCCTGCACACGAACTCGGCCGTCGAGAGCATCAGCCGCATCATCGACATCTTCCCCAGCCAGTACCAGACCCAGGTCCGGATCATGCTGTCCATGTCCCTCGAGGCCGTCTTGACCCAGGCCCTCCTGCCGCGCGCCGACGGCAAGGGCCGCGTCCTGGCCATGGAGATCCTCATCCCCAACCCGGCCATCCGCAACCTCATCCGCGAGAACAAGATCCACCAGATCTATTCCTCCATGCAGATGGGCCAGGAGAAGTTCGGGATGCAGACATTCAACCAGTCCCTGGCCAGCCTCTATTACCGCAAGTTGGTCACCCTGGACATGGTCATGGCCATGACGTCCTTCCCCGAGGAGCTGACCGACATCATCCAGCGCCACGACGGCGTTAAGATCACCCCGGGGGGAGCCGCGGGGTTGTCCAGAAAATAGGGGCCCGGCCCAGAAAGGCGAGGTAAACAATGCCGACATATGTTTGGAAAGGGAAAAACCGCTACGGTGACACGGTCGGCGGCGAGCGCGTCGCCGCGTCCAAGGAAGAGGTGGGGCGCCTCCTCCAGAAGGACCAGATCACGGTCTTCAGCGTCGCCCCGGCCAAGGGGGGCTTCTCCATCCCCTTCCTCAAGAGGGAGAAGGTCCGGCTCAAAGACCTGGCCATCTACAGCCGCCAGCTGTCCGTCCTCATTGACGCCGAGCTGCCGCTCATCCAGAGCCTGGGCATCCTCGAGGAACAGCAGAAAAACACTTATTTCAAGAAAGTCATCAAGACCATCAAGGATGACGTCCAGGCGAAACGGAAGCACCCCAAGGCCTTCGACGACCTCTACTGCAACCTCATCGCCTCGGGCGAGCAGTCGGGCTCCCTCGACATCATGCTCCGCCGCCTGTCCGAGTTCATCGAGAAGAACGTCCGGCTGAGGGGCAAGGTCAAACAGGCGATGATCTACCCGGTGGCCATCGTCATCTTCGCCGTCGTCGTCTCCGTTTTCCTGCTCTGGAAGGTCATTCCCGTCTTCGCCTCGATCTTCCGCGACCTCGGCGCCGAACTGCCCTTCCTGACGGCCTTCGTCGTCGGCATGAGCGACTTCGTCGAGAAGAACATCCTCTTCGTCGCCATGGGCCTCGTCGCCCTCGTCTTTCTTTTTCGTTACTACCGGAGCACCAAGCAGGGACACTGGGCGACCGACCGACTCATCCTGAAGATGCCCCTTTTCGGCCCGCTCCTCTTCAAGGTGTCCATGACCCGGGTGACGCGGACGCTGGCGACGCTCATCTCCGGCGGCGTGCCCATGCTCGAAGCCCTGAGGATCACCTCGACGACGGCCGGCAACGTCATCATCGAGCAGCAGATCATCGAGGCCCGAAAACTCGTCTCCGAAGGCAAGACGTTGAGCGAGTCCTTCAAGCAGGCCGGGAGCTTCCCGACGATGATGCTCCAGATGATCAATGTCGGCGAGGCGACGGGGACCCTCGACGAGATGTTGAGCAAACTGGCCGGCTTTTACGACGAGGAGGTCGAAATGGCCGTGGCCGCCCTCCTTTCGATCCTCGAGCCCATCCTGCTCATCGTCGTCGGCGTTATCGTCGGCGGCCTGGTCGTCTCCATGTACCTGCCGATCTTCGACCTCATGACGAAGTTTTAAGGTTTCGGGACGAAGTCCGGCGGCGGCGTGTTCCGCCTCTCGAAGGCGCGTGGGATGAAGAAGGAAGATTCGGTGGATAAAAGAAACGTCCTCCTGTACAACCTCTACCGGCTGGCCGTGCTCACGTCCCTCCTCGTCTCGGCCTTCATCATCCAGCTGTCTTCGCCGGACTCCCAGCCCAATCCGCCCTTTTACTATCTCATCCTCGGCGCCTACGGTTTTTCGGCCCTCTTCTTCGGCCTCTACGTCTGGGGCCGGTGGCTCATCGTCCAGGCCTACGTCCAGGTCGCCTTCGACCTCCTCCTCATCACCGCCTTCGTCTACATCTCCGGCGGCATCGCTTCCTCGATGTACTTCCTCTACCTATTCCCGATCATCGCCGCGGGCCTGGTCGTCTCCGGGCGGGCGGGCTACCTGGCGGCGTCCCTGTCGGCCATCCTTTTCGGCCTTCTCGTCGACGGCGTCCACTTCGGGTTCATCCCCACCTTCCGGCCCGAGCACGCCGTCAAGTCGTCCCTCGGCTCCTTGCTCGTGACCATCTTCATCGCCTGGGGCGTCTTCTTCGTTATCGCCGCTTTGATGAGCACCCTGGCGGGGAGCCTCCGGCGGACCCGCGAGGCGCTCCGTGTGGCCGAAAAGGAACTCCTCGTCCGCGAGCGCCTGTCGGAAACGGGCCGCGTCTCGGCCAGCCTGGCCCACGAGATCCGGAACCCCCTGGCCGCCATCTCGGGGTCCGTCCAGGTCCTCAAAAAGGAGCTCGCCCTCAGCGACGAGCAGCGCGACCTGATGGACATCGTCCTCAAGGAATCGGAACGCGTCTCCCACAGCCTGGAACAGTTCCTGGACTTCGCCATGCCCTCGAAGCGGGTCTTCTCCCCGATCAACCTGCCCGGAATCCTGGACGAGACGATCAAGATCCTCCGGGGGGGAGGAGAGCTCAACGGCAAGGTCGAGATCACGGGGAACTTCCGGACGTCGGACGTCCCCTTTTACGGCAACGCCGGCCAGTTCAAACAGGTCTTCTGGAACCTCATCAAGAACGCCGTCAAGGCCATGCCGGAGGGCGGGCGGCTGAGGCTCGATTTCCTCGGCCCCCAGAGGAAAGAAATCCGGATCGTCGTCGCCGACACCGGGAAGGGCTTGACCGACGAGGACAAGGAGCACCTCTTCGAGCCCTTCTACTCGGGCTTCGAGAACGGCCGCGGCCTGGGGATGTCCATCGTCCGCAAGATCATCGACGACTACGACGGGCGGATCGACGTCCGCTCCGAGCTCCACAAGGGGACCGAGGTCGCGATCACGCTGCCGCTCCGCAGGCCGGCCGGAGCGTAAGGCCGCAACCATGGAAACGATCCTGATCATCGACGACGAAAAGAGCCTCCTCGACCTGCTCACGGTCGTTTTCAAGAAGGAGGGGTACGGGGTCAAGTCCTCCCTCTCGGCCGCCCGGGGCCTCGAGATCCTGGAGAAGGAAGAGGTCGACCTCGTCGTCACCGACATCAAGATGCCGGGCGCCGACGGCATGGACATCCTGCGCTACGCCAGGGAGAACCGGCCCGACCTGCCGGTCATCCTGATCACGGCCTACGGCAGCATCGCCCAGGCCGTCGAGGCCCTCAAGGCAGGGGCGCTCGACTACGTCGTCAAGCCCTTCGACGTCGAGGAGCTGAAGATCATCGTCGGCCGCGGGTTGGCCTCGAAGCGGCTCAAGCAGGAAAACATCCTCCTCAAGCGGGACCTGAAGGACCGCTACGGCTTCGAGCAGATGATCGGCAAGAGCCGGGCCATGCAGGAGATCTACATCCTCATCGAGAAGGTCGCCTCCACCGAGTCGACCGTCCTCATCACCGGGGAAAGCGGGACGGGAAAAGAGATGGCCGCCCGGGCCGTCCACCTTCAGGGCGCCCGGCGCGACTATCCCTTCGTATCGATCAACTGCGCCGCGCTCCCCGAGAACCTCCTCGAGAGCGAGCTCTTCGGCCACGTCCGGGGCTCGTTCACCGGGGCCGTTTCGGACAAGAAGGGCATGTTCGAGCTGGCCCAGCGGGGCACCCTCTTCCTCGACGAGGTCGGCGAGATGTCACCCTGGACCCAGGTCAAGCTCCTCCGCGCCCTCCAGGAACGTAAGGTTCGCCGGGTCGGCGGGGCGGACGAGATCGCCGTCGACGTCCGCATCATCGCCGCGACGAACCAGGACCTGAAGAAGCGCATCCAGGAGGGGAAGTTCCGCGAGGAGCTCTTCTACCGCCTCAACGTCATCTCCTGCGACATGCCGCCGCTCCGCAAGCGTATCGAGGACATCCCCTTGCTCATCGCCCATTTTCTCCAAAAATATTGTGACAAAATGGGCAAGAAACCCAAGCGGTTCACGCCCGAGGTCGTCGGGCTTCTCGAAAGCTACTCCTGGCCGGGAAACATCCGTGAGCTGGAGAACGTCATCGAGCGCATCGTGGCCATCGAGGACCGCGAGACGGTCACCGTGAACTGCCTGCCCCAGGAGATCGTCTCCCCCCAGAAGCAGAAGCTCGAGACCCAGGCGCTCTTCACCCCGGGGTTCAGCCTGACCGGCCATCTCGACGAGATCACCAAGAAATACATCCACGAGGCCCTGGCCGCCACGGGCGGGAGCCTGCAGAAGGCTGCGCCCCTCCTGGGCTTGAGCTACCGGACCATCCGCTATCTCATCGGCAAGTACGACCTCAACCAGGTCCGCAAGGCCGAAAAGCGGAACGGCAACGGCGACCGGAATCCCGCCTGATAGACAAATAACGGCAAAAATGACAAAAGATGTCATCGTTTTTTCCGCTTGCCCCAAGACAACAGTTGTATATCGTTTAATATCTATTACTTAAAACGCTAGCAAAGTTGGCACGGATATTGCTATAATATGGGTGCCAACTAAGAGTGGCAAACAACCCGGCTGAGGAGATCAGCTAGGGAATCTTAAGGAGGTTTTCAATGATCAAGAAGATGAGAGGATTCACCCTCATCGAGCTGCTGATCGTCGTCGCGATCATCGGCATCCTGGCGGCCCTTCTGATCCCGAACGCCCTCGAGGCCATTCAGAAGGCCAAGCAGAAATCGGCCATGAAGGAGATCATGACGGTCTCCACGGCCGCGGTGGATTACATCACGGACCGCGGGGATTGGACGGCCGTCACGCAGGCGGGTCCCCTTGTGTCGAACAACACCTTCATACAGCGCATCGCCTCGTTCTACGTCAAAGTCATCCCCATCCAAGACCCCTGGAACACGCCTTACCAGGCCTATGTCGGAACAACCGTCGCCTCATTGATCACCGGTGCGACCGGGACGAACGCTCCCGCCGCCGATGATTTCGCGATGGCTTCTTTCGGAAGGAATAAGGGCTCTGGTCCTATTAGTGCAGCGACCTATAACCCCACGAATCCGGAAGCCGGCCTGTATACCGTTACCGGGATGACCAGTTTCGACAACGACCTCGTGGCTTGGAACGGCTCATGGGTTGCCGGACCCAGGACTAACGTCGGGAGCTGATCTCAAGTCTGATCCTAACGCGTTTTAAAAGGGGCGGCTTCGCCGCCCCTTTTTTTTGCCCGCATTTCCTCAACCTGGGTTATAATGATGACGTCATGGAGCGCTCCGTGTCCGAAACCCCGACTCTCGTCGGAAGGCTCCGGTCGTTCATTCTCCCGGACGGCGGGCTGCCCTATTATCGAGGCAACGCCTCAGCCGCAGAGCCGACCCTTCTCACCGCCCTGGCCCTGTCCGTCTCCGGGGCCCCGGCCGAACGCGTCAAGCCCCTTCTGGACTGGGCGCAAAAACTGCAGACTCCGGACGGGTCCGTCGGCGTCGACCCCGGGCACCGCGATCAGGGTGTTTGGCTGACCGCCCAGGCGGCCATAGTATTCCATCATTTCGGGCTCGCGGAGAACGCGAAACGGGCCCTCGACTTCCTCCTCTCGCTGCGCTCGGTAACCGCGCCAAAAGACCCGAGGCTCAGGCAGGACGACACCCTGACCGGTTGGCCCTGGGTCCGCGGGACTTTCGGCTGGGTGGAGCCGACCGCCTGGTCCCTCATCGCCCTCAGCCTTTTCGGGTTGGGCGGACATGCCCGGGCTGAAGAAGGCGTCCGCTTCCTTTTGGACCGGCAGATCCCTTCGGGCGGCTGGAACTACGGCAACCCGGCCCTGGACGGAACGGAATTGTTGCCCTTCTGGGACACGACCGGACTGGCCCTCGTCGCCCTCCATGGGCACGGCGACCCCAAGCGGCTCGGCGCCAGCCTGGAGCTCATGGAAAAGAACCAGGAAAAGATCGAGTCCCTGAGCGGCCTCTCCTGGGCTCTCCTGGGCCTTGACAGCTACGGGCGGGACGGCGGCCGGGCGAGGGTGAAGCTCCTGAATGTCATGGCTTCCCTGCGTGATGAGGAATTCCACGCGGGAAATTTCGCCCTGGGCCTGATCGCTATCTCCGGGATAAAAGTGCTCATCCCATGAAAAGGCGCGAATTCCTGAAAAACACCGTTGTCCTGGCGAACGCCGCGGCCTTCGGAGGACCGGCCTATGGCGCTCAGCAAGCCTCGGTCCCGTGCCCGGTGACGCTGCTCCCCATGCCCGATTACGGCAGGGATCTGGAAAAGGAAATCGCGGCCGTCATGGCAGGCGACGGCCTGGCGCTCAAAGGGAAAAAGGTCCTCCTGAAGCCGAATTTCGTGGAAGCTCACCCGGAGCGTCCGATCAACACGAATCCAGCCGTTATCGCCAATGTGGCCCACGCCTGCCTACGCCTCGGGGCGGCGGAAGTCATTGTGGGAGAGGCCTCAGGACACCGGCGAGACCCCTGGTTTTCCGTCCTCAACCCATCCCTCAGGTCCATCCTGGACAAGAAGGTCGGCTGCGTGGACCTCAACCACGGCGATGCCGTGGCCGTGCCGAACAAGGGCGGCCTGACCGGCCTTCCGCGTTTTTATCTGGCTAAGCCCGTGGCCGAAGCCGATGTCCTGATCAGCCTGCCCAAATTGAAAACCCATCATTGGGTCGGGGTCACTCTGTGCCTGAAGAACCTCTTCGGCGTTCTGCCGGGGATCTACTATGGCTGGCCTAAGAATCTGCTCCACTACAGGGGGATCGAAAGGTCCATTCTGGACCTGGCCCGGACGGTCAAGGTCCACTACAGCATCATCGACGGAGTCGTCGGCATGGAGGGAGACGGTCCGATCATGGGAAAGGCCAAGCCTGTCGGCGCCCTGGTCCTGAGCCCCTTCCCCCTGGCCGCCGACTCAACGGCCGCCCGCATGATGGGGTTCGACCCGCGGAAGATCCTTTATCTCGCCCAGGCCGGCCGGTTCCTGCCCGGACTGACGCCGCAGGACGTCGTCATCCGGGGGGAACGGCCCGCAAGATTCGCGGCGCAGTTCGATTGTCCGGATGAGTTCAAAGGGATGCGCGGCGGACCCTTCTTTTAGCCCGTCTGCCGAGGATGCAGGCGCCGGCGGGAATGAGGCCGATCGACGCCAGGCTGATGACCACCCCCCAAAGAAAACTCGCCGGAAGATAGCGCAGGACGATCTCCTGGTCCCCGGCCGGGACCAGGACGCCCTTGGCGAAGAGATTCGCCTCGAAGACCTCCGTCCTCCGGCCGTCGATCCGGGCACGCCAGCCGGGGGCGGCGTTTCCGGGAAACACGGCAATCCCTTCACAAGGCGAGCTCACGGAGTACCATCCCCGTCCTTGGATCTCCTTTCGGATAAGGACCGCTCCGGCTTTCGTGTCTGTAATCCCAAGTGACCCGGGCGGGAGGACGTCCTTTTCGGTGATGATTTCCTTGAGCGGGTCGAACTCATCACCGACGAAGATCCCGAGCTTGTCTTTGACTTCCGCCGCCCGGAGGGCGCGGAAGGCGATGAACGGCGAGGCGCCCGCTTCGGCGATCCGCTCGAGCCAGACATCGACGCCCTCGATCTGAAGCCGTTGGGCGCTTTCCCTGGAGAATAACGGTTCGTAGCCGATATGCGCGGCGCAGCCGATGTATTTCAAGACCTTGAACTGATCCCTCGGAGGCAGTCCTTTATAGGCTTCCCTCAGGTCGAGATAGCGGCGCGAATAGGTCCCGTAGAAGTCCCAATTGAAGACATATCGCACGCCGTCGCCCATCCAGGTGAATGGATAAAGGCTCTTCCGGAAAAAGCGAAGGAGCTTGACGTTATCTCCAATCGTCTCCTTGAGGAACGGGGAATAGAGCTCGTCCCGGTAAATGGCGAGCGGAGCGGTGAGGAGGCCCGGGAGGGGCGGTGTGTCGTAGAACGAGGCGGGCACGGTCGGATTGACATACCTGTTGTGATAGGCGGGGTCAAGGACGGCGAGGGCGATAAGCGTCCAGCCCAGGATCCGGCCTCGTCCCTTCGTCCGGTGAAGCAGGAAAAATATCAGGGCGTAAACGGCCAGGAGGACGAAGCCTATCTCGATGGACCGGCCCAACTCCCGGAACGATTCGTCCCGGTCGATGATAAACAGCTTGTTCAGAATACCAAGCATCGGCCGTTTGAACAGCCAGAAGAGAGGGAGGCCGAAACCCGCCGCAACAGCCATGAAGGAAACAGCTTTCCTGCCCGGTTTCCCGGCGTCTGTAACCCTGTCGAATCCAAAGGCGGCGAGGATCGACAGGCAGAACACGGAGCCCAGGAAGAACTTGATCGGGTATCTGATCGAAGACAGCGCGGGGATGAACCTGTAGAGGAAGAAGAAGGGCGAATGGCGGCCGCACGAGAGAAGGAAAAAGACAAAGAACATGAGCAGGATTATTTTTTGCCGCCTATCCCAGGGCTTCCTCAGTCCGAAGAGGAACAGGAGAAGGGCGCCAACGCCCATATAAAGGCTGTAATACAAGGGGAATTGCTGGTCGAAGAGGTGCCGGCCCCAGAAGTCATCGTGCCCGGGCTGCCGGTCGTTTCCCAAAAAATGGGGGAACGGCAGGTTGGAGAGCTGGACGAGCTCGAGCGGCCACTGGGCGGATTGGGCGGCCCTCTCGGTCCGACCCAGCAGTTCGATCGATGGGAGGATTTGGGCCGCCGAGATCAACGAGGCCAGGAACAGGGAGAGGACCGCTGAAGCGATCTTCTTTTTCCATTGGCCGGCCGTGAAGAAAGCCTGACCGGCGGCAAGAAAAAGCGTCATCAGGATGAACTCCGGGGCGCCGGCCAGGATCATCAGGACCCAGAGGAACACGAGAGGAACGATCCGCGCTCGTCCGGGCCGGGCGTCCTGGTGGAGGAGCCAAAGAACCCAGGGCATCCAGGCCAGAACCGCGATGTGGTTGTAGAACTCGAAAGACGAGAGATACATGCCGCTGAAGGCGAAAAGCGACGCCCCCAGGAACGAGGCCTTTTTTGAAAAGGAATAGGACCCGCAGAGGACGTAGAGGCCGAGCCAGCCGAGGATGACATGGATGAAATAGTGGAGCTTGAAGGCCGTGAAAAGCGGCAGGATGAGATAGAGCCAGGTCGTCGGATAAAAGACCGCGTTCTTCGGATTGGCCAGGAACGGCTGGCCGTTGCCGTGGGCGTCCGTCCACAGGGCGAAGTTCCCCTCCTTAAGCAATTGAACGGTGAGTTTCTTGACCGGGGCCTCGACGACGGTCGTGTCCCGCTCGAAGAAGACGCGGTTCGTGAAGAAGAACTCCCTGAAAACGAGAAGAAAAAGGGCGACGAATAAGGCAAAGAAGAAAAGGTCTTTCTTAGAGACGAGACCGGCCGCGCTTCGATCCGGAATCATGCTTACAGGTTTTATCAAAAACCGCGTTTATTCTCAATTCTTTGATGATGTTCTCGTCAACGGCAAGGAGAAGGACCTTCCCGAGTATCCTGTTCAGGGCTTCCGCCCGGCGGTCTATCGGGCTCCAGCCGTGGCGGCCGCGGCGGTCGAGCCTGCCGACGAAAGCCACTGTTTGCCTTGACATCATCTATTGTGGTTGTTTAGTATTCAATCGGAGATACAAAAGCCGCAGTCCTGATAATAGAGAATCGATTTGGGCAAAGTCGAGAAGAAGAGGATATCCCGATATGCGCATAAATATGAAGTCGGGCATCTTTCCTCTCAGGAAAAAATGTCCTTGTTGACTTCCTATTATCAGTGGTCCCTAAATTATCTTCGGGAATCGAAAGGGCGGCGGATTTGGGATGCGGGGGCGGGAATAGGGATCGCTTCAAAGATCCTTGAACCGCACAGCGATTACATACTGGCTACCGATATCGGCCAAGATAACATAAGCTCGTTGAAAAAGAAATTCAGCTCTTGCCCGAAGATCGAAATCCGGGAATGTGACTTGCTGAATATCCGTTGGGAAGAACTCCCTCGCGGAATAGATACCATTGTGCATCTTGATGTCCTGGAACATATCAAAGAAGACGCCAAGGTCTTGAGGCTGTTTTATGACTGCTTGGCCGCCAACGGGTGCCTCCTGGTAAAAGTCCCGGCCCATCCTTCGTTGTATTGTGCAATCGATAAAACCTCCGCTCATGCTCGAAGATATACGCTGGAAGAACTGAAAGAAAAGCTTGTCAACGCGGGCTTCAATGTATCCCGGATCACATACATGAATATGATCGGAGCTATGATATATTTTGTGAAAGGGAAGATCCTCGGGCATGATCGGGAATTCGCCAATACGATCAATAAAAATAGTTTTGTTGTTATGAACAAGATCATTCCTGTTTATCAATGGGTTGAACGATTCTTGCCGCGGCGCTTCGGTTTGAGTGTGATCGCAGTCGCCGTTAAAAAGGGTGCTTGAAGCGGAGAACCATCGAACATGATAAATCCTGAAGCAGTGCAGGATCAGCAAAGCATCGAAGTTTCTTTTGTGCTCCCGTGTCTGAACGAAGAAAATACTCTGCCGATCGCCTTGGGCTATGTCAAGGAAGCGATCGCTCGGCTTGGCTCCAGATGCGAGATCATCGCCGCAGATAACGGGTCGACGGATCGGACGGGCGAGATCGCCGGACAAAATGGCGCACGGATCGTATGCGTTGAGAAAAGGGGGTACGGAAGTGCCCTTCTTTCGGGAATTCAGGCCGCGCGGGGAAGGTACATCGTCATGGGTGACGCGGACGGGACTTACGATTTCAGGGAGGCGACGGCTTTCATCGAAAGACTTAGGAATCATGAAGCGGATATGATCATCGGGTCCAGGCTGAAGGGAAAGATCGATAGGTCCGCCATGCCTTTTCTTCATAGATACTTGGGAACACCGGTTTTGTCATTCTTGATCCGGACCTTTTTCAAGCTTAGGATATCCGATTGCAATTGCGGCATGCGGGCGTTTACCAAGGCGGCTTTTGAAAGGATGCACCTGATAAGCACGGGAATGGAGTTCGCTTCGGAGATGCTCATCAAAGCGGGCGTATTGGGCCTCCGCGTTGAAGAGATCCCTTGTTCGCTCTACAAGGATCAGCGGGACAGAAAGCCTCACCTCAAGACCTGGCGGGATGGATGGCGACATCTGAAATTCATCTTGATCTTCGCGCCAAAGTGGCTGTTCTTGATCCCCGGGATCGGCCTCCTTGTTCTGGGAATCATACCTACCGTCATGTTGATGTTCGGCAAAATCACGATGGGGAGCATTGAGATCGATTCGCATTTCATCTTGGTGTTTTCCATTCTCATTATCTGTGGCTATCAGATCATCTGGCTCTATAAGTTTGGATATTATTTCGTCGTCTTTTCCGGCTACTTCAAAAAGGATAAGGAGCCGTCTTTCGCTTTGGAGAAGACGTTGATCATCGCCCTTGTCCTCTTCTTTGTTGGGCTCGGATTGGGCATCTACTCGGGCCTTGAATGGCTCAAGACAAAATACAGCTCAATCGCCAATTTACGGGTCATGATGCTTGGTGTCGATTTTATTTTTCTGGCGATATTGACCGGGATGAACGCGTTCATGCTGAGCACTCTCAATATTCGGATCAGGAGAAGCAGTTGACGGATCCATGAGAATATTGCTGGTCCAACCCCCCTTTTACCGCTTCCTCGGCTATTACAGCCGGTATTTTCCCTACGGACTTCTGTCCTTGGGCACTGTCCTAAAGAAAGATGGGCATGACGTCAGGGTCTACGACGCGGATTACAACAGCGTCCCATCGGACCTGGACATTTCTCGGGTCTTTGAAAAATACGATGGTTACCTCTCCTCTTTTAAGAACCCGTCGCATCCGATATGGCAAGAAGTCCGGAAACGGGTGAGTGATCTTAGACCCGACATCGTGGGGATTCAGGTCTATACCGATTTTTGCGCGTCCGCTTTTTATGTGTCCGAAATCTGCAAGCAGGTCGATCCCGGCATACGAATTATCATGGGAGGCCCTCACATTCATTCCAGGTATGGGGAAGTCCTGGACATCGCACCGGCCGTTGATTTCGTGGTCAGGGGAGAGGGGGAAAACGCGGTCGCCGAGCTTATCGCGCGGTTGGGCCGCGGGGAGACCAAGCCGCAGGGAATACCGGGCGTCTTGGCCAAAGGGTCAGAGACGAAAGCGGCGGTTGCGGACTCGGTTGCGAACCTGGACGCCATTCCTTTTCCGGACCGTCAGCTGCTCCTCAATAATAAAAAGTACACGTCCGAAGACTTGGGCCTTATCATGACGACCCGGGGTTGTCCCTACCGATGCGCTTTCTGTGCCACAGAAACGCGGCGTCCTCGTTATCGGTCCGTAGATCATGTCCTGGAAGAAATTCGGCAGATCAAGGCCGAGTATGGAACCGTCCAGTTCACTATTAAGGACGACACTTTTATTGTCCATAAGGACCGTATCATCGAA
Source organism: Candidatus Aminicenantes bacterium RBG_19FT_COMBO_65_30 (assembly GCA_001775755.1). Lineage (GTDB taxonomy): Bacteria > Acidobacteriota > Aminicenantia > Aminicenantales > Saccharicenantaceae > RBG-16-66-30. The sequence continues at coordinate 17,455 of MEYF01000016.1, read as the reverse complement.
TATTGCGAGAAATTGCTGGCCGGCGATCTCAGAATCCATTGGGAATGCAACGGACGGGCCAACCTCATAAATGAAGAACTGCTCAAACTCATGAAAAGAGCCGGATGCAATTTCATTAAAATCGGGGTCGAATCGGGCTCTCCGAGGATGCTGGAGAAAATGAAGAAGCAGATAACGATCGATGAGTATCTTCGCGCAGCGGAGACAATTCGGCGGGTGGGCATCCACTGGACGGGTTATTTTATGATCGGCGCGCCCGGAGAAAACGAAGCGGATATGCATGAAACGCTTTCTTTTATGAGGGAACTGAAGCCTGATTTTGCCTATCTGGGGACTTACCAACCCTATCCGGGAACAGAGATGTTCGATGAGGGCGTGGGACTCGGTTTGATCAAGCCCTTAATGTCCTATGAAGAATTTTTCGAAATTCCTCCCGATCAATACTATAAGCGTCGGCCCGTGCGTCAGGTTGAGACCATGACGCAGGATAAATTCAAGGAGATCGAGAAGATCATGATGACGGCGTTCCACCGGTATAACAAAAATATCCTCCGAGCCCTCAAAATGGCCAGGGCCAGGACGGGAATATATTTGAGCGAACCGAAAATGTTGATTTATGATCTCCGGAAGTACCGGGCCTATTGAACGCTCATGGCCATGAATGGTCGGGGGTTTTCGAGCAACGGTATCAAGGAGGATCACCGGGGGTTGGTCGATGACAACTAAGGGGTTCCGTATGACGTTGTGGCCTACCGCTTGGCCATTCTTGGTCTCGCTGGGAATGCTCGTATCGTTCTATGCCGCCGGCGCTGTGTTCATGGACGGCTATGTGCTTGATTTAGGCTCTATCCTGTTGCCGACAGTACGCTATACCTATTTTATCTTGTTCTGGATCGTCCTCGGGACGGGTGCGGCCATTTTCCTCGCCTGGGGAGGATTAAGGCTTTTAGGGAATGCCGATATCATGAAGAAGGTTCAGCACCGGAACGAAAACGAGAGCGATAAGCGGTTCATCGTCATGGGAGCCATCCTTGGGTTCATGATCCCATGTTTGATACGGATCTTCGTCCTCCAGGGAGTCCCGCTGACAGATGATGAAAGCTCTTATCGGTTTATGGCTGAATTGATCAGCGGCGGCCGCATTCGGGCTCTTTCGCCTCCGATGAAGCTTTTCTTTGACAACGTGTTCATGATCAATGATGGGCACATATATTCACAATATTTCCTCGGCTGGCCCATGTTGATGTCTCCCGGAGTGTTCCTCAAGGCGACAGGTTTTATGAACGCGATTTATTCGGGGCTGACCATCATTCCCCTCTTCCTCATACTTCGCCGGTTGACAGGAAGCAGATATGCCCAGTTAGGGATCATCCTCTATATCACGTCTCCCATGCTCATGGTCGGATCGGCCACGGAGCTGTCGCATACGTCGTGTCTGCTCGTTTTGAGCTGGATGATTTGGCTGTTCTTGAGAATCCGGGATGAGGATTCTCCGTTGTGGGCTCACCTGGGATTCGGCGGGATGATCGGCCTGGCGTTATTCATCCGGCCATTAACCTCAATTGCAGTGGCCGGCCCGTTCATGATCGCATGGATCCACAGGGTAGCTCTTCGGTCCCATCCGGCCCGTATTAAAAGAATACTATGTATGGTCTTCCCGCTTCTGGCTTTTGCCGTTCTCTTTTTTGCCGTAAATAAGGTCCAAAACGGCGATTATCTTAAAACCGGCTATCAACGATACCTGGAATACAGCGGAGAGAACCATTTCCGGTTTTCGCTTTGGGCCGGAGAGCCGGGGGCTTCACTTGTGGGGTTGAAGCCCGGCCTCGTGCCTTGGGCTAAACTCGCCGTCGGCTTCCTGAGAGTTAATATTGATCTCCTCGGATGGCCCCTCCTCTTTAGTCTCCTCTTGCCGCTTTCTTGGAAGCAGAATCATGGCCGGCTGATTGCGCTCTCTTTCATAACAATCGTTGGAACGAGCTTTGTGATCCAGGACGCGGGCATCGATACGTTCGGCCCTGTTCATCTCTACGAAGCGGGATTGCCGGCAATCCTGTTTATTATATTGGGCGTTAAGTCCATCAGTAGATTCATGGCTTCATGGACGTCTCAGCAATCGGCGAAATCAATCCATGGCAATAATCCGCATCTTGTTTACGCGCCGCAAGTCATGGTGATCGCGCTTGTACTCGTGAGCCTGGTGGGCTATGCGCCATTCCGGATCAAGGCTATTCGATCCATAGCAGAAAATATCAATACGCCATTCGCGGCTCTCAAAGAAGCGGGAATTCACAATGCCGTGATATTCACGTCCCGGCCTTTCATACGACAGGAGCCGATCGCCCCGACCAAGCACTTTGTATTCTTCCGGCCGAACAATGATCCCAACCTAAAAAATGACGTTCTCTGGGTTAACCACATCTCCCTAGAGGAGAATATGAAATTGATGCAAGAATTTCCCCAAAGAAAAGGCTTTGTTATGGTCTGGGAAAAAGACTACCGAGTAACATTTCTTCCTCTAGAAAACATTGAGCCTGGGCCAATCCCAAGCGGCATGGCCCCGGAGGGAGGCAGGCCTGATTAGGGTGATGATATTGGCCGCCGGAAAACGCAGGAATGAATATTTCCCCTTATAGGCAGCGCACTATGGGGCGGCAGGGCGCTTTAGGGATTCTTTTGGCCGGACAGGATCTCGATTTCCCGGCGCGCCGCCTCCGTGGGAGAGATCTTATAAGCCGATTTGAAATCCGCCAACGCGCGGTCCAATAAATTCAATTCTTTATAGGCCATCCCGCGATAATAATAGGCGCGATAAAAGTTCTTGGTGATCCCGATGACCGCGGTTAGATCTTGGACGGCCTTTTCGAATTCCCCCAGGCGGCCCCAGAGAATGCCCCGGTTGAGATAGCCGAGCTGAAAGCGCGGGCTAACGACCAAGCTCCGGTTGAATTCGCTCAGGGCCTTATCATATTCGCCCCTTTGGAAATGGATGACGCCTCGATTGTTGTAGATCCTCGGGTTTCCCGGCACGAGCGCTTCACCCGCGTTGAGGTCGGCCAGCGCCTTGTTCAACTCTCCGGCGTCGATATAGGCCTGACCCCGATTCGGATAGGCGACCGGATTCTTCGGATCATATTTCAGGACATGGGTCCATAAGGATATGCTGTCATGCCAGACCCGGCTGAGAGCCCAGGTTCTTGCGCCCAATAAGAGGACCGCGAGGCCAAAACAGGCCGCCGCGCCGTAGCCGAGAATTCGTCGCGTGGACCAGTATTTGGGCAGGATCTCGAGCAAGAACACGGAAAGGATGAAAAGAATGCCGGCTACCGGCAGGTAGGCATAACGGTCGGCGTAAGGTTGACCCGCAAAATGAAAGGGAAGTGTCGGTAGCAGCGTGAGAACAAAGAAGGCCGTTCCGAACGTCGCGAATTCTTTATAACGGCGGTAGACGGCATAAATAAGCGCGCCGCCGACGGCGAAAATCGCGCCATTCAGCACGAGGTCCAAGGGATATTGAACGATGTCGGAGGAATAGCGGGCCATGAGCCGGACGGGCAGAAGGACCTTGCTGATGTAAAAAACGAATGCGTAGAAAAAGAGGCTCAGATTCTGGAAGTAGGTCAAAGGCTCTTTGGGCGAAGGGATCCCGGAGGATCCGGGTTTCAGGGTGACAAAGGCCAAGACAAGGAAAACGACGGCCAAGGCAAAGAACGGGGCCGATCGGCGGAGAGCGCTCCGGTCGATCTTTTGACCGGCGAAGAACTCCAGGAGCAGGATCACGAGGGGAAAGGCGACGGCCGTGACTTTTGAAAAGAGCGAACACACGAAAAGCATGAGCGACAGGATGTAATAGATATTTATGCGAGCTTTCTTCCGTAAGAACAGCAAGTAGCTGATCAACGCCCCCAAAAAGAAAAGCGAGAAGAGGAGGTCCTTCCGGCCCTGTATCCAAGCCACGGCTTCGACATGCAGAGGATGGACGCCGAACAGCAGCGAGGTGATAAAACTCAGCCGGATGTTGCGGCTGATCAAAAGGATCAAAAAATAGATCAAGACCGTGTTCAGGACATGCAGGATGAGGTTGTCGATATGGAAGATCTTTGGATTCAGTTGAAAGAAATGGACTTCCAGCGCATAACTCACAAAAACCAGAGGGGTATAGCCTCCGAATCCAGCATAGGAGCCCGAGAAAAGGCTCCGCATATTGGCAGAGGAAAGGCTCTTCACCGCGTCATTCTCGAGAAGAAGCTCCGGATCATCCCAATTGGTGAATCCATTTTTGAGAGAGGGGGAAAAAGCGATCCCGGTGATGAGAACGATAAGGCAGAGCTGGAGGATGATCCGGGTTTTCTTGGTCATGATGATCTTCGCTATCCCGGCCGCGTCAATATGTCTTCCAAAGACGTCCCCAATCCGTCTTCATGAAGGCCCGGATGCGCCTTTTCCCGATCGTCGGATACCAGAGGAGATCGTGATAGACGTTCGAGGCGATGGGCGCCCAGACGACGAGCGGGGAATGAAGAAGGAGCTTTTCCAGGCGCCGCAGGAAACCCTTGCGGATCATCTGATCGCCCCAGATGACGAAACTCCGCTTGGTTTTGAAGCCGAAATTCATCGCCGCGATGTCCTCGCCCGCGATTTCGATCTCCCGGGGATCGGCCGTCCCCAGCCCCATGTCGTGAGCCATGCGGAGATAGGGGATCGTCAGCGGATCGAAGCCCATGATCTTCGCGGCGATCGAGTCGATCGCCACGGAATCTCCGCTCGCCAGGATGATGTTCTCGATTTCCGGACGCATCGTCCGGGGCCCGGCGCCGTTTCCGCAGACCGTTCCGTCCATGACGCAGAACAGGCTCGGATGGATCTCTTTTTGCATGAGCAAGAGATCCACCAAGACCTCATGGATGTATTTGTGGGCATAGTGGCGGACTTCCTTTAAAAGACCGCCGAAGGCGTTCTTCACGGCGCCCGTGGTGGTCGAGTGGCCGTGGGTTTTGACCGTCGGCAGGTGGAGCACGTTTTTCCCGATGAACATCCTGGGGATCTGCAAGCCTTCGGGGAAGATGTCGTTGAGCTTGAGGAGTTTGCTCCGGAAGGGATAGACCGTCCACTCGACTCCCGGCAAGGGAATGAACGGCAGGCCGCTTTTTTCGAGGACGGGCAGCCAGCGATTGTTCCGGCAGCCCTTCACGGGATTCGTCACGACCGTCTTGTTCTCGACGGGGAAGAGCCTGTCTTTTGGGAAACCGCCGTCGAGGAGGGTCTTCACGACCCCTTCCACCTGCCAGGGTTCGCTCGAGCAGGCCGGGAAATACTTCGTCCAGGACAGGTTGAGCTTGATGAGGGTGTCCCGATCCGGGGGCAGGAAGCGACGCCACTCCGCCACCTCCATGAGACGTCGATAATCGGTCCGGACGGAATCCGGGGAGGTTTTGAGAACGGCGACTTTCGCGCGGGTCATGGGTTCACCGGAAATTGAGAACGGCGGCGGCGACGCCGATCCACAGGGCGATCGCGACGAGCAGGGGCTTGTCCCGGATGATCAGGGATTCCGGCGTTCCGCCTTCGGCCTTTTGATGGATGAGGTAGAGGTAACGGAAAATCCCATAGAGGACGAAGGGCACCGTGAAGATGAGATTGCGCGTCCCGAATTTGGCCACGGTTTCTTCGGAGATGGTGTAAAGACAATAGGCCAGGAGGGTCGAAGCCGTGACGACGGAGATCATCTGATCGAGCAGATAGGTGTTGTATTCCTTCAGAATGGGACGGTGGCTGGCGGCCCGGCCTTCCATGAGGACTATTTCGTGACGGCGCTTGCCCATCGCCAGGAACAGGGCCAGGAGCGTTGTGCAAATAAGGAGCCAGGACGACAAGTAGACGTGGATCGCGAATCCGCCCGCGACGACGCGGAGCAGGAAGCCGGCGGCGACGACGAAAACGTCGAGGATCACGACGTGCTTCAGCCACAGGGTGTAGGCTATTTGCAGGGCGAAGTAGCCGAGCGCGATGAAGACGAAGGAGCGGTTCACGAGCAGGGCGACGAGGAAACCGGCGGGCGCGATGATCGCCAGGGCGGCGACGGCCGCGCTTCTTTTCAGCCGCCCCGAGGCGAGCGGGCGCTGGACTTTCAGGGGGTGCTGCCGGTCTTCCTCGATATCCCGCAGATCGTTGAGGAGGTAAACAGCGCTCGAGATGAGGCAGAACGCCAAGAAAGCCAGGCCGGCGCGAAGGACGAGGGCCCGGTTAAGCACATTTTGGGAAAAAATCAGGGGCGCAAAGACAAACAGGTTCTTTATCCACTGTTGCGGCCGAAGGGCTCTGAGAAGTTCCCATATCATCGGGCGTCCTCAATGCCGATTTTATGAGGATTGGGCCAAAAAAGCAATCCTGGAAAGGAAAAGCGTTGTGCTATAATCCCGTCCGCTCATGAGATTCCGCGCGATCGTCCTGGTGCTGTTCTACGTCCTGCTCGTTGTCCTCATCACGCCGTTCATCGCCTTCTGCATGCTGACGGGCTTGAGAGACCCGCTGATCGCCGTCGGCCAATGGGCCATGCGCGTGAGCCGGCGCATCCTCGGGATCGGGGTCGAGGTCTCGGGCCTCGAGCGGATCGCCCCCGGGACGGCCTGCATCTTCATGCCCAACCACCTGAGCTTCCTCGACGGACCCCTGGTCATGATGCTTATCCCCGGAGCGGCCCGGGTCATCCTCAAGAGATCCGTCCTGCGCCTGCCCATCGTGGGGCTGGGAATGCGCCATGTCGGGTTCGTGCCCGTTGACCGGAAAGGGGCCGCAGGCGGTAAAAGGAGCATCGCCCGGGCCGCGGCGCTCATGAGGGACAGGGGATACTCCTTTTTGATCTTTCCTGAGGGAACCCGGAGCCGCGATGGGAATCTCCGGGCCTTCCGCCGGGGCGGCTTTTTCCTAGCCCTCGAGAGCGGGGCGCCCATCGTGCCGGTGACCATCCGGGGGACGTTTGAGCTCATGCCCAAGGGGCAATGGTTCGCCCGCCGGGGGACGGTCAGGGTCGCCTTTCATGAGCCCGTGCCGGTGACGGGCTACACGATGGAAACCATGGCCGGATTGATGGATAGAGTCAGGGAGGCGATCCTTGAGAAATAAGAATTCCGGCACTGACGCCGAAGCGTGGGAAGCGGCCGCGGAGCTGCACGACGTCCTGCGCCGCTTTTTAGAGACCCGGTCGGGCGTTTTTAGCGCCGCCGCCATAGCCATTGCCACGAGCGTCCGGGCCGGGGGCATGGTCCTCATCTTCGGGAACGGGGGAAGCGCCGCCGAAGCCCAGCACTTTGCCGCGGAACTCGTCAACGGCCTTTCGCGGCGGGAGAAGCCGCCCCTTCCGGCCATCGCCTTGACGACGGACACGTCCTGCCTGACGGCCATCGGCAACGACAGAGGCTTTGATCACCTCTTCAGCCGGCAGGTCGAGGCCCTGGGAAAATCCGGGGACGTGGCTTTCGCCCTGACGACGAGCGGCAAGTCGCCGAACGTCCTTGAGGCGCTGAAAGCGGCCCGAACGCAGGGGCTCGTGACGATCGCTTTGACCGGCGAGGGGGGAGGGGACGTCGCCCCGCTTACGGACTACCTTCTCGACGTGCCTTCCCGCTCGACGCCGAGAATCCAGGAGGCGCACCTCTTCATCCTGCATCTTCTGGCGGGAGAGTTGGAGGCTCGGGTCTAGCGGCCGGGAGATCCGGGGTCCTTCTTCCCGGCGCCCCTTTTGTCGAACTCCGCTTGGATCCGGGCCTGCTGGGCCTGGGCTTTCAAAAGCCGCTGGTTGGTTTCGTCGATCTGTTGCTGGATGACGTAGCCGGGGACCATGGCATCCTGGTATTCATACTGCTGGCGGAGGGCGTTCATCTTGGTCGTCAGGAGGTCGACGAGGTCGGTCGCCGCTTTGAGCTGGGCGTCGAGAGTCTTTTCGGAAGAGGACAGGTCGACGGACTCGCCCTCCCCCATGATCGTGGGTCCGTCGGCCGAGACACGGGGAGTGATCCGCCGGGCCGCGGTCGCCGGCTGCACATCCTGAGCTTCGTCCAGGGCGGCTTCGCCGACGGCCTCGTCGGGATTGGTGACTTCGACCGCGGGGGCTTTCTGGACGCGGAGAAGATCCGCGTTCTTGATGACGACGGCATGGCGGCCCCGGAGGGCCTCCCGGCGGGCTTTCTCGCGCTTGGCCAGCTCGGCAACGCTCTGGGCCCCAAGGGAGGCGCTAAGCCCTATAACGGCCAGAAGTATCAACGCTTTCTTCATGACAAACCCCCAATTATTATCCTCTCTTGTCCCCCACGTGTCAAACGCGCCTCCTCTTTTCCGCTTTCCCGGCGGCGGCAAATCCCGCTCCTGGCAAACGCGGAGCGGCGGCACGTTTCCGCCCGCCGCCCCCGTCCTTTGAGCGGGCGCATGATCCTTACCAGATGATCCTGTATATCTCCCGCCAGGACTTGATCCGGAGCAGCGATCCGATGGGCTGAGCCAGCTGTTCGATCGTGGAGTCGTATTCCTGGACGTAGATCTCGCGCTTACTGACCCGGCCCGCGACGCGTGAGGCTTCGCCGACGGTCACGGCCCGGCGGGCCTTGCTGATGAGCTGGAGGTACTCGGGCGGCGTCGCCTCGGTCGTCCGGAAGGCCGTCCCGCCCACCGGGATGGCCGAGGCCTGACGGATGTAACGGGCATAGAGACGGCCGCCTTCCCCCAGGTTGATGCAGGGGTTGACGGACTCGATACTGCCGGTCAGGGTACTGAAATAGACGACCTGGTCGGCGATGACCGGGTCGGCCCAGACCTTGCTCCCGACGCCCAGGTCGCCGGTATCCTTGGTCGTGGGCAGGCCGCCGAGAAGCGCCGGGTTGCCGATGTACCATTCAACGGTCGCCGAGTTGCTGCCGTTGTCGATGATGCCGACGAATGAAAATTCTCGGGTGGCCAACTCGTCGGTGTTCGGGTTGTAGGTCCCCAGGCCGCGGTCGTGGCCCCCCGTGCCGAAATAGATCCGCGGCGGCGTCGGGACCGACTCGTAGGGATTGATCCAGATAGCCGGCTTGGTGACGATGGGATAGTTGAGATAGTCCGTGTAGATGGCCCTGAGGCTCCAGTTGGAGGGGTTTGTCCCGGTCGTGTCCATGCGGTAGAGCCGGCCGTCGAGATCGCCGACGTAGACGGAGTTGACGAAGCCATCAAAATCGTTGTCGATGGTTGTCGGCGAGGCGACGATAGCGGCCCTGATGTCCGTATAACGGTACGGTTGCCTGGCGCCGGTGAAGCTCATGGTGTCCTCCTGGCCGATCTGCACGGTCTGGAGGAACAATTGGCTGTCGAGAAGCGATCCCTTGTCGATCTGAACGACGTAGAAATATGTGCCGGCGACGTCCGCGGCCGGGTCGTTGTCGTAGCCGGAGCCCATGAAGGCCACCCAGCGGGCCGTCCCGTGGTCGTTGATCTTGCCGATGGCCGGAGTCGACCAGGTCTCGCCCATGCTCCGATAGGTCGTATTGCCGCTTCTGTACGTATGGGAAATCTCCCAGAGAGGCCGGGGGTTGGTCGGGTCGGTGACGTCGAGGGCCCAGTAGTAGTTGAGGCCCCCGGCCAGCGTGCTGCCGCTGCCCGGCCCCTGGCCGCAGACAAGGACCGTCTTCCAGGCCCCGTTTATTTGGACGTCGGCGACTGAGGGCGTGCCGTCGACGTAGACGTCGTGGGCATAGTAGCGGGCATTGTTCCCGGCATCGACCTGGTACATGTTTTTCAGCTTGGGCAGGAGGTTGTAGGGGATGAAGCCCCAGAGCTCCTCGCCCGTGGAGGCGTCGAAGCAGTGGAGCATGCCGTCGTTGGCTCCGAGGTAGAGGACCTTCTGGCGGGCGGCGTAGGTCTGCTGGAACTCGCCGTACCCCGTTCCCATGAGCACGGGGTCTTCCGCCGGCGGGCCGACGACGACGGGGGTCGAGTGATTGACGTCGCCCATCTTCCAGTAGCGGTCCTTGCCCCGGACGAAGTCGATGAGGCCGGCGTTGTCGTTGTTGACGTCCTGGAGGAACCAGGCCAGCGTCCCGACGGTGGCCGGATTCCCGACGTTGGCCCGGATGAAGTCGGTCCGAACCAACGGATTGGCCAGGGTGCCGCCCGCCCGAATGGCCGTGTAGATCGTCCGCGAATCGGAGCCACGGTCGTTGAGCATCTGCCCGGCGTCCCAGAAGATCTCGGCGCCTACGACCAGGGTCCGTCCCTGCGCGGCGTCGAGGTCCGAAGTGGTGATCGTCTGAAGTGCCGATGTCGTGCCGGCGGCGAAGGAGACGGCGGATACGTCATAGGCCCGGAGTTGGCCTTCCCAGCCCGGGAAGATGAACGAAGAGCCGATGACAAGCTTCTTGGGGGTCCCGGCACTGGTGACGATGGTCGCCGCCGCAGAAGCGCGGGAGTATTCGCGCCGGTCGATGTAGATGAACTCGAGATCGAGCTCGTCGATATAGGGCGTCTCGAACGAGGCATGCTCAAAGTCGGGCATCGGGTCTTCCTCCGCGGTCAGGACGGCCCGCCAGCGGAGGTCGGCTCCGAACTGTTTGAAGTCGTACCAGGGGAGGTCCGTCCTGTTGGCGATCGCCGCAGCTTCGAATCGCTGGTAAAACTCCCAGTTCTTACCGCCGTTGTTGGAGAAGTACAGGGCGACGGTCAGGCCGGCGCTCGAACCGTGAAGGACGCCCTGGCGGATCGAGCTGACGCGGACGCGGGTGACGGCGTGGAGGCGGGAGTCGAGGAAGCCCGCGCCGACGTTCAGCGATTGCCCCTGGCCGTAGAGCTCAAAGACCGAGGCCAGCTCGTTCTCGATCCGGTAGTAATCCCCCGAATGGTTGGCGTCGGCGATGACGACATCCAGGTCGCCGTCGTTGTCGTAGTCGAGGGCCGTGCTCATGTCGACGTCATAGCTCGGGGGGATGATCGGATTGCAGCCGTTGAGGCACTTGAACAGCCAGTCGACCTGGCCGTCGACGAGGCCGCGGTTTCTCAGGAACCACATGTGAGCCTGGTTGCCGGCGTTCCAGGCGTCCGTGGTCACGAAGATATCGGGCCAGCCGTCGTTGGTGAAATCCTTGCCCAAAACGCCGACCGAGCCCGTGCACGAGGGATTGGGGATGGCCAGCTCCTTGCGGGTGAATTGGCCCAACCCGTCGTTCTCGTAATAAACGAGGTAGTCGATGTCGTTGACCGTGCCGCCGACGATGTCGTAGTCGCCGTCGTTGTCGAAGTCCGCCGCCGAAATGCACGAGCCGCCGCGGCCGACGGTGAATCCCGTCCGGGCGTCATAGGCCAGCTCGCCGATTGAGAATTGGCCGACGGTGAAATTGGCGGGGCCGGGGTTCCTGATGAGGAAGATCCTGTCCTGGCTGATGGCCAGGATATCGACGTCTCCGTCCTTGTCGATGTCCACGGACGTCAGATGGTCGGCCGCCCAATTGATGTAAATCCCGGCCGCCTGGAAGGCGGCGGTGAAGTCGAGACTCGGCGAGACGTTGTAGGGCCGGAAATCCGGGACGAACGCCGTCCCCGTGTTGATGTACATTGATGCCCGAAAGTTGTCGTATGTGAAATCGTCGTCCGAATCCCTCATGAAGAAGAAATCGAGCAGGCCGTCGCCGTTGTAGTCGCCGACCGTTATGGAGGCCGGACCGGTATGGGTATAAAACTGATCATAGGAGGTCGCCGGGTCGACCTGAAAAGGATTGGCCTCGCCGTTCGTCTGGTAGAGGTTGCGGATGAGCACGAGATCGGACCAAGGATTGGATCCCGTGACCGGGTACTCTCCGCCGATGTCGAGCCCGATGAGGTCCGGATAGCCGTCTCCTGTGAAGTCGCCCGCCGCGCAGGCGTAAATTCGGGCGCCCATGCTGCCGGGCGAGGCCACGGCGAAATTGGCCCCCAGGCGGGGCAGGGTGATCGGCCCCCTAATATCTTCGCTCCATCCGGCCACGGACGAGTTCGCGGCGTCCTTGAAAGTGAGGGTATTGAAGTTCTCCCCGAAGGCCCTCGTGTACTCCGTGCAGCTCTGTTGCGGCCAGAGTCGCGGCACGACGATCGCCGCAGCGATCACCACGCAGAGCGGGGCGAGGACATAAAGGCTCCCTTGGCGCTTCAAGCCTTTGTGTGTCATGGCGATTCCCCTTTCGCGGACCCTCAGGGTCCGACCTCGATGACGATCTCAAGTCGTTTATACGTGTTTCTGGGCCCCCGCCCGATACAGAGCAGGATGCAGTCATGGTCGTCGGCGGCGACCGTCCCCGGCGCCTCGTCGTTGATGAGGAACACCGTGTATGTGCAACGCGGGTCGGTGACCAGCGGCTCGGAGTTGAAAATAATGGTGTTGGGGTCCGGATGGGCCAGACAGTCGGCGACGATCTGCTCGTCGGTCAGCTTGCGGAAATAATAAGGGTTCGTCAGGGTCGGGTCGTCCAAGACATTGTCGACCCCCCCGTATTGCGTCCGGTAATGGCCGCCGAACGACGTGTAGAGCTGGTTGAGGAAAGCGTCGTTGAGGACGATCCAGGCCTGGTTGAAACCCGCCTCGGCGGCGTCGAAGGCCATTCCTTGGAGACGCATGCTGTCGGAGACCTTGGGGCTGGTGCCGGTCACAGTCAGGAGGAGCATGCCGACAGCCAGCATGAAAGCGACGATCATGATGATGACGATGAGGCCGGAGCCCCGTTCCCGTGATGTTCGAATGGGACGCTTATTCATGGATCGCTCCTCATCTCTGGCCGAGGTTGTAGAGGTTGAGGCTCATGTTCCGGATGTTGGACTCGGACTCGAGCAGGATCCTGCGGTGGCGGTCGTCGGTCGCGGCGCCCGGAGCATTTGCCGGGTTGGTGGTCAGGGTCGGCCGGCGGTATGTGTGGATCCCCCCCGGCGGCGTCCGCCCGACCGAGGTGAAGGGCTGGGGAGTCCGGCCGAGGACCCACACGCGGACCTGCTGGACCCGGGCGACCTGTTCCAGAGTCCAGGTCGTCTGCCACGGCAGCCAGCCGTCGAGGAGGAGATTGTTGTCCATGTCCCCGTTGTACTCGATCTGGAAGCTCTCGATGTTGCGGGCCAGGGGGAAATGGACGCCGTTGTGGGTACAATAAAGGACTCCTCCCTCCCCGCCGCCGATATAGCCGTTGAGGCCCGCCGTGAGACCGGGGTAATTCCCGGTGATGTCGAGCCAGTATTCCTTGACGTTGATGAAGGCGATGGTCCCCCCGTCGTAGTCGTTGGGGCTCAGGCACGTCCCGCTCAAGCCGCCCGGCGGGTCGACGCCCGGGGCCAGTCCGGGGGAGAAGTTGAAGCGCTCGTTGGTCCCGCCGGTATTGTGGGTGACGTGGGTGATGACGCGGATCTCGACCGCGCGGCAGGCCGATTCGGGGTTGGGCAGGACGATGACGAACTGGTTGGCATAAAATTCGTCGGGGTACGCGTACTGCTCGAAGCTGTAATCCTCGATGTCGAGGACGACCGAGGATCCCTGGTAGTTCCGGATGGGCAGGTTGAGCGGATCGTCGATGTTGCCCATGAGCCGGACCCGGTCGGGCAGGACATCGTTGGGCCCTTGGTCTTCGTTGTCCCAGCCCTGGATGAAATAGGAGGAGAATTCCTCCGGGAGCCCCGCCCCGGCCATGCGCAGGTCCCGGGTGATGAAGAACATCGAGGCCCGGACGTCGTTCTGGACCTCGGTGACCATTTGCTGTTCGACGGAGATCTTGTTGCTTCGGGCATAGATGAACAGGGCCCCGAGGATGGCGACGAGCATGATGGTGCTGCCGACGAGGAGCTCGACCATCGTGAAGCCCGCGGCGCGGCTCGAGGAGGGGGTCTTGGGTGTTCTCACGGCTTTCGCTCCTTCATCGCGTGATGATCGTCGTGATCATGGCCCGCGGCCGGTATCGGACCGGGTCCGCGAGAAGCACGGACGGGCTCGCAATGCTGATTTTCTCGGCGGAGAAGACGTGGATGCTGACCTGGAACGTGTCGGCCGCGGCCGCGAATACGGTGATCCGCCTAAAATCGTTCGTCCCGTCCCAATTGAGATCGATGATCTCGTCCCGCTGCTGCAGGGTTGTTCCGGCGTACACGTTCAGCTCATCCAGGGTGAAGCCGCGCAGCCAGTCGATCTGCTGCTGGGCCAGAAAGGTCGCGTTGGCGACGCGGTCGGCCTGCTGGTTATTGGCGACCGAGAGCAGGAAGAGCTCGGCCAGGCCGAGGACGGCCACGGCGACCAGGAAAATGCCGACCAGGACCTCGATAAGACTAAAGCCATGGGTGTGCTTTTTTTGGTTCATCTCAAGCGCTCTTTCTCTTCGCATATTGGATCGAACCGCCCATGAAGATGCTGAGGACCCTCTGATCGTCCTGCCCCAGGCGGTAGAGCTTCGGACTTTGCAAAGTTATGGAATTTTGGCTAAGGGCGAATTGCGGGAAAGTCCCCAGGGAGGAGAAAATGGCGATGCGGTCCGCGCCCTCGGCGGGGAAGGTGATGGTGACGTTAAGCTCGTTGGGGATGGCCTTGCGCGGCGCGTTCCCCGCCTTGATCCAGGTGCCGTCAACCTGGAGGCGCTCGATGTCGTAGACCCAGTAGCCCGCCGGGACCTGGGAGAAGCGGACGCGGTGGACGATTTTTGTGCTGACCGCTTGGAGCTTGGTCTGCTGCATGAACGTCTGGATTTGGCGGGTCGTGTTCTCCAGGTTCCGGGTGGCCATGGTGTTGAGGATGCTGGGATACGACACAGTCATGAGGATGCCCATAATGCCGATGACGACGAGGACCTCGATCAGGGTAAAGCCCCGTGAGGCCGAGTGATGCCGAATGAACTTCTTCATGGCGCTTCCCTCTATCAATCCGTCTTTACCCTCTTTATATAGCAAAATCAACACCTTTTCAAGACGGGGCCGCGGGGCTTCTCCGCCGTTTCGCATTATCGGACGCCCCCTTAACCTCGCCAATCACCGCGGCGGGTGATAAGAAGGGTGATTTTATGAGGGGACATCTCCCCCCGAATGGCTAGCCGCCGGAGGGGTGCTTAACGGCCGGATGACACGAGCTCTTTGAGCTTGTCCGCCCCGGCCACCCCGCTGTTGAAGAGGACGCATCTTGCCGAGTCGAGGAGCCGGCCGAAAAAGGCCCTCTGGACCTCGAGCTTCTCCGGTCCGGCCCCGAGAAGATGGGGGTTGTAGTAGGGCTGGGTTTTGCCCGCGGTCAGGGCCTTCTTGGCCCCGGCCGCTTCGCCGGCCTCGAGAGTCCGCAGGGCCTCGTCCTTCCCGATCTCGACGACGGCCGGCGAGGTCGCGTCGTTCCTCAGGAGGACAAGCCACCTCAAGTTCGTCCGCCTGACCGAAGCGGCCGGCCCGCCGAGCCAGCCCGGGTCGAGCATGGCGTGGGCCTCCTTGGCGGCCTTGTAGCAGTAGAGAGAACCCTTGTCGAGCCGGCAGTCGTCGGCCCGCTGGCAGTCCATATCCTGGCAATCGTCCTTGTGGACGATGACATTCTCGCACTTGCTCCGGTCGAAGAGCGGGGCCAGCCGGCGGTCGAGCTCGACGGCCGCCGTCGGCATGTAGAGTTTCCGCTCGACGCAATCGGCCACGGCCCGCCCCCCGGCGATCCGGACGAAGACGACGTCGTTCGCCTGGAGCTTGAAGCGCGGATCTGCCAGGAGCTCGAAAAAAAGCTCGGTTTTCTTCGTCCCCGGCGGCCCGACCAGGATGAGCCCGCTGCCGTCGATGTCGGTCGACATGCCCCGGACGGCTCCGGCCGTGCCGGCGCCCGCCGTCCTCACGGCTATATCCATGGCCAGGCCGATAGCCAGGCTGCGCAGGGAGCCGTAGTTGTCCGTGTTGACCAGGATCCCCGTCTGCGTTTCCGCGTGATAGAAGCCGCGCGGCTCCCGCCCGGCGATCCCATCCACGGCATAGATCATGCCGTGGGGCGTCATGCCGGCCTCGGCCGGGGCGGGCGGGAAATTCTCGACCCAGAAGTCATTGAGATGGGCGACGTTCGTCCGCAGCTGGATGACGGCGCCGTTGATGTTCGCGTTCCATTCGTAGCGGCCCTCGTAGCCAAGGTGGCCCTCCATCTCGGCGGCCAGGGCGTCGCGCATCCGGGCGTCGATCTCCGTTTCGACCGGGACGGCTTTCTTGACCCGGGTCGCGGTGTTGTTCAGGGCGACCCTTTTCGCCTTTTTGGCCGTCTTGAGCCGGCCCAGGGCCTCGATGATGCGGTCCATGCTCTTCTCGAGGCTGGTCATGGATGTCGCGTAGGACAGCCGGATGTAGCCGTCCGCGCCGAAGGCGTCGCCGGGCACGATGGCCACCCGCGCTTCCTTGAGGAGGTAGTAGGCCAGGCCGTAGGAATTGCGGATCTTGGCCCCGCCCGCCTCCTTGTCGTAGAAGGACTTGACGTTCGGGAAGAGATAGAAGGCCCCCAGGGGCTTGAAACAGGCCAGCCCCTGGACAGTGGCCAGCCGCATCAGGCAGTAGTTGCGGCGCCGCTGGAATTCGGCGACCATCTTCTGGACGTCGTACTGGGGCCCGTCGTAGGCCTCGAGGCCGGCCTTCTGCGCGATCGAACAGGCGTTGGACGTCGTGTGGCTCTGGATCTTGGACATGCCGTCGATGACCTCGGCCGGCCCGGCGGCGAAGCCGATCCGCCAGCCGGTCATGGAGTAGGACTTCGATACGCCGTTGACGATGATCGTCTTCTTCTTGATGTCGTCGCCTAGGGCGGCGAAGCTTGTGAACTTGAAATTGTCATAGACGAGGCTCGAATAGATCTCGTCGGCAACGACGTAGACGTCCTCGCCGCGGATCACCTCGGCCAAGGCCAGGAGCTGGTCCTTGGTGTAGGCGCCTCCGGTCGGATTGGCGGGGTTGTTGAGGATGATGGCCTTCGTCGCCGGCGAGATCGAGGCCTTGAGCGCCTCAGGCGTCAGAAGGAAGCCGTCCTCCTCCCGCGTCGGGACGATGACCGACTTGCCCTTGGCCAGGGCGACGCATTCGGGGTAGGTCACCCAATAAGGGGCCGGGATGATGACCTCCTCGCCCTCGTCGACCAGGGCCTGGACGAGGTGGAAAAGCGAGCTCTTGGCCCCGGCGGAGACGATGATCTGCTTGGGGCCGTACTCGAGGCCGAAGTCCTCCTTGAGCCGTTTGGCGATGGCCTTGCGCAGGGGCAGGATGCCGTCGCTGTCCGTGTATTTCGTGAAGTTGTCGCGGATGGCCTTGATCCCGGCCTCCTTGATGTTCTCCGGCGTGGGCAAATCCGGCTCGCCGACGCTCAGGTCGATGACGTCGATGCCCTCGGCCTTCATGGCCTTGGCCTTGGCCGAGATCTTCAAGGTGGGGGAGGCGCCGATGCGCTGGACTTTTTCAGAGATCATGGTTCACCTGCCTCGACGCCCGGCCGGGCGCTCACTTCTTCGCG
>MEYF01000015.1:28580-36009 GCA_001775755.1 Candidatus Aminicenantes bacterium RBG_19FT_COMBO_65_30 | reverse complement strand
GCTTTTTCCGAGCGAGCTGAATTCCCCCTCCCGGCATTGAATTTGCCCCCCAGTCCATGGTGGAACTGTACCCCGGCCGGGCGGCGAGGTCAATTTCCGGGAAAACCGCGCCCGAAGATCCAACAGGGGCGAGAAACCTCGCCGCGACGGCTAAAAGACGATAGACTTCTGTTCCCCCCTGATCACAAAATACTCAATAATATTCCCCGCTCTCCTCGGCCTCCGAGAGCGCGACCTGCTCGAAGACATGGGACGGCGGAGGCTTCGCCGTCACAAACCGAAGCTTCAGGTGATCGATGATGCGGTCCTCGACCCGCTTGGCATGACACGATGGGCAGAATCCCCTGGTGCGGCAAGAGAACATGACAAACCGCGGCCCGGAAGGGCGAATCCGGTCGAGAAAACGTCAACAGCGGTTGACGCCCGGGCCAGACCAGCGACTTCGGCGCCTAGCGCGAGGCCTTCGGCTTCGCCGGCTTATCCCCTTCCACGACGACCAGCGAGTAGTCCGCGATCCCCAGGAGCATCTTGTTGATGGACTGGAGCAGTCCCAGGCGGTTCTGCCGCACGCTTTTCTCCTCGGTCATGACCAGGACCTTGTCGAAGAACGTGTTCAGGACCGGCTGGAGCTTGAAGATGATGCCCTGGGCCCGGACATAATCGCCCCGGGCGATCATCGGCTGGGCGTTGTCGCGAATGATCGAAAGCGTCGAAAAGAGGTCGCGCTCCTCCTTTTCGGCGAAGAGGTCGGAGTTGACCTTGGCCGGGGGGAGACCCTTGAGGATGTTGTTGATCCGCTTGGCCATGAGGATGAACGGCTCGAACTGCGGGCTGGACTTCAGGGCCTCCAGGGCTTCGACCCGGGCAAGGACGTCGGTGACCTGGTCGATGCCGGGCCCCAAGGCGGCGCCGACGAGATCGTAGCGGAATCCCTTCTTCTCCAGGATGAAGCGCAGGCGGCCGGCGAAAAACTCCAGGCAGGCGGCCTTGACGACGGCGCGTTCGAGGGTCAGACGGTCGCCGTAGGACGAGAGGATCCTGTCGAGAAGGAGGGGGAAGGAGAAGCGGAGCTTTCTATCCAGGACGACCTTGCAGACGCCGTGGGCGTTGCGGCGCAGGCCGAACGGATCGCTCGAGCCGCTGACCTGGAGGCCGACGCCCATCGCGCCGACGATGGAATCCAACTTGTCCGCGAGCGACAGGACGGCCCCCGAGAGCGAGGCCGGCGAAGCGTCCTCGAGGCTCCCCGGCTGGTAGTGCTCGTAGATCGCCTGATGGACCGCGACGGGGAAGCCCTCCTGCTCGGCGTAGAGGCCGCCGATCCGGCCCTGGAGGCCGGAGAATTCCTTGACCATCTCCGTCAGCAGGTCGGCCTTGCACAGCGCGGCGGCCTCGACGGCGTCGGCCTTGACCTCGGCCGCCCCGACCTTGTCGCAAAGATAGGCGACTATCTTCTTCAGGCGCTGGGCTTTATCCTCGTAGCTGCCGAGCTTCTCCTGGAAAAGGACGTTCTTCAGACCGGCCGCCCGTTCGCGGAGAGGGACCTTGCGGTCCTGGTCCCAGAAAAAACGGGCGTCTTCGAGGCGGGCCCGGAGGACCCGTTCGTTGCCGCGGCGGACCAGGCCTTTCGCGTCCTCGGCGGCGTCGGCGACGCCGAGGAAATACGGCAGCTGCTTCTTTTCCCGGACGACGGAGAAAAGCTTCTGGCCTTCGCGCATGGCCGTGGCCAGGACTTCCAGGGGCAGGCTCAGGTAGGCTTCCGGGAAGGACCCGAAGACGACATGCGGGTGCTCGACGTTGAGCGTCAGGTCGTCGAGGAGCTCGGCGTCGGGGTAGACCTTGGCCTTGAGCGGGGCCAGGGCGGCCTCGATCTGGGAGATGATCATCTTTTTCCGGGCCGCGGGGTCGATGACGACGAAGCTCTTTTCGAGAGCGGCCTGGTAAGCCGCGAAGTCGGAGGCCTTGACCGGGCCGGGCGAAAGGATCCTGTGGCCCACGGTCTCGTCCGTGGCCTTGAACCCTTCGAAGGCGGTCTCGACCGGGGCGCCGCCGAAGACGCAGAGAAGGCCGTGGATGGGCCGGGAGAAACGGAACGGGCTTTCCGCCCAGCGCATCATTTTCGGGAACGATAGCGACGCCAGGACCCGGGGAACGGCGGCCCTGAGGATCTCGGCCGTCGGCGTCCCCTTAGCCCTGCGCTTGAAGCCGAGATATTCGCCCCGGGCCGTCCGGACGACCTCGAGCATGCTCTCGTCCACGCCCTGGGACCTGGCAAAACCCTTCCCGGCCTGGGTCAGGGCCCCATCCGGCCCTTTGGCGACGGCCAGGGGCGGCCCGGTGACGACCTCCTCCCGGTTCTCCTGACCCTCGGCGAAATCGCCGGCGACGACGAGGCGCCGCGGCGTCGCCAGGGTCTTGAGCGAATGAGCCTCGATGCGCGCGTCGGCCAGCTCCTTGCGGAAACCGGCGTCGAGCTGGTCGAGGGCGGAGCGGATGTGGGAGGCCGGAAGCTCCTCCGTCAGGAGTTCCAAGAGGAAGTCCATCAGGCCCCCTCCTTCGCCGCCGTGTATCTCCTGGCGATGTCGTTGACCAGGGCCCGGATCTGGGAGATCATCTTGACCCGTTCGGTGACGCTGATGGCCCCCCGGGAGTCGAGGAGGTTGAAGTTGTGGGAGCACTTCAGACACATATCGTAAGCCGGCAGGAGCAGGTTTTTCCCAACCAGCCGGGCGGCTTCCTTCTGGCAGGCGCCGAAAGCCTGCCGGAGCATGGTCACGCCGGCGGCCGAGAAGTTGTACTCCGAGAACTCCTTCTCCTCGCGGAAGCGGAGGTCGCGGTAAGTGACGTCGGCCGACCAGTCGAGGTCATAGATGTCGTCCTTCTGTTCGAGGAACATCTCCAGCCGTTCGAGGCCGTAGGTGATCTCGACCGGCACAGGCGTGAGGTCGATCCCGCCGCACTGCTGGAAGTAAGTGAACTGGGTGATCTCGAGGCCGTCAAGCAGGACCTGCCAGCCGACGCCCCAGGCGCCGATCGTCGGCGATTCCCAGTTGTCCTCATCGAAGCGGAGGTCATGGTCCTCGAGGGCGACGCCGAGTGACTTGAGGCTCCGGACATAAATGTCCTGGATGTCGGCGGGCGACGGCTTCATGATGACCTGGTACTGGAAGTGCTTCTGGACGCGGTGGGGATTCTCCCCGTAACGGCCGTCGTCGGGACGCCGCGAGGGCTGGACGTAGGCGACCCGCCACGGCCGCTTATCGAGGACCCGGAAGAACGTGTCCGGGGTCATGGTTCCGGCGCCGACCTCGAGGTCGTAGGTCTGGGCCAGGTAGCAGCCTTGGTCGGCCCAGAACCGGGACAAGCCGAGGATCAGGTTTTGGACGGACATGCCTAGGGCTTCTTTTCCCAGCGCAGGACGGGGAATTTGGCCGCGGCCACTTCGTCGAGCCGGCTGACGTAGGTCACGTGCGGGGCGGAATGCAGGATCTCGGGATTTTCCTTGGCCTCCCTGGCGATGGCCTTCATGGCGTCGATGAAGTGGTCCAGGTCGCGCCGGCTCTCCGTTTCGGTTGGCTCGATCATCAGGGCGCCGTGGACGATCAACGGGAAAGACATCGTCGGCGGGTGGACACCGTAGTCGATGAGCCTCTTAGCGATGTCGAGGTTGGTGACGCCGAATTCCTTTTGGATCTTGTCCGAGAAGACGCACTCGTGCATCGATGGCGTCGTGTATTTGAGGTGGTATTCCCCTTCGAGGCTCTTGCGGATGTAGTTGGCGTTGAGCACGGCGAATTCGGCGATCTCGCGCACGCCCTTGGGCCCGAGGGTCAGGATGTAACAAAGGGCCCGGACGATGACCGAGAAATTGCCGAAGTAGCCGCGGACCCGGCCGATCGTCGCCGGACGGTCGAAATCGAGGACGAAGCGGCCGCCCCTCTCTCCTATCACGGGGACCGGGAGGAAGGGCACGAGTTCCTTCTTGACGCCGACAGGCCCCGACCCGGGGCCGCCGCCGCCGTGCGGAGTGGAGAACGTCTTGTGGAGGTTGATGTGGAGGACGTCGATGCCCATGTCGCCCGGCCGGACGACGCCGGTCAGGGCGTTCATGTTCGCGCCGTCCATATAGACGAGGCCGCCCTTGGCGTGGATGATCTCGGCAACGCGGCAGATGTCGGACTCGAACACGCCGAGTGTGTTCGGATTGGTCACCATGAGCGCGGCGACTTCGTCCGTCATGGCCGCCTCGAGGGCCTCGACATCGACCATCCCTTTGTCGTTGGATTTGATTTCCTTGACCGAGTAGCCGCAGATGTGGGCCGAGGACGGATTCGTGCCGTGGGCCGAATCCGGGATGAGGACGTACTTGCGGGCGTCGCCCCGCGCCTCGAGGGCGGCCCGGATGAGCATCATGCCGGTGAGCTCGCCGTGGGCCCCGGCCGCCGGCTGGAGGGTGAAGGCGTCCATGCCGGCGATCTCGCAGAGGTAAGTCTCGAGCCGCTTCAGGACCTCCAGGTTCCCCTGGACGAGGTCTTCGGAGGCGAGCGGGTGAGAGCCGGCGAAGGCGGGCTGGGCGGAGAGCCGCTCGTTGATCTTGGGGTTGTACTTCATGGTGCAGGAGCCGAGCGGATAGAGGCCCAGGTCCACGCAGTAGTTCATCTGGGACAGCCGGGTGAAGTGGCGGGTGACCTCGGTTTCGCTGACCTCCGGAAAATCCTCGAGCTCCCGGCGCAGCGGGACTCCCGCGAGGAGGTCCTTTTTCTCGGCGACGTCCAGCGCGGGAAGCTCGGCGGCCCGTTTGCCCGACTCGCTGATCTCGAAAATGAGGGGTTCACGGATCTCTTTGATCATGACAGGACCTCCTGGAGCGCCTGGGCCAGCCTGTCGATCTGGTCCTTCGTTTTGAGCTCCGTGATGGCGACGAGGGCGGCGTTCTTGAGCTCGGGATAAGCGGGCTCGAGGCCGTAGCCGCCGATGATCCCCTTCGCACGCAGGCCGGCGTCGACGGCCGGCCAGGGCTTGGGGAGCTCGACGACGAACTCGTTGAACACCGGCCCTGAGAATTTCATCTTGACCCCCGGGATGGCGCCGAGCCGATCGGCCGCGTAGGCCGCTTTCTGGGCGTTCTGCCAGGCCAGCTCTCTCAGCCCCTGCTTGCCCAGGGTCTCCATGAAGATGGTCGCCCGAAGGGCGCACAGGGCCTGGTTGGTGCAGATGTTCGAGGTCGCCCGCTCGCGGCGGATGTGCTGTTCGCGGGTGGCCAGGGTCAGGACGAAACCGCGACGGCCTTCCCTGTCCAGGGTTTGCCCCGCGACGCGGCCCGGCATCTGGCGGAGGAATTCCTTCTTGCAGGCCATGAAGCCGAGGTAGGGCCCGCCGAAGCTCAGAGGGATGCCCAGCGACTGCCCTTCTCCGGCGACGATGTCGGCGCCGCGCTTGCCCGGCGCTTCTAGCATGCCGAGGGAAACGGCCTCGGCGACGATGGCCACCGACAGCGCCTTGACGCCGTGGGCGGCATCGGACAGCGCCTGGATGTCTTCGACCACGCCGAAGAAATTGGGCGACTGGCAGACGACGGCGGCCGTTTTGTCGTCAAGGGCGCGGCCCAGCGCGTCCTCGTCGATCCGGCCGTCGGGACCATATCCGACCTCGACGGCTTCGACGCCGAGGTTCTTGATGTAGGTCCGGACGACCT
Source organism: Candidatus Aminicenantes bacterium RBG_19FT_COMBO_65_30 (assembly GCA_001775755.1). Classification (GTDB taxonomy): domain Bacteria; phylum Acidobacteriota; class Aminicenantia; order Aminicenantales; family Saccharicenantaceae; genus RBG-16-66-30. Next base: position 30,314 of record MEYF01000015.1, on the reverse strand, counting down.
CCCGGTACTGGGGGTGGAGGGAGCGCGCCAAAACGACCTTGTTCCGGCTCGTGACCCGCTGGGCCATCAGAACGGCCTCGGCGGTGCCCGTGGAGCCGTCGTATAGGGAGGCGTTGGCGATGTCGAGTCCCGTGAGCTGGCAGACGAGGGTCTGGTACTCGAAGATGATCTGGAGCGTCCCCTGGCTGACCTCGGGCTGGTAAGGCGTATAGGGACTGACGAACTCGCCCCGGGAGCTCAGGTAATCGACGACGGTCGGGATGAAGTGCTCGTAGGCCCCGCCGCCGAGGAACGAGAGGTGGCGGGAATAGTCGTTCTTCCGACCGATCGCCTCCATCGTGCGGACGAGCTCGAGCTCCGACTGGGCCGCCGGAAGGTCGAGAGCCCTCTTGAGCCGCACGGCTTCGGGGATGCAGCAGAACAGGTCGTCGGTCGCGCCGACGCCGGTCCGGGCCAGCATCTCCTTTTTGTCTTTATCGCTGAGAGACAGATAGCTCATTGGAAAAAACCCCCTTGTCTGGCTGGCCGGGGCGTCAGTGCTCGAGCCCCTCCAGGAATTTCTCGTAGTCGCCGGCCGACAGGAGCCCGTCGAGGTCCTTTTTATCCTTGATCTTGATGCGGACGATCCAGCCCTGGCCGTGCGGGTCCTTGTTAAGGAGGTCGGCCGTCTGGCCCAGCGCCTCGTTGACGGCGACGACCGTCCCGGTGACCGGCGCGTAGACGTCGGAGACCGACTTGACGGACTCGACGACGCCGATGGACTGGCGGGCGGCAAGCTCCTTGCCCACGGCGGGCAGTTCGACGAAGATGATGTCGCCGAGCTGGTGCTGGGCGAAATCGGTGATGCCGACGAGGGCCTCGTCGCCCTCGATCTTGATCCACTCGTGCTCCTTGGTGTAGCGGAAGTCGTTCGGATACATGGATGCCTCCTTGTTGACCTGACGCGCTATTTCTTGCCCGCTCTTTTATAGAAGGGCGTGGGAATGACTCGAGCCTTGATCTTTTTGGCCCGGATCTCGATCTCGAACTCCGCGCCCATGACCGCGGCCTCGATGGGCAGATAGACGAGCCCGATGGCCTTCTTCAGGAGCGGCGAGAAGGTCCCCGACGCGACCTCGGACACCTTCTGTCCCTTGACGTAAACGGGGTAATGGGGCCTGGCGATGCCCGGCTCGGCCATTTCGAAGCCGACGAGCTTTCTCCTGAGCCCCTCGGCCAGCTGTTTCTCGATGACCGGTTTTCCCAGGAAATCGCCTTTCTGGAGCTTGACGATCCACTTGAGGTCGGCCTCGAGCACCGTCGTCTTGTCCGAGATGTCGTTGCCGTAGAGCATGAGCTTCGATTCGAGCCGCAGGGTGTCGCGGGCGCCGAGGCCGACGGGCAGGAGCCCGAGAGGCGTCCCCTTCTCGATGAGAGTCGTCCAGATGATGCCCGGATCCGGGTCCATCGTGTAGATCTCGAAGCCGTCCTCGCCCGTGTAGCCGGTCCGCGACACGAGGCCGTCCTTCCCCAAGACCTTGCCCCTGGCCCAGTGGAACGATTTCATCCCGGCCAGGTCGATGTCGGTCAGCGGCTGGAGGATCTTCTCGGCCAGCGGCCCCTGGAGGGCGAGCTGGGAATAGGCGTCGCTCTGGTTCTCGACCTTTACGTCGAAGCCCTTGGTGTGGCCGGCGATCCAGACGAAGTCCTTATCGACATTGGCCGCGTTGACGACGAGGAAATATTCCTCGGGGC